>JBPBPZ010000031.1:0-38983 GCA_050954525.1 Janthinobacterium lividum
CCTCGTAACCCTTCTCCAGCAAAAGCTGCGCCAGATACGCCCCATCCTGACCCGTAACTCCTGTAATCAACGCCTTCTTCAAAACAACTCCTCTTCCTGTAGGAAAGTTAAGGTCCCGCGTAGATTACTAGGGCTTTGCTCCACAGCACTCGTTGAACACCATTTTATCAAGCAGAAGCGGATACCCTCTTGTTTTGCGTTACGGAGCGTGCCGAAAACAGCACAGGCTTGCCACAAGCGGCTTTCCTTGCTGCCGGATCAGGAGCTCTTTCGGGTACTACGATGGCTGCCCGCCACGTACTTCACCTATTTCGCCCGGTAAGTTTTTTCACCAATCGTTCATAAATATTTCTAGAAGTTCGTAGCGTATTTGCCAAAGTGTAGTAAGCGAAAGACTTTTGGCGTTGCAATTGATTGACATCTTCCCAGCCGACAAACGTCTTTGTGTTCACCAGAGGGCTAAGCCCCGACAAGTGGAACAAGCTCATTACCTTTTTCGTAACATCCGCGAGAAACTGCTTGTCTGTTCCTCCATCTTGACTCGATAACCCGCCCAGGTGAAAGTTCGCAACGGTAACATCGACGTAACGGAAAAGGGCACAGCTCCAAGAGCGCACGTTGTAGTCCCAGTCGGCCCAGGTCTTGTATTTCGGATCGTAAAATCCAACTCGCTCTGTCAACTCTTTTCGATAGAACATGGACTGATGACAAATATTCCGGGAAAGAAGCTTCTTTAGAGTAAATGGTCCATCGTAAAGTGAGTTCTTCTGCGGGGAACAACTAAGATCTACCATCCGCACGTTCCCATAGAGAACACCCACTTCTTCGCTATATTCAGTTCCTAAAACTTCCTGCAGGCAATTACGGCTGAATAATTCGTCATCGCTCCCAAGGAAATATAACCATCTTCCTTTGGCACGTTGCATCGCCTTATTCATGGCATCGTATACACCCGAATCTGTCTCCTGGGCGCACCGGATGGTGCGATGGGGATGTGCCTGGTGAAAGTCAGCTACAAGCTTCAGTGTCTGGTCCGTGGAACGTCCGTCCTGAACAACGATTTCGTAGTCCTGAAACACCTGCATCTCTATACTTTGTAAACACCGGACGATGGTTTCACCGGAGTTATACGTCGGTATTATGATTGAGAGCCTGGGTTCTCCAGGAAGAGAAGAACCGTTGTTGTGCTGTGTCATTTCGCAATCCTTCAACCAGAAACCACTTTTATGTGACCATATCCAGTGTTTCAGACGTATGCCGCAATTGTCGATGCAGATCGTCCCTGAGATCTTATGCACGCTCAAAAGCGAAAGCATCCTGTCTGGTGAGATCTGTTACTCTCTTGGGCCAAGCAAGACTCTTAACTTGCGAGTCTCTGCAAACGAGCTTATTTCATACGCTCTAAACGCAGACGGGTTCGGCTGGGCTGAGTTGACCGTCAAAAGCTCTTCTTGTCTCTGCCAGTACAACACCTCCCGCCGCAGCTTTCAAAGGCGTCCAATGGGTGTGGAGACACCTGTCGCACAGGTGATGGGAGTGGATGCGTGAGGTATTTCTTAGCCACAATGATCTTCGTGCAGCTTGCCGGTGGTGGTCTCTTCCATCAGGCGGGGGCGCAGGAGATCCGTGTCGAGCAGCCTTCGGTGCAGAAGATTGCGGCAGGTCTGGCCGAGATGAACAGTCGGCGCAACGCTGCGCTGACAGCCTATGAAAGCCGCAGGTTGATGACCGTGGCTTACCAGGGACCGCTGAGCGAAGGTGAGGCGACCGAATCCGTCGTGATGGCCTTCACCGCGCCTGCTTCGAAGCAGTTCACCATCCTGTTGGCGACAGGACCGCAGTTGATCCGCGACAGTGTTTTTCAACGTGCCATAAACGCCGAAACGGCTGCCGCAACGGAAGGTGCCCGGCGGGCTTCCGAACTCAACCTGCAGAACTACACCATGCAGTTGGTGGGCAGGGAACATCTGTCCCTGGGTGATTGCTACGTGTTGGAGGTCGTGCCTCGAACCGCAAGCGAGTTTACCTACGTGGGCAAGGTTTGGGTACAGGCGACCGACTTCGCCGTAGTCCGTATTCAGGGCAAACCTGCCGTAAATCCCTCGCCGTGGATCTCAGAGGGCACCTTTACGAGCGAGTTTCAGAAGGTCGGTGACTTTTACTTTCCTGCTACAACCGTGTCGACCAGCAATCTGCCTTTGGGCATGCGCGCGCGGTTAACCATCCAGTACAGTTCCTATCGCATCCTGAGTGCAAAACCTGTACCGTCTGGCGGGCAGTAAAGGGCATGGCCGCGCCTATAGATCTGAGCTGCCTGCGATACTGACGGAGTGAAAAAAGTCTTGGTAACGGGTGCGGCTGGCTTTATCGGTTCCCACCTGATGGATGCCCTTGCTGAGCGTGGCGACAGGGTGTGTGGGTTCGATGACTACACCACTGGCCGGCGTGAAAACATCGCCCACCTGGGTGATCGTGTGGAGTTTGTCGAGGCTTCGCTGTTGGATCGAGACGCTTTGCGGCGGGCGTGCGAAGGTGTGGAACTGATCTTCCACCAGGCTGCGTTACCCTCCGTGCCGCGCAGCGTCCAAGACCCGGAAACGTCGCATCGGAACAACATCAACGGCACGTTTGAGTTGCTTGAGGCGGCTCGCCTGGCCGGTGTGCGGCGCGTGGTTTATGCCGCTTCGAGTTCTGCGTATGGCAACCAGCCTGGATTTCCACGCGTGGAAACCATGCGTCCGCAGCCACTGTCGCCGTATGCCGTGCAAAAGCTGACAGGCGAGTTTTACCTACAGAGCTACGCTGCCGTATTCGGGATGGAGACGGTTGCAATGCGGTATTTCAACATTTTCGGACCACGCCAGGTGCCGGATTCGCCCTACTCCGGCGTGATGGCGAAGTGGATCCTGCAGCTGCAACGGGGGGAACTCCCGGTAGTGTTCGGCGACGGGGAACAGGGCCGGGACTTTACCTACATTAGTAACGTGGTGCAAGCTAACCTGCTTGCCGGAGACGCGCCTGCGGAGAAGGTTTCCGGGCGGGTCTTCAACGTGGCTTGCGGGGAACGGCACACGCTGAACGAGACCTTTCGCGTCATTGCGGGACTGCTCGAAACCGGGCTTGTTCTGCAGCACGGGCCGGAAAGGCCTGGCGATGTACGAGATTCACTTGCAGATATCAGTGCCGCAAAGAGCGCCTTCGGTTACCAGCCAACGGTCGGATTCGAAGAAGGGTTGCGCCGAACCGTGGAGTGGTATCAGAACGAGTTTGCCAAGCCAGTCTGAACGTAGTGCAACAGAAAAGGCACGGCCGAAGCCGTGCCTTTTCTAAGAAACCGATCTTAGCGGGCGACGCCAGCCTTGAACATCTGGTTCACAGTCTGCACAAAGTGAGCCGCGCCTGCGGGGGTGGGCACGCTACCCGAAAGGATCTTCTCGTACGAAATGCCCTTGCCGTAGTAAGACTCGGTATCGCCGTTGTTCTGGTTGATCACATCACCGGTAAGATCCACGCCAGCGAACAGGCCCTTGGAACGTGAGTAGGTGAGGAACTCTGCCGAAGCCAACGCAGTGGTGGCTGCCTGCGAGTTACGTCCCACTGGGCCAGCCGATGCAGCGAGATCGCCGCCCAGCTTGACCTTGTCGTGCAGCATGGCATCCATGCTCTTGTGGCTGGTGCCGACCAGGACCAGGTCCGTGGATTGTCCGCCAATTTGCAGGCCAAAGCTCGCGCCGGTGATCTGGATGAAGACAGGTGCGCTCCAGCCCTTAGGTGTGCGGCAGGTCGCCAAGCCCTGGCCGTACTGGCCGCCGACAAGAAATGCACCCTTCTTAAAACCCGGGACTACAGCTACGCAGGTTGCCTTGGCGGCGATATCAAGGGGAATACCCTTATCAGGTGTCGCCATCAACTCGTGCAGGACGGCGTGCGCGTCTCCAATGCGGCTGTTCAACTTCGCAACGCTTGAGCCTTCGGCAACGGCCATGCTTACACAGGTAGCGGCAGCACACGCCACGGCAACAAATCTCTTCATCATTTGTGATCTCCTCCAACGGTAACGAATAGCTTGGATGCGAGTGTGCGGACGTTTGTTGATCCCCGGTAGAAGATTTTCTGCTTTCAGTCCTCTTTTAGATACCGGGCAAGCCGGCAAAACCTGCTCTGCCTGAATCCCCCGCGCGAAATTCGAGTCCAAACGGCAGACCTTGAGGTTATACGAATTCAGGAGATTGCTTCTTGAGCGGAACAGAACTACTGCAGTCGCAAGAGCCGACCACTACTAGGACGCTGGAACAATGGCGCACACGAGTCGATAGCCGACAGGCACTTGTGGGCATTATTGGCCTGGGCTACGTTGGACTGCCGCTCACTCTGCTGTTCGCTGCCGAAGGTTTCCGCGTCACTGGCTTTGATATCGACACAAACAAGGTTGACACCCTGAACCGCGGGGAGAGCTACATCTGGCGCATTGAGAGAGACCACATTGCCGCCGCGCAGGCGAAGGGTTTTGAGGCAACGCAGGATTTCAGCCGCGTAGCCGATATGGATGCCGTTCTGATTTGCGTGCCGACACCGCTGACGGATCACCACGCGCCCGATTTGAGCTACGTGGAAACAACGGTGCGGTCCATTGCACCCCATGTCCGTGCCGGCCAACTGGTGGTCCTGGAAAGCACAACCTACCCTGGGACGACAGAGGAAATCGTCGTGAAGCTCTTGTCGGAAGCAGGCCAGGAGCGTGGTGTCGCCGTGCAGAAAACGGGATTGCCAGGAGAGATCGGCGGGGTTCTGGTTGCGTTCTCGCCCGAACGGGAAGACCCCGGCAACATGGTGGTACCGCGTCGGGACATTCCAAAGGTGGTCGGCGGTCTGGATGCCGTGGCCACGGAAGCCGCGTGTAGCCTTTATGGTGCAATTTTTCAACGCACGGTACCGGTGTCGTCTCCCGCCACGGCAGAGATGACCAAGCTGCTGGAAAACATCTACCGCTCTGTGAACATCGCCCTGGTCAACGAGATGAAGCAGCTGTGTATGGGCATGGGCGTAGACATTTGGGAAGTGATCGATGCAGCGGCCACCAAGCCGTTCGGTTTTCAAGCGTTTTATCCCGGTCCGGGCATTGGTGGGCATTGCATTCCCGTGGATCCCTTTTACCTGACCTGGAAAGCCCAGGAGTACGGCCTGACCACACGTTTTATCCAGCTTGCCGGCGAGATCAACGAGAACATGCCCACCTTCGTGATGCGGCAGATTGCACGAGCGCTGAACGAACGATCCATTGCCATGAAGGGCGCAAAAATCCTGGTGCTGGGCGTGGCCTACAAGGCCGATGTGGATGATCTACGCGAATCGCCCGCCCTTGTGCTGATCGAAAAGCTCCAGGGTCTGGGCAGCGAAGTCAGCTACAACGACCCATTTTTCCCCTTCGTTGGGCATGGCCGCAAATACGCACTGAACATGCACTCCACGCCGCTGGAACGCGTCGGTGAATTCGATTGCGTGGTGATTGCAACAGATCATTCATCCTATGAAATGGAGCGCATTGTTGCGGACGCAAAGCTGGTGGTAGATTCGAGAAACGCCACCCGTGACATTCTGTCGCCCAAGATTGTGCGCTGCTAGCGTCACTTTCGGCAGGGCTGCCGCATGCACGGCTTCAACGGCCTTAGAGCCGCGCGGCAAGCCGTTTACCTTCTCCTAACTCACCTCTGGCCGATTTGGCCCTGCAATCTTTGGCAGATCCGCGTCCGTTGCCCTGGGTGAGAAGTCTCTTACAAAACACCTCCCATAGCGGCCGCTGAATTGCGTCGTGCAACACACGCGAGTACGCTTGCGCGTGTCTGCGCCTTAGGAGTGTTGTGCGGCACCAGCGGCGTCTACCAAGTCGGGGAACGAGTAGGAGCCTGCCTTTTCGCGTGCGTTTCGCGACATTGAGCCGCATCTGCAGCATTGCCGAGCGCTTCAAGCTCCTCTGTATCCGCCAGCTTTCTTTCAGCTTTCTAATGCTGGCTACGTTTTGTCATGCCGGAACTGTCGCAGCACAGGACACTTTGCAGAACGGTCCGCGCGCTCAGGTTCAAGGTGTACGGGCCCAACCAGCGGCTGCAAAGCGTCGCGCAGCAGAGTTTTTGCGCGGCAGAGCGCTACCCACTGTGCAGGTTGGATCAGCCGTTGCCCGGCTCCCGGCGTCTCGCGCGGCTGCCGAGATTGACGTACCGGGCAGCCCCGCCGCTGCTCTCCTTCGAGCACGGGCGCAACACCTTGCCGTGCTGGAATCGCAGCGCGTGGGGCCGCAGGCAGCATCGCTGACCACGGCCTGGTCGCCGGTGGGGCCGTTGCAGGTGCAGACCGCAACCTATGGCCTGGTGACCGGGCGCGTCACCGCTGTAGCGATCGATTCCAACGACACCAGCGGCAACACCGTTTTCGTCGGCACTTCAGGTGGTGGCGTCTGGAAGAGTACGAACGCCGCCGGTGCGGCCTCTGCGGTT
The DNA here is from genome assembly GCA_050954525.1 of Janthinobacterium lividum. GTDB lineage: Bacteria > Acidobacteriota > Terriglobia > Terriglobales > Acidobacteriaceae > Terriglobus. Next base: position 6,492 of record JBPBPZ010000031.1, read on the forward strand.
TCATTTGCGCCGCTTACAGATACGCTGCCTGTGTTTGCCGCAAATTCCGGCGGCAGCGCGGCGCCTTCGTTGTCGATCGGTGCCGTCTCGGTGCAGCCCGGCGGAACCGGCGTGGTGCTCGCGGGCACGGGCGATCCGAACGACGCAGCGGACAGCTACTACGGCACGGGATTGTTGCGTTCAACCGACAACGGCGTGACGTGGTCGCTGGTGCAGGGCACCACCAACGGATCGTTTGTGGGCGAGGGCTTTGCCGGGTTTGCCTGGAGTTCGACATCGCCACAGCTAGTCGTGGCAGCGGTGTCGTCCGCGGCGGAAGCTGCCGTGGTGGGCGCGAGTAAGAACCCGGGCGTGCGCGGCCTGTACTTCTCGCAGGATGGTGGAGCCACCTGGAAGGTCGCGACCATCCAGGACGGTAGTACCGTTATTCAGTCGCAGTTCAGCAGCTTCCAAAACTATCGCGGCAACGCTGCCACTTCCGTTGTGTGGAACCCGGTGCGTGGCCGCTTCTACGCAGCGGTGCGCGCCCATGGATATTACGAGTCCGTTGACGGGATCACGTGGACGCGGCTGCTGGCACAACCGGGGTCAGGACTTACCACAGCAAACTGCCCGTCTCGGCCCGGCAACTATGGCCTGACCAGCTGCCCCATCTTTCGTGGTGCGCTTGCCGCACAACCCACGTCGGGTGACCTGTTCGCCTTGACCGTGGATGCTTCCAACCGGGACGGTGGGCTGTGGCAGGACGCGTGTGCCGTAAGCGGCGGTAACTGTGCTTCGGGTACCGTGCAGTGGGCGACGCAGATCGATGCAGCTCCGCTGGAAGACGCCGGTGCGGTCGATGCCGGTGACTACAACCTCTCGCTGGCTGCTGTTCCTGCAGCGACTGCGGTTAGCCAGACCGACACGCTGCTGTTCGTCGGTACGGCAGACCTGTACCGCTGCAGCCTGGCGGGTGGCTGCAGCCTCCGCAACACCACGAATACATCGAATGGGTGTTCCTCTCCTGCTGGCGTGGCGCCCGCGCAACATGCCATCGCCTGGCAGCTAAACCTGTCCAACACCAGCACGCCGCGCGTATTTGTTGGTAACGACGGTGGATTGTGGCGATCGCTGGATGGTGTGCGTCAGCAGGCGGCGGTCTGCTCGGTGGATGATGCCACCCATTTCGACAATCTGAACGGCGCTCTGGGATCGCTGGCGCAGGTGTCTGGCTTCAGCTCGCACCCGTCCGACAGCAATATCCTGCTGGCCGCCCTGGGTGCAAACGGCAGCGCTGCCAGCACGACATCGTCGCAGGCAAATGGGACGGCTGCGTGGTCTCAGTTGAATGCCGGCGAAAGTGGCACCGTTGCCATCGACCAGTCCAGCGGGCAGACGTGGCTGGTGCAGTCCGGCGCGGGTGTGTCACTGCACACCTGTACCCGTGGAACGGCATGTACCGCCGCCGACTTTGCGGGTCCAGCAGCCATCGGCAGCGCCCAGGTGATGAGCGATGGATCGCTGGTGGACGCACCGGCGCTGCTCGATCCCGCACTGAACACGAACGTAATCGCGGGTACCTGCCGCGTCTATCGCGGACCCACCGGCGGTGGCAGCGCGTGGTCCAGTTCCAGTGCCATCAGCCGAGCGCTTGCCGGCCCAGTGTCACCCGCGTGCAACAGCAGTGACGCCTACCTCCGGTCGCTTGCGGCGGGTGGCCCGGCGGTTATTACCAATGGCACGCAGAACAGTGGATCGTCTGTTCTGTACGCAGGCTTGGCCGGTGTGGCAGACGGCGGCAGCAGCTTTGCCGGCGGCCTCTACGTGAACACGTCGGCCAACACCGCGACCTCGTCCACGGTCTGGACAAATGTCGCAGGCAACCGCGTCACCAACGATCCGTCCGGCTTTAACGCGGGCGGCTTTGACATCTCCAGCATCGCCGTCGACCCCAGTGACAGCACCGGCAGCACGGTGTACGCAACGATCATGGGGTTTGGCTACCCGCATGTGTACCGTTCGACCAATGCAGGCGGGACGTGGACCAACATCTCGTCGAATTTGCCAGACGCACCCGCAAACAGCGTTGTGGTCGATCCAAACAATCCTTTGACCGTGTACGTGGCGCTGGACACGGGCGTATACGTGACGACGGACGTTACGACCTGCGTTTCTGCGGCAACTGGAACGACGGGCAGTTGCTGGGGCGTACTTGGAACCGCGCTGCCCAATGCGCCGGTGCTCTCGCTGGTCGCTTCCAAGGGACTCTCAACCAGCGACGGCAGCGGTCTGCTGCGCGCTGGAACGTTTGGCCGGGGTATCTGGCAGATGCCGCTGCTTTCGGCGGGGCAGAGCCTTGCACCCGTTGTTACGTTTTCTCCCGGGCAGCTGACCTTTGCGGCGCAGAATGTGGGTTCCACCAGCAATCCGCAGACAGTAACGGTGACCAACACCGGCAATGCCGTTCTGCAGATCTCATCCGTTGCGGCTAGCGCAGGGTTCGCAGAAACGGATACCTGCACGAATACGTCACTTACGGTGAACGCGAGCTGCACCCTGACGGTGACGTTCTCACCCAGTGCGGCAGGTACGGCCAGCGGTTCGGTTTCTGTCTATGCCAACGTGAGCGGCGGCTATGCTGCGCTGCCCCTAAGCGGCACGGGCCAGGGTGTTTCGAACCTGACGCTTGCACCGTCATCGGTAGTGTTTCCGGCAACAGCTGTCGGCACGTCATCCCCCTCGCAAATGGTCACGGTATCCAACAGCGGCACCGCTGCTGCAAGCCTGTCTACGCCGGTCAGCAGCCCCGACTTTAACCTGACGGCAAGCACCTGCACGGCAACGCTCCCGGCGAGCGGCAGCTGCACGGTATCGGTCGCGTTTGCGCCCTCGCAGAACGCAGCAGAGATCGGTACCGTCTCAATCTCCGACGGCAATGCGAACTACGTGGCGCAGCTGCGCGGTACGGGCACCGGTTCGTCGAACATCGCGCTTTCGCCGACCGCCATCGACTTTGGCAGCGCCATGGTCAACGGCCCCCTGGTTGGCGGAACGGTGACGGTCACAAACGCCGGCAATGCCGTTGCCTACCTGGGAACGCCGAGTGCTACAAACGATTTCAGCGTGTTTCAGAATGGCTGCGGATCGGTTCTGGCGGCAGGCAGCACCTGCCAGATCGTGGTCGCTTTTGGAGCCGCTGCCGCAGGCCCACGCAACGGCATCTTCACAATCTCTGACACAGTGGCAGGGGACCACACCGTCGCGCTTTCCGGCACAGGCGTTGCTTCCACTGTCGCGTTTACGCCGTCGTCACTGGTCTTTGCGACAACGAATGTAGGCAGTGCATCCGCCGCGCAGCGTGTCACGGTCACCAACCAGGCGGGCAATGCCGTGGCCTGGGGCGTGCTGGGTGCGACGGGCGATTTCGGCATCGCGGCGAACACCTGCGTCGGCAGCCTGAACCCCGGGCAAACATGCACTTTCGACATAGTGTTTACGCCCACGCTGGATGGCGCGCGCTACGGCACGGTAACCCTGCCGGACCAGTACACGACCCACCAGGTGCAGGTGTCAGGGAACGGGCGCGGCACTGCCAGCGTGTCGGTGTCTGCCACATCGCTGCAGTTCGGATCAGTTGCCATCAACAGCACCTCCGCAGCGCAGACCGTCACGCTGACGAACAGTGGAACAGCATCCGCAACGGTCAGCATGCCATCGCTTACGGGTGATTACTTCCTGACGGGCAACACCTGCACGGCAGCGCTTGCACCTGGCGGCACGTGTACGGTTTCGGTGGCATTTACACCGCGTGCAGAGGGCTCGCTCACAGGCACCTTGACGCTGACCGACACCTCCGGCACACACATGGTGGCGTTAAGCGGCACAGGCGTCGGCCAGCCGCTGGTGGCTCTGTCGCCGAGCTCTTTAACCTTTGAGCGCACGGCGATCGGCGGCACGTCTGCAGTGCAGACGGTCACAGTCAGCAACGGCGGGTCGTCTTCCGCAACACTCTCCGCGCCGACGGTCACGGGCGACTTTGCACTGTCCGCAAACACCTGCGGAGCGGCGCTCCTGGCCGGTGGCAACTGCACGCTATCCGTTGTGTTCAAGCCAGCCAGCGCAGGTTCACGGAGTGGCCTGCTGTCGCTGGCGGATGCGTCAGGCAACCACACGGTCGCACTTGGTGGCACCGGCGTGGGCCAGCCCTCCGTCACTGTTTCGCCTGCCTCGCTCGTGTTTCCGCAGACGGCTGTATTTACCACATCCATAACGCAGACGGTAACGGTCGCAAACACCGGCACATCTGCAGCCACGCTGAGTTCAACCACCATCACGGGCGACTTCCAGATTGCGACAAGCACCTGCACGGCAACCCTGCAGGCGGGCGCCAGCTGCACCCTTGCGATCGATTTTGCGCCGCAGGCCCCGGGTTCGCGCACGGGTACGCTGACCGTGACGGATGCAGTTGGACCACATACCGTTTCGATTAGCGGCGTGGCGCAGGGGCAGTCTGTGCTGACGCTATCGCCAGCGTCTCTCAGCTTTTCGCAGATGGCCGTCCGAAGCACGTCCGCGGCGCAAACCGTCTTTGTCGTTAACGGCGGGACCTCGGTGGCAAACCTCGGCGTCGCCGTGGTTACCGGAGACTTCGCGATTGCCGCCAATACGTGTGGCGCCACCCTTGCAGCGGGTGACAACTGTGCCGTTTCGCTAACCTTTACGCCCACCACGGCAGGCAGCCGAAATGGTGTTCTGTCGGTGCCGGACAGCTCTGGCAACCACACCGTCGCATTGACGGGAACGGGCACAACGGGTGTCCTGACCATCGCACCCGCCGCGCTTACATTCCCGGATACAGCGCTGGGCAGCACCAGCGGCACCAGGACGGTCACGCTCACCAATTCTGGCAACGCTGCTCTGCGCGTGCTTACTTCCACGACAAGCGGTGACTTTGCGGTGGCAGGCAGCTGCGCGGGCACTACCCTGGCTGCAGGTGGCACCTGTACCGTTTCGCTGACCTTTACACCGACGGCCACCGGCGCGCGGACGGGAACCCTGGCCGTGACGACCGACAGCTCAGGCAGTGCGTCGTCCAGCGTGGCCCTGTCCGGCACCGGCACGGGGGCCTTCACGGTCGTGCTTACGCCAACAGCGGTCGACTTCGGCACCGTCGCGGTGGGCACATCCAGCGCGGTCCGCAACATCACGATTTCGAACACGGGCAACGTGAGCGGTGCGCTTGGCCGCATCAGCATCTCGGGCGACTACAGCCTTTCAGCCAACACCTGTGGAGCATCGCTGCCGGCCCAGACGGGCTGCACTGTCTCTGTCGTCTTTAAGCCTTCTGCAAGTGGCGTTCGCAGCGGCCTGCTGACGGTAGCCGACGACGCCGGAATGCAGACCGCCACACTTACCGGCACCGGCACACTGCCCGCGACAGACGCACTTGCACCGCTTGCGCTCCAGTTTGGAACGCAGCTGGTGAATACGACCAGTGCAACGCAGACTGTGACGCTGACCAATAGCGGCGACGTCCCACTGACGCTGGTTTCTGCCGTGGTGCTGGCGGGTGACTTTACCGCGGTCAATGGGTGCGGACCCACACTGCCGGCGCACACCGCGTGCAACATCGTGGTTGCATTTGCACCGAAAGCGGTAGGCACGCTGACAGGCACCCTGCAGGTGACGGATGTGCTGCGGCGGCAAACCGTTTCGCTAACCGGCACGGGACTCGCCGGTCCGGGTGTGTCGCTGTTGCCGTCCAGCCTCAGCTTTGCCAATACCGGCGTGGGTGTTGTCGGTGCCGGGCAATTACTTACGCTCACCAACAACGGCGGTTCGCCCGTGGCAATCTCCGCCGTAACAGTTGCCGGAGACTTCGGGATCGTCTCTGGCGGCACCAGTACATGCACGTTGGGTGCATCAATTTCCGTCGGCAGCGTCTGCACGCTGCAAATCGCTTTTTTGCCTACAGCGGCTGGGTTGAGGACGGGTTCTGTCACCATCCTGAGCAACGCGCCCACGCAAACTGCGCAGCTCTCCGGCACAGGTGTGGACTTCCAACTGCTTCCAAACGGTCCTTCAACCGCCACAACGTCGAGCGGCAGCAACGCCGTATTCCCGCTGCTGCTGCGACCACTGGTAACCACGTTCGACCCCGTGACCTACACCTGCACCGGTGCGCCCGCCAACACCCGGTGCACGGTCACTTCGCAATATGGCGATCTGTCGGCTGTGCAAACGGTGAGCGTCACCCTGCTGACAGGTACAACTGCGAGCCGCATCTCGCTGGCGTGGATGCTGCCATTGCTCGGCCTAGCTTCGGTCGGCCTCCGGCGAAAGGCTTGGCCGGGTCTGCTGGCGCTTTGCGTGTGCACGGCATTGGCTGCAGGCCTGAATGGTTGCGGATCGGGACGCAGAGTGGCCCAGAGCGGCGACGGCACAACCACGGGTGGCGGCACAACACTGCCCACGCCTGCTGGCACGTACAACATCCTGGTCAGCGCCACGGCTGCCGGTGTAACCCACACCGTGCCGCTTACGCTGGTCGTGAAGTAGCTTCCTTACAGGGCGGCTGCAGCGGCAAAGGCGCTGGCCCAGGCCCACTGGAAGTTGAATCCTCCCAGGTGGCCGGTCACGTCAACCACCTCTCCGATAAACGCAAGCCCTGGCACCGCGCGCGCCTGCAGGGTCGTGCTGTGCAGTTCGGCGGTGCTGACGCCGCCCGCTGTGACCTCTGCCTTGGCATAACCTTCCGTGCCCGACGGTGTGACAGGCCAGGCATGTAGCCGCTGCTCCAGGCGCGCCAGGGAAGTGTTTTTCCAATCGGGAGGGGCATTCTCCACCAGCCAGCGCTCGGCCATGCGTGCAGGCAGGCGGTCGCGGAGCAGGCCCAGCGCCACACCATCTTCGCGGCGGCTGCCAGCCTCGGTCATGGATAGAAAGACCTCTGCTCCGGGTGCAAGGTCGAAGTGCACAGGGTCGCCAGCCTTCCAGTACGACGAAACCTGCAGCACGGCCGGGCCGGAGAGACCGCGATGGGTGATCAGCATCTTTTCGCGAAACACCGGTGCTGACCCCTTCGCACGCGGCGCTGCCACGGCGACCACTTCTGCCGACAGCCCGGACAGGTCGGCCCACCGTCCCCTATCCGCCTCGGAAAAGGTAAACGGGACCAGTGCCGGACGCGGCTCCACCACGCGCAAACCAAAGCCGCGGGCAATGTCGTAACCAATGCCGCTGCTACCCATCTTGGGGATGGACAAACCGCCCGTGGCAACGACAACAGACCGCGCGCTGATGCCGCCAGCAGGTGTGTTCACGACGAAATCGTCTCCGTCGCGCTCGACCTGCAGCACTGGCGTACGCAGTCGAGTCTCCACCGCTGCCGCGCGGCATTCCGCCTCCAGCATGGTCAGAATGGCCTGTGCAGAGCCATCGCAGAACAATTGGCCCAGGGTTTTCTCGTGGTACGGAATACGGTAGCGCTCCACCAGGGCGACAAAGTCGTCTGGCGTGTAGCGGGCCAGCGCACTCTTGGTGAAGTGCGGGTTTTCGCTAAGGAAATTTGCCGGTGTCGTGTGCCGATTGGTGAAGTTGCAGCGGCCGCCGCCACTGATCAGGATCTTGCGACCGGCACGCTCGCTTGCCTCCAGCACGAGCACGCGCAGACCTCTTGCACCGGCTACTGCGGCGCAGAACAGGCCAGCCGCGCCTCCGCCCAGGACCACGACGTCAAAGTGTTCCGTTGTTGCTTTGGCGAGGGGCATACCCATCTATCCTAAAGACATGGAGCTGAAGCGATATGTGGTACCGGGCCGAGCGGCGCGCCAGGCGGCCCGAGCGGTCACGGTAGAACCCGGAACGGTCAATCATCATGGCCAGCTGGTCATTCGCAAGGCTGGCCGCGCAGCGGAAGATCTGCCAGGTCAGAGCGTTTACGTGCTCCACTGCAACCGCTGCGGACACGAGTATGGCGAGGCTGGCATACGCGTGCATGCGCGCAAGTGCCCCAAATGCAGCGGCGGCAAGCCCGGGACCGAGATTCCTGAGTCGGAGCAAGCCACGCTGTTCGGGTAAGTGCCGTAGACAGGCGGGTTGCGACCGAGTCAGCTTGCCGGGTTCGGCAACACACCTGCAGCGCGCAGGTGGTCGGCCAGTTGGGCCAGCGATTGCTGCGGCGTGCCGTCCACCTGGATGTGCCAGGCGTCGTCACCCGGATCTTCCAGGGTGGCCAGTTGGCTGCCCAGCAAGTTCGGATTCATAAACTGGTGCTGGCGCGCGTGCAGGTGGGCGGCAATTACGGCAGGGTCTGCTTCCAGAAGTGCAAACTGAACGACATCTGCGGGCAGATCGCCCCGCAGCGTGGCTCTGTATTGGTCGCGCAGGGCAGAGCAGGCCATGATCATGCTCGTGCCCGCGTTTGCATACCCGGCAATCTTTTCGTGCAGGATGGCCAGCCACGGCGCGCGGTCCTCGTCTGTCAGCGGATGGCCTGAGGCCATCTTTGCCTTGTTGGCGGCGGGGTGGAAGTCGTCGCCGTCCAGAAAGGGCCAGCCAGTCTGCTGCGACAGCATGGTGCCCAGCGTCGTCTTTCCCGTACCGCTCACACCCATCAGAATCAGGACCATGCGTCACGCCTCCAGATACGATTGTCGATCATGCGCCACGGAATGTGCGAGTGCGGCTAATCTGTTGGGGTGACGTACCCACGCATGCACCGCCTGATTTCTGCCCTTGCACTTGTTGTCCTTTCTTTGCTGCCGCAGGCACAGGCTGCCGCGCCCGGTAACGCCGCGGGTTCTGCGCCGGTCAGTGGCTACACCGTTGTGGCGAAATATCCACACTCGACCGACAGCTACACCGAGGGTTTTTTCTACCTGGACGGCCTGTTTTATGAAGGCACGGGGATGGAGGGCCGGTCGGCCCTGCTGGCCGTTGCGCCCAGCACGGGCAAGCCGGTGCAGCAACGCATGCTGCCGCGCCAGTACTTTGGCGAGGGCATCGTCGATGTGGGGCCCAACATTTACGAGTGGACGTGGCAGACGCACGTGGGCTTCGTCATCGACAGGTTTTCGCTTCGCCAACTCCGCACGTTTACCTACACGGGCGAAGGCTGGGGCATGACCAAGGACAAGACCAGCATCATCACCAGCGACGGCAGTGACACGCTGCGCTTTCGCAACCCCCAGACTTTCGCGGAGACCCGCCACATCGTGGTGCACGATGGCGAAAAGAAGATCGACCAGTTGAACGAGCTGGAGTTCATCAAGGGCGAGATCTGGTCGAACGTATGGCACAGTGACCGCATCGCCCGCATCTCGCCTAAAGACGGCCGCGTTCTGGGATGGGTCGACCTGTCTGGCATTCTGCCAGCCAGCCAGAAAAAGGATGACGAGTCCGTGCTGAACGGCATCGCCTACGACGCGGAGAAAGACCGCATCTTCGTCACGGGCAAGCAATGGCCCGCGATCTTCGAGATCAAGGTCGTCGCGAAGAAGTAACTTCGGTGGCACTCGGAAGGGTCCATTCATGAGCGGCACGACCCAGCGTTAGACTTGTGCCACTCAAAGTACAGGGATCTCCGACCATGCACATATTTCAGGCGCTCGTCATCCAGCTTCTCGCCCTGACGCTCTCCAGCGCGTCTGCTCAGCAGGTCTCGGCTACACCTGCCGCACAGGTGGTGGAGCCACTGGCCGTGCCCGGTACCAACTACGACCCTGCCATCTTCCAATCGCCGCTGCCGGTTGCGGATCTCGCGTTTCTCAAGCAATTTGCAGGCGTTCCTGCAAAGGATATTCTCCGGGACAAGCAGTTCAAGAAGCTCATGAAGCAGTTTGTTCCCGGATGTATTTTTCACTATGGCCGAGACATGGACCTGCCCGAGGCGCTGTCAATGGCCTTTGACGGCTCCCGCGTGCCTGTCGAGATACGGAATGGGCGCTACCTTCTTGTGGCCGGGCAGCAGGGGCCATATCTGCAGGGCCGCGGCTTCCTTTGGATGGACCTTCAGACTGGCGTTGCGCTGGGCGGCTTTTACTTTGCACCGACCAATGGCGAACCTACACCGGCTCTGAACCTGTTCTCGAAACAGATCAGGGAGCAGACGCTTGGCCTCAGCGAGTTACCCCCAGAGTTTGTGGATGACCTGGTGCAATGGTCATTGAGGTCTCACACCGGCCCGGTTATCACCCGTTACTTCATCACGGGAAACAATAAGAAAATCCTGCTCGAGCATGACGAGGATTTCTGCGTTTCCGCAGACGGTACCGTCGCACCGCGCAACGGTGTTTGCGAGCAACTCAATTTAGAGGCTGCGGACCTTGACGTGACGGCAGCCGATTACCTTGAACAGGTGCATCATGCAACCAACGCTACTGCCTGGATGCTAAGCCCGTCGCAGGTCGCTTGGATTGGTGTCCGCGATCGCTCCTGCGGAGGCGTTGCGGACCCGCTTGGCTGCCGCATCCGGGTGACCCGTGTCCGTATTCATGTGCTTACCGGCAGGCCGCCGATGCGCCCGCACTCCGGGCGTCGTTAGAGGCAGCGTCGTTCAGAGTGTGAACTGCTTGTGCGCACAATGGCGGAAGCTGCCAACCGCATCGTTGCCATCCTAGAGATATCGGCATCTTCGAGCTGAAGAGGCAAATTTCGACATGGAAGCTCTTGCAACGGTTCTTCGCGCGCTTTGGGGATATGTTTCGCTCATCTTCATTGTGCGCATCGTAGGCCGGCGTCCGGGCAAGCAACTTACTCCCTTTGAGTTCGTCCTTGTGTTCTTTCTGGGTGGACTGACGCTTACCGGCATCGTGGGTAAAGAAGCATCTACGACCAACGCTGTGATTCAGATCGTCGCCATCGCAGCCGGTCATACGTTTCTGGTTTGGCTTCGGACCAAATCGTCGCGGATTGCGCGACTTCTGGACGGAACGCCGCTCATCCTTTTGGAGGGCAAGACTTGGCGCAGCCGGACCATGCGCAAAATGCGCATTGCTCCCGATGACGTAATGGCCATGGCTCGGGACCAAGGCCTGAAGACGCTGGACGAAATCGACACCGCGACGCTTGAACGCAATGGCGAGATCAGCATTATTCCTTTGGAAAAAGCATAGTACCGGCACAAGAGGTAAGCATCGTGGCAAGTAATAAGCTGCTGGATCCAGTAACGGCCAATGACGTTCCCCAAATCGATAACGCCGTTGCAGTGGGCGAAGACCTGAAATTTCAGGAGCGCTGGTGGACCTTTGAACGTGTTGCGTGGAATATCTTTCTGCTGATCCTGCTGGCAGACGTCCTGGGTGCCTTTGGCAATGGCTGGCTGGCAAAGGCGAAAAAGCAGGAAGCCGGCAGCGGCATGCTGGTGAAGTACGATCGCATCGAGCGCACGTTTACTCCATCACGGGTGACCTTACAGTTCGGTCCTGACGCGGCTTCGAACGGCAAGATCATCCTGTTTGTTCGCAACAACCTCCTGAAGGATCTGGGTGCCAGCCGCGTCATCCCGCAGCCGGAACTATCCACCGTAGGTAGTGATGGCGTCACCTATACCTTTTCCGCAGCCAAGGGGGAGAGTGAAGTTGCATTCGAACTGGAGCCAGCGTCGCCGGGCGTGCGCTGGATCTATATGCAGGTACAGGGACATACGCCGGTCAACGCGCGCGTTGTGGTGATGCCCTAGCCATGTACACCATTCTTCATGCAATCTTCGGTTACCTTTTTCTCTCGCTGATGGTTCGGGTGCTGACGCGCCGGCCTGGCGGGCAGATGACACAGCTTGAATTTGTGCTGGTCTTCCTGATGGGTGGTGTCATCATCCTGTCGACCGTGGGTATGGACCACTCCGTAACGAACTGCACCTGTGCTGCTCTGACGGTGGGTTGTATGCACCGCTTTATGTCGTCCATGAAGCTGCGTTTTCCGCGTTTTGGTGCCATTCTGGACGGAACGCCACTCGTCCTTGTCCGCAAGGGTGAGTGGAAGCAGGACATCATGGACGGCATGCGGCTTGCCCCGGAAGACGTCATGGGGGCGGCTCGCACCAAGGGCATTGGATCGTTTGACGAGATTGACTACGCCATTCTTGAACGCAATGGCGGCATCAGCGTAATCGAAAAAGATGACGCGGGCGAAGACAAGTAAATGCAGTAACTGTCAGAATGCTGTACTTCGACAGAAGAGGAATAGAGCATGGCTGACGAAACACAGGGCAACAACACGGTTGTAGAAACGGATATACCGCAGCGCCTGGACCGCATGCCGTGGTCGAAGTGGCATACCCGCGTGATTGTCGCCCTGGGCACGTCGTGGCTGCTGGACGGGCTTGAGGTCACCATCGTTGGCTCCCTCTCTGGTGTTCTGCAAAGTAAGCAGGGGCTTTCACTCAGCGATCCGCAGGTTACAGGCGCTGCCACCACGTATCTTGCCGGCGCGGTACTTGGATCACTGTTCTTTGGCTGGTTAACGGACAGGTTGGGCCGCAAGAAGCTGTTCCTGGTCACGCTTGCAACCTACTCGCTTGCTACAGTGGCTACCGCGTTCTCGCACGGCTTTCTTTTCTTCGCGATGGTGCGGTTCTTCACGGGCTTTGGTATTGGCGGAGAATATGCCGCGATTAACTCCGCCGTGGACGAACTGATCCCAGGCAAGGTGCGCGGCACGGTCGACCTAATTGTGAACGGCACCTTCTGGGTGGGTGCTTCCATGGGCGCTGTGGCAACCTACTTCCTTCTGCATGCGGGAGGCAACTTCAGAGCGCTGGCGTGGCGTTACGCTTTCGGAATCGGTGGCGTGCTGGGTGGCGCGGTACTTCTGCTGCGGCTGAAGGTGCCGGAGAGCCCGCGGTGGCTGATGCTGCGTGGCCGCGGAGAAGAAGCCGACAAAATCGTCAGCGAAATTGAAGAGATTGCCAGCAAGGGAAACCGCGCCAGCCTGCCACCTGTGGAAGGTGACAAGCTGAAGATCACCGTCCGCGATCACACGCCCTGGGGCGACATCTTTCACAACATGGTCGGCGAAAACCGCAGCCGGTCCGTGCTGTCATTGGTGCTTATGGTTGGCCAGTCGTTCTTTTTCAACGCCGTGTTTTTTACCTATGGACTGGTTGTGAAGAAGTTCTTCCACATCGCCGACGACGATCTGCCCATGCACCTGCTGCCGTTTGCGCTGGGCAGCTTCTTCGGCCCGCTGCTTTTGAGCAAGCTGTTCGATAAGATTGGCCGCAAGCCCATGATCACGGCCACCTACGGCATCTCTGCGTTGCTGCTGATCGGCGCACTGATCCCGTTCGGCATGGGCGTGATCGGTCCCCGTGGCCTGGGCATCATGTTCACGGCAATCTTCTTCGTCGCGTCCTCTGCCGCAAGCGCAGCGTACTTGACCGTTTCAGAAATTTTTCCGCTCGAACTGCGCGCCTTCGCGATTGCGTTGTTCTACTCCATCGGAACTCTGCTCGGCGGAGTTGCCGCGCCTTTGTTGTTCGGCTACCTGATCAAGACGGGTTCAAGCTGGGCGGTGGCAGGCGGCTACGCCCTGGGAGCGGCGTTGATGCTGGCCGGCTCGTTGTGCGAGTGGAAAATCGGCGTGGAGGCGGCAGGGCAATCGCTGGAAAACGTTTCGAAACCACTTCAAAGTCGATAGCTTTCTTTTGTCTTCGGGTCCAACCGTTCTTCCGTGCTGCTGCTCTCACACTGAGAACTTCCGCAACCGGCGGACATGAGGAAACATGCACCTGATTGCAACGCTCATTATTGGACTTATCGTTGGCGCACTGGCCAAGCTGATCATGCCGGGTAACGATCCGGGCGGCATTATTGTCACCATCCTGATCGGCATCGCGGGTTCGTTCCTGGGTACGTTCCTGGGTCAGGCGTTGCACCTGTACCAGCCGGGTCAGTCTGCAGGTTGGATTATGTCCATCATCGGTGCCTTGATCCTGCTTGGCTTGTACCGGGTGATTCGCGGACGAAGCGTGTAGCTTCTACTGGCGTTACAAACCGAGAGCGTTCCGGATCTCCGGAACGCTCTTTCCTGTTTGATGAAAGTGGCGCACCACGCTGCCGCCCTCCAGACTGCGGGACACGGATGTCTCCGGTGGACAGGTAAACCGAACACCGGCCGACTCGAACTGCAAAGCGGCCGTGTCATGGTTGCTCTTCGCGATGCCGCGCTGAGCCAGCAGGTGGTTCAACGCAAGCTGATCGTCCCGCTCGATAGCTGTCTCCCGCGTAAAACGGTCGAGCAGGGCAAGCACGGCCGCTGTCCGGCGCCGCCACAGCATGAAACCGCAGCACAGCACAAAGCCAAGCTGCCGATCCACATCCATGGGGATGCTGTGATCTTTTTGCGCGATCACATCTGCACCTGACATTCCTGACACCATGGCCTGCACGTCGCCGACCGGGATCGCATCCAGGTCCAGCACCAGCACCGTATGCCCACGCTGCACTAGGTCCCGCAGCAGCAGCACCCTCAGGTACCAGAGCACGCCCCGCGTGTGTGGATGCAGTCGACCGGCAGCGTCCCAACTGAAGAACTCGCGCACGTCCACGACGGCAACATCCGGCAACCCGAAAAGCGCCGTGTGTGCAGCATCATCCATGGACATGACGACGATTTGCCTGCAGGCGTGGAGGCGCACCTGCTGCAGCCACAAGGCCCACAGGTCCAAATACTTGCCACTAACCGGTACCAGCGTCACCAGACCTACGTGCTGGAGATCCAAGGCATCAACCTTGCTGTGGAGTGTGCTTTGAAGTGTTTGAAACGCGTCCGCACGGTTTACGTGGAGCAGTTTTTCCGCAGCATCGAGCGTTTCTTGATTCGTGGCCATTTGACGGGCGAACCCAAGCTGACTGGAGGCGACATCCGGCTGGTCGATGGCTGTAGCCATGGCCGCGAGTTCGATGAACAGCTCGGCAGTCGTGGATTGACCGCAGCGAGAAATCTTCTGCAGTAACCGTTTCGTGCGTTGTGGGGCGATGCGGTGCGCCATCATCAACGCGTAGCGCAGGCGGCCAACGGCGGTACTGTCCATGGCGGCCAAGGGTACGTGGCTCAGCACCCACGCGGTCGCGTACCAGCGATGTAGCCGCGCCAGCACCTTGCTGACCGGTCCGGCAATTTGTGCCGTCAGGCTCATCGGCTATGCCGCCTCGGCGGGTGCGGACCGGCGCAGCCGCTGCATCAGCAGCACACGCAATTCGTCCAGTTGAAAGGTGAAGTAAGCCGCGAGTGCAAGTACTGCCGTGCATCCCAGAGCGACGGCAACGCTCAGCGGCAGCCGCCAATGGGCCGACCACATGGCCGGGAACGAAGCCAGCGCAAACGCGATAACGATAAAGATGTTGAACCGCGCAAGCAGGCCGTTGCGGATGCTGTGCTCCGCCGGAAACAGCTTGTGATTCAGGTGAACGACGTAGGCGGTCTGGATGATCTCCCACAGCAGCCACGTCACAATGAAGCCGGCCACGCCCCACGTCCGCATGATGGGGACAGAGGCTGCCAGCATGATGGCATAGCCAATAAAGATGCGGGTTGACAGCTTTTCATGCTCGTTGCTGGAGGACTGAAACTGCGTCTTGTGTTCCTTCAAGCCCAGCACGGCGGAGACGATCGCCATCTCGATACACAGCCCCGGCTGGTACGGCATGCGGCCGTGCAGCCACACCTGAAACAGGAACGGGCACAGCAACAGGCTGCCGATGCTGACCACCGGGATGAGGAACAGGACCACGCGTTCCGACAGGTCATACAGCCGTCGCAGCTCGCCCCAGTCAGCCTTGCCCACCAGCATGGTGATGTCCTGCCCAATGACGTTGCTGGCCATGGAAAGCACCTGCCGCGACATCTGGAAGACGACTCGCACCAAGGCAAATACCGTCACCATGGACGGACCCAGAACGCGTTGAATCACGATGACCGGCCCCTGCCACGTTAAAAATCCCGCCATGGCAATCAGGCCGAAGTGGCCGGAGGGCTTGATCATGCGGCCCACCTCGGCCCACGATCCGTCCGCCAGCGAGGGCACCAGGACCGGCTCGGTCCGTCGTAGATCGATCAGCGCGTACACGGTAAAGAACACTAAAGATGCAAGCTGGATGCCAGCCAAAACCGGGAAAGAACTGCGCAGGTACACGGCAACGGCCATGCCGGTGATGCTGACAAACCGTTGCGCGCTGGCGATGTAGTTGCCGCGGTGCAGCCGGCCCACGGCCATGTAGCTGTTGGTCAGCAGGCTGAAGAACATGTTGATGCCGATCTGCAAAATCAGCAGGTACAGCGTCAGGGCGGCAGCGGACGCACCCACGTGCCGGAGCTTGAGCCATGCGGCAACAGGAAGCACGAACACCGCCAAACCGCCCGCCGCAAACACCGCAAGAAACAGCAGCAGCAAACGAAACGCGCTGGCCTGTACCGCCTTGGCCGCGGGTATATCGCCCCGCGTATACAGGATGGTCATCTGGTTATTGGCGTAGGTCTGCACACCATAGTTCAGCGTGCCCAGGTAGTTGACGCTGGCGCTCAGAGCGATCCATTCGCCGTACACCTCGACGCCTGAGCCGTAAAACTTCAGAAAGAAAGGCGGCACCAGCAACTGCGTCAGCACCGTAAGGCCCTGCCCCAGAAAAGCGGTCAACAACAACTGCAGAATGCGCCTGAGTCTCATAGCTGGACGGTGTCAGGCCCAGTGTAGCGGGTGTCTTCCATCTGGCGGCCATACATGAGCTTGCTGCAGAGCTGTATCGACCCAGCCGCACGTCATTTCGCAGAGTAGTCATGCCGCGTGAATCGCCCGTCGTCGCCGTGTTCCAAGACATCGTTGTACCGGATGCATCGATTTCCACTGAATGGAGTCTAATAGAATGTGCTATGCTGTGCGCTGGTGGAGAAGTGCGCCTTTGTGGTCCGGTCCTGATACGGCCGTCAACCTTGCGCCAGCGGTCTTTGTTACCGCACCCAATGCTTCCTCCTCCCATGCACAATTTGCATCCACACGGGGAGTCGTGTCTGCGCCGGTACTTGGCGCCCGTGTGCACAATTCTTAATTCCTGGGAGCCGGACCGTGGCTGAAGAGATCGATAAGTACGAAGAAGATGTAGACCGGATGATCGACACCGGCAAGGAAAAGGGATACCTCACCTATGGTGAAGTTAATGACCTGATCCCCGAAGGAATCACCTCTGCCGACGATCTGGATGACCTGTTGACCACAATCAACACGCAGGGCATCGACGTTCTGAGTGGTGACGACAAGTTCGAAGGCCGTGACAAGTACGGCAACGAGGAATCGGAAGAGAGCGACGACGTCGAGCTTGACCTGACGCCGGGCCAACTCGAGAAGACCAACGATCCTGTCCGCATGTACCTGCGCGAGATGGGTACGGTGCCGCTGCTGACCCGCGAAGGCGAAGTCGAAATTGCCAAGCGCATTGAGCGTGGGCAGCTTCGCGTCATGAAGGCAATTTCCCGCTCGTCCATCGTCATCCGCGAGATTATGGCGCTGGGTGAAGACCTGAAGCGTGGCGTTCGCAACGTGAAGGAAGTGGTCACCTTCGATGAAGAGGAGCTGACCGAAGAGGTTGTTGCTTCGCGCGTAAAGGCTACCGTCAAGCGCATCGACGCACTGACGAAGCATTTCTCCGCCGCGCTTGAGTCCGAAGAGAAGCTCGCCGAAGGCAAGGTCAAGACGCAGAAGGAGCAGCGCAAGCTGCGCTGGGCCGCAGGCCGTGAACGCGTCAAGGTCACGCGCATTGTGCGTGAACTGAAGTACACGAACGGTGAAAAGAAGCGGCTACTGGACAAGGTCAACAAGACCGTGGACGGCATGCGTACGCTTGAGCGCCAGATCAAGTCACTGGATGCCAAGTTTGACGCTTCGAAGTCCGAGGAGCTGAAGAAGGAATATCGTCGCCAGCAGAAGAACTGCCGCACCGATCTGGAGCGCCTGGAGCATGAGGCCGGCCTGACGGTCGACATTCTGAAGCGTACCCAGCGCGAAATGGTGCAGGGTGACATGGACGCCGAGCGCGCCAAGCGCGAGCTCATCGAGGCCAACCTTCGCCTCGTCGTGTCCATCGCCAAAAAGTACACAAACCGCGGCCTGCAGTTCCTCGACCTGATCCAGGAAGGCAACATTGGCCTAATGAAGGCCGTGGACAAGTTCGAATACCGTCGCGGCTACAAGTTCTCGACGTACGCCACGTGGTGGATTCGGCAGGCGATTACCCGCGCCATCGCCGATCAGGCACGCACCATTCGTATCCCAGTGCACATGATCGAGACGATCAACAAGCTCATCCGTACCTCGCGTCAATTGGTGCAGGAGCTTGGGCGTGAGCCGTCCTCGGAAGAGATTGCCAAGCGTATGGATATCCCGGTCGCCAAGGTCCGCAAGGTCCTGAAGATCGCCCAAGAACCCATCTCGCTGGAGACGCCAATCGGTGAAGAGGAAGATTCGCACCTTGGCGACTTCATTGAAGACCGCATGGCTGTATCGCCTTCCGACGCTGTCATCAGCGTCAACCTGAAGGAGTACACCAGCCAGGTGCTGCGTACCCTGACGCCGCGTGAAGAGCGCGTCATCAAGATGCGTTTCGGCCTGGAAGATGGTTCCGAGCACACGCTGGAAGAGGTTGGACAGAGCTTCCAGGTAACGCGCGAGCGCATTCGGCAGATCGAAGCCAAGGCCCTGCGCAAGTTGCGGCATCCCAGCCGCAGCCGCAAGCTGAAAGCCTTTGTGGATGGTGTCAAGGAGTTCTAAGCCAAGTAGACGCAACAAAGCCGCGCATTAGCGCGGCTTTGTTGCGTCTGAGAGTGCTTGCAAGGTTCCATGATGTGTTCGGGTAGCTGGAAACACATCACGGTCGCGTCCCGTTACGCGGCTTTGCCTTCGAAGTGCTGTTCGATTTCTTCCAGCGTTTTGCCGCTGGTTTCCGGCATAAAGAGCGTCGCAGTCAGGAAGTAGACCACGGTGCAGACCGTCCAGAACAGGAACATGGCCCAGTAGCCGTAGCGACCCGTCACCGGCAGGAACAACCCCGCGATCAGCGTGGAAGTCCCCTGATTCAGCAGCAGCGCCGTGCCCATGCCGGCGGACCGGATTCGTGTCGGCATCAGTTCCGACAGCACGAGCCACACCACCACACCCGGCCCAATCGCAAAGCTGGAGATGAACAGGGCAAGGCTGCCCGCCATCAGCCAGCCGGTGTTCGCGCTTGGCATTAACAGCCTGTGTTCAATCGCAAACAGCACGGCTGCACCCATCGCCAAAGCGGCGACCAAGCCACCCGTGCCCAGCTTCAGCAGCCAGCGGCGACCCATCTTATCGACCAGTGCAACGCCGGCCAGCGTCATCACCACGTTCAACAGCTTCACAGCAACATCGCCGTGTGTCGCCTGTACGGCGTCCATGCCAGCCCGCTGCAGGATCTTGACCAGAAACGTAAGTATGGAGTTGATGCCCGTGGTCTGGTTGCAGGTCAACACCACGCACGCCAGCACAAATGGCACAACGAACTTGCGCTGAAACAGCGATCCGGACGGCGCGCTGGCCCCATCGGACTCAGCGAGAGACTTCGCGTCACCAACTTGTGTCGCTTCCATCTCGCGCATTTGCAGCTGTGCAGCGTCTTCGGTGGAGCTGCGACGAAGGCTGGCCAAAGCGGCGTCGCGACGACCTTTGCGAAACAGCCAGCGGGGCGTTTCGCTGACAAAAAAAGCGCCAGCCAGCAGCAGCAACGCAGGGTACACACACGCCAGGAACATGCCACGCCATGCATGGTGCTGCGCAGCAAGAATCAGTGCCTTGTTGCCGCTTGCCGTGTGGATCGCAGCTTCCGCATGGCTCGTATAAACGACGCCCACCGCCGCAGCCAGTACGATTCCTACCGTCAACATGAACTGGAACACCGCTGTGCCGCGGCCACGCGTCTCCGGGCTGAGGCTTTCAGCCAGGATGAGCGGAACGACGACCGCGAAGATGCCGCTCGCAATGCCCTGTAACAATCGTCCAGCCAGCAGAGGAGCAAAGCCCTGCGCAACCACGATCATGCCCGTGCTGATCACAAACAGCAGTGCGCCCAGGATGAGTGTTGTCTTGCGACCGATCCAGTCCGCCACAAAACCTGCCACAAACGACGAGACAGTACTCCCCGCGAACACCGCAGCGGCAATGGACGAGACCTGCGCATCGCTCAGGTGAAGGGCCGGTCCAACGTAAAGCAAGGCCGCGGCGAAGATGCCGATGTCGGCCCCGTACAGCATGCCGCCAAGTCCCGCGATCCCGATCAGGAAGCGATTGTAGGAATTTGCAGAAGCTGTGGCGGTGGCGGATGCGATCGGCTTTGTGGGTGGTATTGAACTCATGCGGAACTCCAGGTGCAGATCGGGCTGGCCCTGCTTTGCTTACAGATGGGTATCGATATACCGTAACGCGCCGCCGCGAGTAAGCAGCAGGGAAGTGTGGGCTTCCTACCGAACTTACACGCTTCAGCCGGATGGAGCCGTTGAGCTTGTATGCGGCAGGTTCCGGAGTACCTAAAAAGCGGCGTCGCAGTGGCCGATGCTATGCTTCCCGTATTCCGCTTTCGAGCGCGAGGTATGCCCATGCTGATGAATCGTCGAACCTTTTTGCAGACCGTTGCCGCTGCCACTGCTGTTGCTGTATCGGGTAGCCGCTCCCTGTTGGCCAACCCACTGGGCCTGCCGATCGGCTGCCAGACGTATCCGGTTCGCAAGACGATCAACAGCGATTTTGCAGGCACGATGAAGGGCCTGGCGGCGGCTGGATTTACGCAAATCGAATTGTGCTCGCCGTACGGCTACTCTGATTTCTCGAGCCTGCAGCAGTACAAACCGGCGGAGCTGCGAAGCATGATCAACGGCTTCGGCCTGCAGTGCATCTCCGCGCACTGGGGCGTCAAGGAGCTGTTCGACAAGCCCGACGAAAGCATCGCCTACGCCAAAGAATTCGGCATGACGCAGATGGCCGTGGCCGCTCTTGGACCGTTCAACTTCACCGGCAGCGAAACAGAAGACGATGTGAAGCGCTTTGTTGCGCCCTTCAACGTATTTGCGGAAAAGGCACACGCCGCGGGCATTACGGCATTGCTGCATAATGAGGGCTTTGTTTCGGCGCGCATCAATGGCAAGCCCGTGTACGACATGATGATTGCGGAACTGCATCCTGTTGCGAAGCTGCAGTTTCAGGTGTCGACCCTGCAGCAGGGCTACGATCCACTTGTGTATTTTCCGAAGTATTCCGGTCGCTTCCTTTCCATGCACTGCCAGGACTGGGTCAAGGACCCGTCCACCAAATCCGGCTTTCGACAGGTGCCGGTAGGCAAGGGCGTCGTGGACTGGAAGGCTGTGTTTGCCGCGGCTGGCAAGGCCGGCGTGAAGAATTACTTCGTCGAACTGGAAGAAGACCCCGCTCTGATGCCGCCCAGCGTGCCGTACCTGAAGAGCCTGAAGGTCTAACGGTGGCCCTGCCGGAAGCGCAGCACTTCTTCAACATCCTGGCGCTTGCGGGCACCTTGCCGGACACGTCAGACACCATGCTGCGCGACCTGCGGCTGACGGATACAGAGGCGGCAAGCTGCCGAATCTTTCGTGTCTACCGGCCTGCACCGCTACACTTCCATACCTCGTGCGACGAGTACCTTTACGTTTTGCAGGGACGCGGCGTCATCACCGTCGAGGGTGAGTCGAAGACCATTGGACCGGGCGAACTGGTGCACTTCCGCCGCAACGCGGTGCATGGCACGCCAGAGATCTATGAACACCCATTTGTCTTCCTCGCCATCGATACTCCCCGGCGTCCGCCAGACGATGTTCATTTTGTGAACCCTGCAGATGGTACGGCGGAAACTTTCATCCGCACGGAAGATCGCTGAAGAAAAGGGGAACAGCAGCCCTCTGGAAAGCGTATTCACAAGCGAGGATAACCAAACATGCGCCTGCCCATTTTGATTGTGTTTTCTGCTGCCTGCACCGCGTCTGCCCTGGCGCAGTCCAACTGGGACAGGACCTATAACGTTTCCGCTAAGCCGGCTGTGCAGATTGATGTGGACGATGCGTCGGTGCGTGTGCACAGCTGCGGAGACTGCCGTGCAGTCCGCATCCATGTGGACCCGAAGGGTGGCGATCTTTCGCGCTGGCGCGTTACGGAGATGCAGGGCGGCAACGGCATCCACTTCGCACTGAAGCACAAGGAAGATCGGTCTCTGTTTGTGGGTTGGCATGGGCATGCGCCAGAGGTCATGGTGGAGACGCCCGCCGAGACAGACCTGAATGTGCATTCGGCAGACGGTAGCCTGGCCGTGGCCGGTCTGCGTGGATCCATTGACCTGAAGACCGGCGATGGCAGTGTTGCCACGGAGGACACGGCGGGTCCGTTGCGCGTCAGCACAGGCGACGGTTCCGTGCAGGTTCACCGTGCCGAGGGCACCCTGAGCGCGGGTACAGGCGACGGATCCATGCAGATCGAGGGACGTTTCACCCAACTGGAAGCGCACACCGGCGATGGCAGCATCAACCTCGCGCTACTCCCAGGGTCGAATCTGCAAAGCAGTTCGCGAGTCACAACGGGCGACGGTTCCATCGCGCTGACATTGCCGCGTGACCTGCGTGCCGATGTGCAGGCCAGCACAGGCGATGGAAGCATTGCGAACGGCCTGAACATGCAGACGTCCAGCAACGACCGCCACAATGTTCACGGCCTGATGAATGGCGGCGGACCCACGCTGCGGGTCCACTCGGGCGACGGCAGTATTTCCATGAGCGCGCGCTAAGTCCAGCCTTAGCTGCTTAGAACAGCAGCTTCAGGCTGAACTGCAATTGGCGCGAGGTTGCGGCTGCGGTGACTACGCCCGCCGTCGGGCTGGCGACCACTGCTGCTGTCTGGTTTGCAGCCGTGCCCTGCGTTGGACCCGACGAAAAGACGACCGGGTTTGGCGTCAGCAGGTTAGTCCTGTTCAGTAGGTTGAAGGCTTCTGCCCGGAACTGCACCGTGGCGCGCTCACCCAGGCGAGTCACCTTCATCAGCGACAGATCCCAATCGGCGAAGCTGGGCGTGCGTAGCGTGTCACGGCCGAGGTTACCCACCGTGCCGTACGTCGGCGCAAGGAATGCTGCCGGGTTGAAGAACTGTGCAGCCTTTTGCGCGGTGTTGCCGCCGCTGTACAAGTTGCCGCGGAACGCCGGGTTCACATTCGGTCGGACAGGGTTGCGCGTGTCGCCAGAACCGGTGGGGTTGTAGCCAAGCTGCGGCGTGAAGGGCAGCCCGCTTTGCAGCGTAACGATGGTGCTCGCCGTCCAGCCGGAAACGGCATGGTCGACCAGCGAACCCGCGTGCGAGAGCATGCCGTGCCCTGCGCCGAGCGGCAGGTCATAACTGCCGTTGAACGCGGCCAGGTGGCGCACGTCGGTTGCGGCAGGGCCGTAATCCAGCGCGGGGTTCTTCGGGTATGAGACGAAGGCCGGTGTGTTAGCGCTGACGCTGGTGTTCCATGCCGATCCGTTGTCCAGATTCTTGCTAAAGGTGTACACGCCGCGCACGCGCAAGCCGTGGCGCAGGTTCTGCCGCGCATCCACCACCAGACCGTTGTAGTTGCTGCTGCCCTGCGACACCCACGATGTGGTGTTGGCCACGGCAGGGTTCGCACGCACCGTGGTTGGGTAGTACAGGGTTCCGTTCGGCACTCCCACCGGGCAGTTGTTGTTGCAGGTGATGGAGTTCGGCTCGTTCTGGTTCTCAGACAGGATCTGGTGGTAGCCGTGCGATCCAATGTAGCCGACAGTCAAAGACAGGTCCGGCGCCAGCTGCCGTTCCATCTTCAGGTTGTAGCTGAGGGTGGTCGGTGTCGCTAGGTCCGTCTGGACGCTGGACGGTGAGATTAGCCCCGGCGCTCCAGAGGTTGGGTTCGCCACTGTCGTGCCGCTGTACGAAAGTGTGGTGTTGAAGGGCGCGGCCTGGTCGAGCCGATAGTCGAGATTGTCCAGCAGCGAATTATGCAGCCCGAAACCTGCGCGTATGGCGGTCTTGCCGTCGCCTGTGGCGTTCCACGCCAGGCCAAAGCGTGGTTCCGGCAGGAACTTTGCACGGTTCTTCAGCAAGCCATTTGTGCCCACCGTGGGCGTGCTGCTGATGACGCCGTTCGTCACGGTGTACACACCGGCGCGACCCTTCGCCTCATTGAAGCCGTTGCTTGATTCAAACCGCAAACCGGCCGTCAGCTGCAGGTTGGGTGTCGCTTTCCAGGTGTCTTCCAGATAGCCTGCACCAAACCAGGACCGCCATGCCAGCGCCGTGGCCGTGGGCACTACGGTGAACGTCTTGATATTTCCCGCGAGGAAGGTCGAAAGCGACGCAAAGCTGGCCTGGCCGAACTGGTTCTGCGCCAGGTTGTCATTCGATTGCAGTCGCTGCACCCAGCCGCCCGCTTCGATGGTGTGATTGCCCACTGTCAGGTAGATGTGGTCGTCAAAGGTGAAAAGGTTGCGCGTGATCGCGTTGTTTGACCCGACGTTGGCACCCGCACCAGTGACCTGCGATGAGCCGTTTGACGCGGTAGATCCGGCGATGACGACTGCACCAACGGGCTTGCCTGCCACAAACGTGCCGGCTGCCGC
Organism: Janthinobacterium lividum; assembly: GCA_050954525.1. GTDB lineage: Bacteria > Acidobacteriota > Terriglobia > Terriglobales > Acidobacteriaceae > Terriglobus. Next base: position 31,104 of record JBPBPZ010000031.1, read on the forward strand.
AGCGACGTCCGCAGGAACAGATCCGTTAAAGGCAAAGCTCGCGCGCGAGAAGCCGAAGCGCGCTGTATTCAGCAGGCGCGGACTGAAGACGTGCTGCTCCTGCAGGCTGGTTACCTGTTCGCGCAGGGCTTCGTCGATCAGCGAATAAGGGTTCTGCGTGGGCGTGTGAGCGATGGAATCGTCCACCGTATACACGCCGAACAGCAGGTCGTTGATGCCAAGGTTCACGTCGGCGCGGGCGGTGCCAAAGTCTTCGCGAATGTGCTGCGTGGGAGACGAGTAAGCAATGGCGATGCCCGCCCCAAGGTCCGGGCCGTTCGCCACCGGCCAAAGATTCAGCAGCGGTCGAACGGATGCAACAGCAGCAGCGCGCGAGGCGTTGTTGGGCACCAGCGTCACGTCGCTCAGCCCCAGGTTCTGCCGGTAGCCTTCGTAGTTGCCGAACAGGAAAGCCTTGTCATGCCGAATGGGCCCACCCAATGACGCGCCGTAGTTGTTGCGCTGGAAGTTGGGCTTCTTCGCCTGGTCGAAGTAGTTGCGTGCGTCCAGTGCAGAGTTGCGGATGAACTCGTACGCCGAGCCGTGCAGCCTGTTAGTGCCCGACGCTGTGACGATGCTGATCTGCGCGCCCTGTCGCTTGCCGTAGCTGGCGCCGTAGGTGTCGGCCACCACGTTGAATTCGCGCACGGCTTCCACGCCCAGCAACTGGCCGCTGGTGCCGCCCGGCGTCACGTTGATCAGCGATGCGCCGGTGTATTCCACGCCGTTCAGCAGGTACAGGTTGTCCTGCGGACGTCTGCCGGAGACCGAGAACATGTTGCCGACCGACGAGTTTGAAGTGCCCACCGAACCGGAGCGCTGCGATGTGTAGTTGACCGTGGCCGGGTTCAACGTGATGAGTTGGTCGTAGCTCCGGCCATTCAGCGGCAACTCCTTCACCTGCCGCTCGTTCACCAGGCCAGACGTCTGTTCGTTCGACAGGTTAACCGTTGGCGGCTGGTCCACCACGTCAACCTGCTGCGTGTCCGACGCCACGCGCAGTGCCACATTCAACTGCTGTGCCTGGCCCACGGTCAACACCACACCGGCATGGCGCTCTGTCGCAAATCCCGCTGCCTGCACGGTCACGGTGTAGGTGCCAACGCTGATGGAAGGTGCTGCGTAGCGGCCCGCGGAGTCGGTCAGCAGGCGGCGCTCCGTGCCAGTTTCTTCGCTGTGTACTTGCACAGCTGCTCCGGCAATAGGCGCGCCTACTGCATCGGTCACAACACCGTTCAGCGTGCTGCCCACCACCTGTGCCAGGACGAACGATGATGCCAGAGGGGAGAGAGCTACCGCTGCCAGAAGGCGAAGTGACGCACGCATGCAAGTTTCCTTTGTTGTTGTGGAGCAGACCCTGGGAACGCGCAGACAGGCCGCGCAACAAAGCGAGGGACTAGCGACAACAACAACAAAAGGGAGTGAACTTCATGCTTGTGGCTCTTCCGGAGGCAAGTGATGCGTCAAGTCGGCAGGGAAAACGGGCGCGCTCAAACCTGGCGGGGACAACAGCTACACACCGCAAGGGAGCAAAAGGCCATGACCCATTGTGCGGGAGTTCGGCGGAAATGAGAAGCGGAATCACACATATGGAAGATCTCGATCCACTCGTGGGGCGGGATGGATCGTCACGGTGACACTGCCAACTTACCCCGTGCAGCACACCTGGGTCGTTCAGTGGGATGTTCGCGCTCGCTCGTTCATTTGAAAGCCGTTCCGGAACACGTGGCGCATGCTCGGCGTCTAAGCGGTTGTGCTTCCATCCATGCAGACATCTTTGTTTCAGGACACAATGCCGGAACCCGCCGGGCCGGCGTTGCTGTTTCGCGACCTGGACGACATTCAGAACCGGCTGATCGCGTGGATCGGACCGCCGCCACCGCGTGAGGTGTGGGATCCGCTGACGCACTTGATCTACTCCATCTGCTCCGCACGAACAAAAGACCCGGAGAGCATGGCCACCATGCGCATGCTGCGCGAACGCTACGACGGCTGGCCCACCGGTCCGAACTCCTGGGACGAGGTGCGATGGGAAAAGCTGCGCGATGCGCCCCTAGCCGAGATTGAAGACACCCTTCGGCTGGTCACGTTCCCGGAACGCAAGGCACCGCAACTCAAGGGTACGCTGCAACGGATAACGGACCGCACCGGCGCCCTGTCGCTGCAGTTTCTGGCTCGCTACCGCACGGACAAGGTTCGCGCCTGGGTAGAGGAGCTGCCCGGTGCGGGCGTCAAGGCAAGTGCTGCCGTGGTCAATTTTTCGTCCTTGCGCCGCCCCGCCATTGCCATTGATGCGCATCATCAGCGCATTGCCATCCGCCTGGGCATCGTCCCGGAAGGAGCAACCACGCGGCAGGTGGAACAGGCACTGATGCATCTTGTTCCCGGCGGATGGACGCCCGTCACCATGGACGAGCACCACACCCTGGTCAAGAAGCTCGGGCAGCAACTCTGCACCTTGCGAGAGCCGCAGTGTCGCCGCTGTCCGCTGCAGGAAATCTGTGTCAAAGGTCAGGCTGAAGCGCCCGGTGGACCTACTTCTTTGCTGCGCGGGGGCAACAGAGCAGCGAATCGCACCACGACGGATTAATCGGGATGTATGTGCCAGAGTCTGGTTCCCGGATTCATGCTTGAACCGATCAATGCGTGTCGCGGGGATGCGAGTAACACGATTCGCGGGAACACCGTGGTCCCTGCTCTCATCCATGCCGGGCATTTGTCGATGTAGTAAGGAAATGGGTTTCCGAATCCTCAAATCGTGCATGGAACGGTGCCGGGCATGGCGTTTGGCGGCGCTGGGTTTAGCGGCGAGCTCACGCGGCGTTACTTCGGCAGGCTCCTGCTCAGATGGGCAGCCTTCTCTCTTTCGCCTTGAATCAGGCCAGGCTCTGGTCGAGTTTGCGCTGGTCCTGCCAGTACTGCTGCTCGTTGTCTTCGGCATCTTCACGTTTGGCATTGCATTCAGTAATTACCTGGTGCTGGAGGATGCAACGAACGTCGGTGCCCGCCAGCTTGCCATCAGCCGCGGACAGACTACAGATCCATGCTCGACGGCGTCCACGGCGGTAATCGCGGCAGCTCCAACCCTGACCAAGGCGAACCTGGGATTCAATTACACATTCAACGGTATCGCTGCCAGCGGCACCAGTTGTACCAGTGCGGCAGTGAATTTGGTTCAGAATGCGACCGCAAAAATCACCGTGACCTACCCCTGCAGCCTGGTCAGCTATCGGTGGAATTACGGCGCGTGTACCTTGACAGCGGTAACCGCGGAGCTGATCCAGTGAAGGCATCTGATCGCACTGTTTCACGGCTATTCCGGGAAGACAGCGGACAGGTTCTGCCCTTTACCGCCGTCATCATGGTCGTCGTGCTTGCCATGGCCGGCCTGGTCTTCGACCTTGGCCGAAGCCTGGTGGCGCACCGCAAACTACAGGATTCCACTGACGCTGCAGCCTTGGCCGGGGGCAGTGCGCTGCCCGACACTTCTGCAGTATCGGTAGCAACGCAGTACAGCGCCCTTGCGGGCAATTTGAACGCCAGTTCCTGGTTGAACGGCGTCACAATGGTCAGTGGGTACCCCAAGGTGCTTTGCCTGAACACACTTACTGCACAGGGTATGGCATGTGCCAGCCCTGACAACGGCAACGCGTTGCAGGTAAAGCAGCAAATCAACTTTCCCATGACGTTTCTAAAACTGATTGGGATCAATTCCATCACGATGAGCGCACAGGCCACTGCGTCCACGACGGGTGCCTCAAGAGCGCCATACAACATCGCCATCATCGTGGATTCCACCACGTCCATGAACACCATCGACCTTGATAGCAACTGCGGAAAAACCAGGCTAAGTTGCGCCTTGTCAGGTGTGCAGGTGTTGTTACAAAATCTTTCACCCTGTGCAGCAAATCTGACGACGTGCGGTGCAGCTACCAATGGAAACGTCCCCTATGCGGTTGACAAGGTGGCCTTGTACACATTCCCCGGCCTCAGCTCGGCTTCGCAAGCGGCTTACGAGTACGACTGTAATGGTCTAACGATACCCACAGGGTCCAGGTACCTGGAAGGCGCGAATCTTGGCCTTGGCGGGTCACCCACGAAGCCGCCGTACTACCAAATCGTCGGGTTTTCCAGCGATTATCGAACGGTAAACGCCTCGAGCGTTCTGAACAGCAATTCAAATCTTGTCAGGGCAATTGGCGGAACAAGCGGGTGCACCGGCCTCCAGGCGACCGTTCCCTACGCCACCTACTTTGCAGGTGTGATCTACGCTGCCGGGTACGACCTTTACTACCAGCAGCAGGCAAATCCAGGCACCCAGAACGTACTGGTCATTCTTGGTGACGGTGACGCAAATGCCGTCTCTGCGTTTATGCCCAATGCGTCGACCACGTCGGGCACATTTGCCTCAACCCTCAATGAATGTCAGCAGGCCGTCAACATGGCTCAGACGGCGTACAAAACATTCGGCATGCGCGTGTACTCCATCTCCTACGGGGCGGCCAGTATCGGCTGCGGCACCGACCGTGGCGCCATTACACCGTGCCAGACCATGCAGGGCATGGCCTCACGGCCTGAGTACTTCTACTCGGATTTCACGGCCACAGGTGGGGCCAGCAACTGCATTTCCGCCTCCCACTCCACCACCAACCTGAACCAGATCTTCACCATGATCGCGAACGACCTCTCCACCAGCCGCTTGATCCCGGACAACACGACCTAGAACGCTAATCTTGCCGGGGAAGGTGGTACACGGTCGCACGGGCAGCCGCGGAAAGTTTCTGGGGACAGCGTGGGGCAGGCGCCAAGTGAAAGTTTCCGCCACTGGTTGACCACTGTATGCGCGGGTCACTAAGATTCACGGCATGAAGAGGCGGGATTTCGTCAAAGGTTTCGCCGTGGCATCGGCCACGGTGGGTACGGCACTCGGGCAGCAGAAGGCAGCCCCAAAGACGCAGAGCCCGGCGGATACCCCCACCGTGGATCAGGGCGCGCAGGCAACTGCTCCCAATACAGCGTCCAGCCCGGCTGCAGCATCGCGGCTGCAACAATCGGCACAGTTCCACACGCCAAACATCCCGGTAACGCAGCCGGATGCGGTCGCAACAACGGAGCAGCGTTACTTTACCCCGGTTCGCTACGCCACACTGGTCGCCTTCAGCAAGGTTCTGATGCCTGGTGGCGACGGCTATCCGGGCGCGCTGGACGCGGGCGCACCAGAGTTTCTGGACTTCCTGATTGGCGGTTCACCCGCGGATCGGCAGGCCATGTACAACAAGGGCCTGGATCGCCTGCACGCCGACAGCATGAAGGAATGCAAGACATCCTTTGCGCAGGCTGACGCCAAGCAGGCTGACATGGTCATCCGCCCCTACCTGCGGACCTGGATTAATGACCATCCTCCAACGGAGCCGCACCTGCTGTTCGTCAACCAGGTGCACCGTGACATTCGCGAAGCCACACTGAACTCGCCAGCCTATGCCAAGGCGGCTGAGGCAGCAGGTGAACGCACGCCAGGTGTGGGCCTGTACGTTGCGCCTCTCGACCCCGGCATTGAGACATGGGTTGCCAATGGTGCGCCGAAGTCTTCCGCGCCCCTGTCCAAACATGCCCACGCATAAACGAGTTTCAGCTAAGAAAGCAGTTTGAGATGGCAAATAAGAAGGTCGACGTCCTGATCATCGGGTCAGGTCACACCGGCGGCATGGCCGCAAAAATCCTTACGGCAAAGGGCATTGCTGTCACCATGCTGGATGCGGGTCCCATGATCAACTGGGAGCGCGACCGCACGCTGAAGCCGGTGTCTACGCTGCCGTTCCGCGGTTTTGACGCTCCTGGCCGCCTGCCGCACGTCTTCCAGTCGTCGGAGTTCAGTGCGAACCAGTGGGTCGACGAAAAGGTCGTTCCTTACAACTACCCTCCGGGGCAGCAATACAACTACGTGCGCGTGCGCAGCGTTGGCGGCCGGTCGCCCTATTGGGGCCGCCAGTCGTTCCGGCACAGTGACTTTGAGTTCAAGGCCGCCAGCCGCGATGGCTTTGGCGTGGACTGGCCCATCTCCTACAAGGACCTTGAGCCCTTCTACCCCAAGGTAGAGGCAATCTTCCGCGTGCAGGGCGCATACGACAAGCTGCCGCAGTACCCTGACGGCAACTTCGTCGAGGACAAGTCGCCCTGGTCCAAAGCCATGCAGGGATTTGTGGACGCCGGCAAGAAAATGGGCGTACCCGTCACCAAGCCGCGTTCAGCCCTGGGCACGGGTGGCATGGCTGCATCCATCAACCTGCTGATCCCGGACGCGGTTGCAACCGGCAAGCTGACCATGATCCCGAACAGCATCGTTCGGCAGATCACGTTGGACAAGTCCACCGGCAAGGCGGATGGAGCCATCTTCATCGACCGCCACTCGCACCGGGAGCTGACGATCAAGGCGCGCGTTGTCATTGTTGCGGCGGGCACGCTTGAGACGACACGCTTGCTGATGATTTCCGACATCTGCAACGGCAGCGGCGTTTTGGGCCACCACCTTGCGGATCAGATCTACGGTGCGGGCATTTCGGCGTCCTACCCGGCGGCACGCGGTGGCAAGGGTGGCCGCAGCGTCATCGGCGGCGGTGCGTTGATTCCGCGCTTCCGCAACCTTGACAGCAAGACGCCCGGCTTCTTGCGTGGCTATGCCGTGAACGTATCCAGCAGCAACGGCCCCATGGATCCGCGCTGGTTTGCAGAGTACGGTCCGGCTCTCGACAAGAAGCTCGACGAGTACAACGGCAGCGGTTTCACCACGAACATCATGGGCGAGACGTTGGGCCACTATGAGAATCACGTTGTGCTGAACAAGCAGGTAGTTGATGCCTGGGGCATGCCTACGCTGACCATCAGCACCAAGTACACCGACAACGAAGTGAACATGGCCAAGGACATGGTGGACACCACCGCTGCCATGGCCGAGGCTGCCGGCTTCGAGATTCTGGCGAAGAACTACCAGTTCAACCCGCCGGGCTACAGCATCCATGAGCAGGGCACGGCACGCATGAGCGACGACCCGAAGAAGGGCGTCGTGAACAAGTTCAACCAGAGCCACGACGTGAAGAACCTGTTCATCACCGATGCCAGTGTCTTCCCGAGTGCGGGCTGGCAGAACCCCACCATCACCATGTGCGCGCTTGCCATGCGTGCTTCGGAATACCTTGCGGATGAGATGAAAAAAGGCAATGTTTAGACCTGCGACACGAAGCTTCTAAGCAGGACTTGCCGCACTCGAAAGCGTAAACTAAATGGACTGGAGCGTGCCGTTTTCCCTCGCGGGAGGACGGCATGTTTCTGTCAGGGAGCTGTTTTGAACGTACACAGATGGTTGCTGGCTTTGGTGGTACTTTTCAGTCTGACCGGGACTGCCGCATATGCGCAGACCGAGCCAGGTGCCGCCCCTGATACGCCAAAAGCGCAGGGTGTGTCGCCTGCCGTGGCATCTGCGGCAGCGCCGGATCAGCCTATCCCTTTCAACCACAAACTGCACGTGCAGACCGCGAAGTTGAGCTGTAACGACTGCCACGAGCCCACCAAGACCGGTGTGGCGCTGGCCATGCCGCAGCCCACCAAGTGCATGATGTGTCATGTGGCTATTGCAACCGACAAGCCTGCCATTCAGCGCATTGCGGCTGCTGCCAAGGCCAATGAGAATATCGCATGGGTGCGCGTGTACCGCGTGCCGTCGTTCGTGACCTTCAGCCACAAAACGCATACTTCTGCTGGCAACAAGTGCGAGGACTGCCACGGCGACGTGTCAAATGCAGTCGCCATCGCACCGGTGAAAGACATGTCGATGGGCGGGTGTATTG
>JBPBPZ010000068.1:0-38121 GCA_050954525.1 Janthinobacterium lividum
CCGGTCCGCGCACCACCTGCACCAGGTCACCGACGCGCAGTTGTCGTTTAAAGGCGTCCTGTACCTGCTCCGCAGTCAATGCCATGTACTGCTTCGCGGCGTTGTCCTGTTCATTCAGCGGCAGGCCAAGCTGCGCGCGGGCCAGCAGAACAGCGGCGACACTCTCCTCACTCGATTCACCGAGCTGCAACTGGCGCAACAGCAGCGACTTGGCAAGCTGCAGTTCCGCAGGCGTCACCGGCGCGGACCGCATGGCTTCCAGGTCACGCTCCACCAGCGCACGCGCCTTGGACACATTGCCGGGATCCGAGCCGTAGTCTACTGAGTAGGTCGCACGCGTCTTGGTGGCGCGCAGGCTCACGTCCACGGTGTAGACATAGCCGGCTACCTGCCGCAGGTCGTGGTACAGCTTCGAGGCGTAAAAGCCGCCGCCCAGCACATTGGTGCCAAGCTGCATCGCGTAGTAGTCCGGGTGAAAGCGGTTGATCGGCAGCTCCTCCGCTAGCGTGACAGAGTCCTGCACCTGCTGCGGATCGGCCACATTCGCGGCAGACGCCTTGTTCGGTGGCACCGGGGGCAGCGTTACTTCCGGCTTGGGGCCGGTCGCCTTCCATCCGGCAAAGGCTTTCTCCACGGCTGCACGTGCCTCAGATGAGGTGATATCTCCCACGACCACAATCGTCGTCAGGTCAGGCCGCATGGCGGATGCGATGTAGTTCTTTACGTTCTCAAGCTTCAGAGCATTCACGGTAGCGGGAGTCTGGTCGCGCAAGGTGGGGTCGCCCTTTGGCAGCAGCGCCTCGCTCAGTGCGCGATGCGTGCGGTACGACGGGCTCTTCAACTGGCCAGCCGTCAACTCGGCGGTTTGTTTCTGGACCACCTTGAAGGCGTCAACCGGCAGCGCGGGATGCAGCTGGTTGTCGGCCAGCAGTTCCACTCCGCGTGCGAAGTTCTCCTTCAGCACTTTCAATCCAAAGGTGAAGCCGCCGCTCTCTGACGCTGCGATGTCGTCCAGCGCCTTCTGAAAGGCGATGCGATCCAGCGTGGTGGTGCCGTAGCCGAACAACTGCTCGGTCACGTCGGCCACGCCCTCCTGGCCCTTGGGCGTGTCCAGGTCTTCGCTGTGCTGCACACTGCCGGTCAGCGTGATGGTTGGGCTGGTGCGGTCGGTGCGGACGATCAGTCGCAGGCCGTTGGGCAGCGTCTCGTCGCTTGGCAGGATGGCGGGTGGCGGCAGGCGCAGTTCGGTGAGCGGTTTTGCAGCCCAGTCCGGCAGCACCACTTCCTTGGTGGGCGCTGCCGTCAGCTTTTCACCACCGCCAAATCCGTTGGCAGCAACGGCTTCGCCGCTGGGCACGGGCTTCAGGGTCGCGGTGATGGTGTTGACGTTCAGAAGGTACTGCTTCGCAACACGGTTCACGTCGGCGACGGTCACCTTGCGAATCGCGTCCACATCTTCATCAGGAGAGTTACGGTTCTTCGCGGCCAGCGCCTCAGACCAGGCCGCGGCCAGCCCCGGGATCGAGTTGCGGCTGAACTGTGCCTGCGCTACCTCGCTACGTTTGGAGGCTTCCACCAGGTCTTCCGGCACGCCGTTCTGCGCGTAGCGGGTCAGGATGCTGCGCATTTCGGCAATGGCACCGGCTGCATCTGCCTCAGACGGCACGGCGACCAGCCCGAAACCGAGGCTTGCCTTGGCATTTTCAGCAGCCACGCCGAACTGCGTTCCCAGCGCCTTGCCGGCGGGCACCATACCGTACAGGTCGCCACGCTGGCTGCTGAGCACGTCGCTCAGCACCTGCGATGCGGCGTAGTCCGGCGAGTCAGTACCCGGCATGCGATAGCCGATGACGGCCAGCGTGTACGGCAGGTTGCTGTCGATGGTGAAGCTGTCGGTCTTGACTGGCCCCAGCGTCACTGCGGGATGCGCCGGAACGGGCCGCTTGGCCACGCTGCCGAACATCTCGCGTACCGTGGCCATGGTCTTGGCGGGATCGACGTTGCCGACAATGACCAGGATGCTGTTCGAAGGCGAGTACCACTTGTTGTAGTAGTCGCGCAGCACCGCGCCAGTGGTCGCATCGAACGATGCCTTGGTGCCCAGCGCGTCCTGCGCGTAGGGCGTCCCGGCAAACATGCCCGCCTGCAGGCGCGAGATCAGCTTGTAGGTGGGCGAGGACAGGTCGCGCGAGACCTCCTGCTCAATGGCGCCGCGCTCCTGGTCCCACTCTTTATCGCTGTTGTCGATGCCCTGCATACAGGCGGCTTCAGCGCGCAGAGCCACGTCCACGTCGGTCGCTGGAACGGTCGCGAAAAACTGGGTAATGTTCTGCTGCGTGTCCGCATTGTTATCGCCGCCCAGCCGCGCGTAAATGGCAGCGGTCTGGTCGGCCGTCATGCCGGTGCAGCCGCGAAACGCCATGTGTTCCAGCGCGTGCGCCGTGCCGGGAAAGCCGGTGGGCGTCTCGTTGCCGCCAGCCAGAATGTTCATCTCTACGGTGACTACGGGGGCAAGCGTGTTGCGCACCAGCACCACGCGCAGACCGTTCGGCAGCGTGGCGCGCGTCACTTCTGGCGTGGCTGCGGGCGTCTGCGCAACGGCAGCAGCGGCAAGGGTGGAAAGCAGAACGGCAGAGCAGGACAGAAGCGGACGCAGTCTCAAAGGAACTCCCTAGTGCTGGTTAGACTTTACCGCCTGCGCACCCGTCAACGGCCAACTGCAGCAGGTGTCCGCATGCCGTTTCTTCCCGTCGCAACCGCCTCCATGTCTTTGGCGCAGGAGCAATGGCAAGGGGGTCTACTTACGGCACAGCGTCTGCGTGGACGATCTCGCAAGAGAGCACACGATGTTTCTGTTGGCGAAGCTGGTGGGACGTGTTACTTTGCCCTTGCTTCCCGCCCCAGCAAATCAGCACAGCGAACGTGCGTCAGCTCGCCCGGGAAAGCTCCACCTGGAGGTTGTTGTGACGCTAGGGCTGAACCATCTCCGCGCTGCCGGATACCTGCTGTTTCTGGTTTCTTCCGCCGCTCGCGCGTCGCAATTGACCCTGACGGGCGATGCGCATGTCACCACGGCCCGCGTAACAACCAATTACGGCACGCTGTCGAACCTGCAGGTGGGCAATGGAAGCACTGCCTTGTTGCAGTTTGACACGGCTTCTCTGCCCGTCGGCCTTACCAGCGCGCAGATTGCGAAGGCGACGCTGACCATCTACGTCAATCGGATCAACACCGCCGGACTGGTGTCGGTCGCGCCGGTCACCTCGGCGTGGACGGAAGCTGCTGTTACCTCCAGCTCCGCACCAACTCTTGGAACGACGGCGGCAAGCTTTACACCGGCACAGGCTGGCCAGTTCATCACCATCGATGTCACTGCGCTTGTGCAGGGATGGGTCAGCGCGCCGGATACAAACCACGGTGTGGCGCTGACCTCCCAGGCTGGCTCAATCCTGTTGGACAGCAAGGAGAATGACCAGACCGCGCACGCCGCACGCCTTGACGTAACCGTCACCAGCACTGGCCCTGCGGGTCCGGTCGGGGCAGCAGGCCCCGCAGGCGCTGCAGGTCCTGTTGGACCCGTCGGATCAACTGGCTCGCAGGGTCCTGCTGGACCTGTCGGACCAACTGGCTTACAGGGCCCTATAGGTGCGCAGGGTGCCACAGGTCTGCCAGGAGGGCAGGTGTGGGCTGCTGCTTTGACCCTTTACTATGGCCCTTACTCCGACACTTCGCCTGTGCAGTATGCGCCCCCATCCGGCGCCAGCAGTCCGGGCTCGATCTTCCAGGGAACCGCCTTGCCTGTGCCGCAGGATTGTGTAGCGAGCAACTTCCACGTCATGGTCGTCGGTGCCACGTCTGGCGGAAGCGCCACGTTCAGCCTGCGGAGCTACAACGAGAGAGACGGAATCGTGCCCACCGGAATCACCTGCACGGTGACAGCGGGCACCACCGGTACTGGCACTTGTACAAGCCCGACGTCAGGGACCCTGTACTTCAACAACACGGTGGCCCTGCAGGTGGACACCAACACGCTGGGCGGTTCTTATTCTGGCCCGGAGCGGGTGAAACCCAGTGCTGCTGTTAGTGATAATGAGTATCCTACGGCGACGGTAAGCTTCGTCTGCCGGTAAGTGCCGGATAACGATTTATCCTAGAGTTATGTCCGCGCTCTTCGGTCGATCGTTGCCGGAACTTACAGAACTAGCCTCAGGCATGGGGCAGAAGCCCTACCGCGCCCGGCAGCTTTGGGACGCCCTCTATAAGCAGCGAGTCGCATCGCTGGACAGCATCACGACTTTCCCCGCTGCGCTGCGCGAAGAACTTACGTCCGAGCACACGCTAGGCTTACCGGAAATCGTGCAGACTGCCGTGTCCATTGACGGCACCGAGCGCTACCTGATGCGCATGGCTGACGGCGAAACCGTTGAGACCGTTTGGATGCCGGACGGCGATGGCGCAGAAAACACCGACGATGCCGAAGACGCAAACGACACGCGTGCCCAAAAGAAACTGGACACACGGAACCACGGTGCACTGGCTGCAGCGGGGTATCGCCGAGCCACCATCTGCATTTCGTCGCAAGTGGGCTGCGCGGTCAACTGCCAGTTCTGCCTCACGGCCAAGCTCGGCATTCGGCGCGACCTGACGGCAGGCGAAATCGCCGGGCAGGTAGCCGCTGTTCTGAACCGGCACAAGGTTCACATTGGCAAGGACCGCATCAACCTGGTCTTCATGGGCATGGGCGAACCGTTCCTGAACTACGACAACTTCATGGCTTCAGTGCTGCTGCTGGTAGAAGGCATCGGCATCCCTGCATCGCGCATGACGGTGTCGACCAGCGGCATTGAACCAGCGATCCGTCGCTTTGCGGCGGAAACCGTGCGACCCAATCTGGCGCTTTCGTTGAACGCTTCGAACGATGTGGTGCGCGAACAGATTATGCCGATTACCCGCAAGTGGAAGATTGCGCAACTGCTGGATGCAGTCCGTACCATTCCCATGACCAAGCGCGACTGGGTGACGTTTGAATACGTTCTGCTGGGCGGCGTCAACGACCAGCCGGAACACGCGCACGAGGTTCTGGCGCTGCTGAAAGGCATGCACGCCAAGGTCAACCTGATCGTGTGGAACCCCGGTCCCGGCATCGCCTACGTCCAGCCCTCGCCTGCCGATGTCGAAGTCTTCCAGCAGACGCTGATTCGCAATGGCCTGCCCACTTATATCCGCAGGCCACGCGGTCGCGACATCTACGCCGCCTGCGGCCAGTTGAAACGCACCGTGGAGCCGGAACGCTCGCCCGATGCATTGGTCCAGTTATCCGCATAGAAAGAGCCTCCCTTCGGAGGCTCTTCTGTTTGCTGGTCCGTGTGCCTAGTAGCCGCGGTAGTAATAGCGGTAAGGCCCGTAGATCGGCGGCGGAGGCGGGTAGTGGTTGTAGACCACCGGCGGGGCCTGCTGCACGATGACCGGCTGTTGCTGCTGCTGGATGTACACCGGTTGCTGCTGTTGCGGCGCTTGCTGCTGGATGATGATGGGCTGCTGTTGCTGCGGCGCGGGCTGCACCAGGTTCACCACGACAGGCGAACCGTAGCCGGCCTGCGGAGCGTACCCCTGCTGTGGCGCGTACTGCTGCTGCGGGTATTGCTGCTGTTGCTGTGCGGCATAGGCACGCTCGATCGGTGCGGCCTGTTCGCGGTAGCCCTGGTAGGTGGGTTCGTCCGGCGTCTGGCGCGACACCAGTGCGGGCGTGCGCACGGCGTTTTCTTGCGGCGTTGGAATGCCGAAGTCGTCCATCACCTTCAGCGTCAGCCTGGTTTCGGCCTTCAGCACCGGGCGCGGTCCACGGCGGGGCAGGTTGATCAGATCAATCGGCCAAAGCACCGGAATCAGCCACTCCACCGTATCCCGCGTGGCATGGCCGGTACCCAGGATCTTCCCATCCTTGTCCACAGGATGCTTTGGCACGGCAACCACGCGTGCGTTGATCGGCACCACGGTATCCGGCTGAACAACCAGGCGGTCGAAGTCCAGCTCCATCCAGCCTTTCCCGACAAAGTGACCGGGATCTTTGTAAGCGGCAAAGTGGCCGACCACGTAGCTGCCATAGGGGAACGAGTTGCGGCCGAACGCCTCGCTATGTCCAAGCTGGCACATAACCGGATCACCGATCTGCATGGTTTGTGAGGAGATGTTGCCTTCAGAGATGGTGCACTGCAGCAGCGAACCTGCTGACACCAACTGGTCAGCCTTTGCGGCGAAAGGCAGGGCAAGGATGAGCAAAGCAAGAGCGTGTCTGGCTTTCACGGAAACCCCCTCGGGGAAGGAGAAGCGCCGCAGGTGCGGGGCCGGTCTGGACGTGCGCACAAAGTAGTAGCGGCGCTCACCGTGCGAGAGACGCCGGCGCCAGGCAGACATGCCCTGAACGCCTGAGAAGGAGGAGATGGGAACGATTTTGCACCTGTGCACAGCCGCCGTCAAAGGAAAAGTGCAGAGTTTGTGGAAGCCCTGCCCATAGTGGCGCGTGCAGAGGCAACAGCTACGCCGTACATCATGCACTCGTGGACCTTGCACTTACTTGCCTTCCGAAGAAGTTCGTCGAAAATGACGTCGCCGAACAATTGCGCACCGCTACAACGGGCTGGCAGATACCGGGTCCCTACTTGCTGCTGTAAGAAAGAACGAAGTTCGAACTTACTGGTGAACCGTTTCCGGCGTACCGCGTATGTTAGGGAAGGGCCTGGCCGCCAGCGCGCAAAAGGAAGGATCCCCTAATCATGCAGTCACGTATTCATGGCACCACGATGCCCGCGATCGAGTTTCTGCTGCAACCCGGTGAAACGGTTATTTCAGAAGCTGGTGAACTGAGCTGGATGTCTGCCTCCATTGGCATGCACACCCACACCCAGGCAGCGGGCGGTGGCGGCTTTATGGGTGCCATCAAGCGCATGGCTGGTGGAGGCACGCTGTTTATGACGGAGTACACCGCCCAGGGCTACCCCGGTGAGATCGCCTTTGCGACCAAGATTCCAGGCCACATCGTCCCACTGGAACTGCACGGAAATGGCGACGAATACATGGTGCATCGCCATGGCTTTTTATGCGCTACGGGAGGCATTGGTCTTGGATTTGGATTTCAGCAATCGTTGGGTGCGGGTATCTTTGGCGGCGATGGCTTCATCTTGCAGAAGATCTACGGTGCCGGCACGGCCTGGCTCGAGCTTTCTGGTGAGGTGGTCGTCCGCGACCTGAAGCCCGGCGAAACACTGCGCGTGCATCCGGGACATGTGGGTGCGTTCGCCAGCTCAGTCAACTTTCAGATCACGCGTGTTCCGGGCATTCGCAACCTGTTCTTTGGTGGCGACGGCATCTTTTTGGCGGCGCTGACTGGCCCGGGCCGCGTTTGGTTGCAAACGCTGCCGCTCAGCAACCTGGCGCACGCCCTGCAGGAGTACCTGCCCGGCGCAAGCCGCGAGACCCGCGCCGGGCTTGGCGCAGGTGTCATCGGCGGCGTGATCGGTTCCATGTTCGACGACCGCGGCTAACACCGGACAAAGAAGCGGCATCCGCAGGGACGTTGCACATGCGGATGCCCGCAGGGTACTGTGGCGCATGCGCATTGGCTATTTTGGCGGCACGTTTGACCCCCCACACCGTGCCCACCTGATGCTGGCTCAGCAGGCCGCAGATGCTTTTCACTTAGACCGTGTATTGCTGGCACCCACCGGCTTGCAGCCCCTGAAGTCAGACGTACCCGGCGCCAGCTTTGAAGATCGTCTGGCGATGACGAAGTTACTCTGCGCAGACGACCCGCGCCTGGAAGCATCCGCAATCGACGCCCCGCACCTGGATGGCTCCCCAAATTTTACGGTGGATGCAGTGAATGCGTTGCAGGCACAAAACCCTGGCGCAAACATCTTTGTATTAGTGGGTGCGGATAGCTTCCTGACGCTCCCGAAATGGCGCGAATCTCAGCGACTACTGGATAATGCTGATTGGGTTGTTGCCTCTCGGCCGGAATTTCCACTGGAAGACTTATCTGCGCTGGCGCTTACGTCTGAGCAGCAAACGCGCATCCACCTGCTCAACAGCCTGGACCAAGATATCTCTGCTACCGGCATCCGGGAACGCCTGCGTTTCGGCGTTTCCTGCGGTACGTCACTCACGCCGCCGGTGGCACTCTATATTGCACGCATGCACCTGTATCACGCACGCTGATGGTCGCAAACTAACAATCTTCCTTGTCACAGATTGTAAGCCGACCTCTCCGCCACATGAACACGCTGTGAAGTGTCACCCCATCGATCCGGGTCCGAGTTGTGCGGATCTACATGCACCATGTACTGACCTAACATCGTCAGGGTGCTTTCATAAGTTCGGTCTTGCGGATGCTTGTCTCGTGCGCTTGTGCCAAGCACAAGCTTGTGTTCCGGGTTATCTTGGGCGGTAGATCAACCTTCGACCTGGGACGACTTTCACGCAGCGTTGGCTTCCAAGTGATAGCTCTGCCGAACAGATGCTCTTAATTGGAGCATCGCTGCCATACCATAAACACCCGATATGACTTACCCTAAGACATATGGCACGCGACTTTACGCAAAACTCCGAACAGTACCTCCTACAAATCGATGCAGAGATTGAGCGTCTGCAGCAGCTGCGCACACAAGTAACTGGTGCCATTCAGGGCGAAAAGAAAATCGCCGCTCCGCAAAAAGAGCGCAAGGGCATGAGTGTAGAGGGGCGAAGGCGCGTCGCCGAAGCACAAAAGGCACGTTGGGCGAAGCTGAAAGCACCCGCCGTAAAATCAAAGGAACAAAAGACCCCTAACGTCAAAGCTGCAAAGAAATCGGCTGGAAAAAAGATCGCCGCAGCATAGCTGGCACAGGTTCTTCCACGGACGGCGGTGTTTGGCACAGGCTAGGCGCATGCGCTTGATTAGCCTATCCTTGTAATGGGAAGAACTCTGTTCTGTTCCAAAGGAGATGGATGCCTTCACTGGAAGCAAACCAACTGCTGCGCGTGGCAGCAGACGCATGCGACAGTCGCAAAGCCGAGGACATTCGCATACTTGCGCTGGACCCTTCGGAAAGCTCGCTGACGGATTATTTCTTAATCTGCAGCGGAACAAATGAGCGGCAAAATGTCGCTATCTCTGACGAGATCGAGCATCGCCTGAAGCAGGAATTCGGCGTATACCCAACCTCAGTAGAGGGCCGCCGGCAGGGTGAATGGGTCCTGATGGACTACGTAGATTTCGTAGTCCACATTTTCCTGCCCGAAAAACGCGCCTACTATGGGCTTGAGCAGCTGCGCAAGTCCGCCAAGAGCGTAAGCCTCGACGATCTGAACAGCGAGATTAAAGCAGCCCTAGCCATCACAAAGGCAAAACGCCCCACCGTAAAAGCGGCAGCCCAGAAGGATCTCGACGAGGAGACCGGTGGCTCAAGCGGCTCCGTTTCGGGCAAGAAGCCAAAGCCGAAGGAACCCGCGGCGAAAGCTACCAAAACAGCCGCTCCGGCAAAAGCTGCGAAAGCCACAACCCCAAAGAAGGCTGCGGCAAAGAAGACCGCTGCAAAGAAACCGGCAGCCACGACCTCGGCAGCCAAGAAGGTCGTAGCCAAGAAGTCGGTATTGACTAAAGAAAGCGCCGGGCGAAAGCAAGTCGGCACAGCAAAGAAGGCCTAGTCGCAACAGCAACGTACTTTGCTGCCAATAAGTTATTTCCTAAACAGGAAGGCGGAGAGCCAAGCTCTCCGCCTTTCCTGTTTCTGTCATTTAGAAATTCAGCTTTAACTGGAACTCCGCGACGCGCGGTGCGCCCTGCGAGAACGTACCCGATCCGCGGACCTGCCGCTGCCCGTTCTGCACAGCAAAGTTGTTCGGCCCAGCAATTGTGCTTTCAGTCGTATTGAAAGTTCCGCCGGCATTGGTTGTGTTCAGCAGGGTGCCTGGCAAAGACGTGTAGTTGCCAAAATTGCCTACGTTGTAGAAAGCAATTGTCGGCTCTAGGCTGACCCCTTCATGAAAACGGGTGAGGGGGATTGGATAGGAAGCGTTGACGTCCATGGAGCGGAAGGTTGGATTGTTGATGGCACGTGTAGAACCCAGGTTTGCGATCGGCTGAATGACACCACCAAGCGCGTTCAACTGCGCCTGCGTCATTAGGCCCGCATTGAGAAGCGCCTGACCAGCAGGAGTCACCTTCCCCGCGAAACTCTGATTAAATCCCGAGATTGCGTTCTGCAACGTGTTGTTCTTCACGCGGTGCATGTAATCGCCAGGTAATGTGCCCGGCAGCAGATCGCCCGTTGTACCGTCGCCGTTGATATCTGACTGGAAGATGTTGCCGTTTTGTATGACGGAGCCGGTGTCCAGCGTGAGGGATGTCGGAGGTGCGGAGTAGAAATGGCCGATGATGCCAAGCTGCAGCCCGTACTTTACGTGCATGGAACCACCGAAGTTGACCTCGTGCTTGTGGTCCAGACTCGCGCGGCCGATTACACCGCCGGGATTGTCGTTGTCCCAGGACAAGCCGGAAAAGTAGGCGTCCGACGAACCTGTAGAGCCACCCATGTTTGTCGACACAATGCGACTAAGTGCGTAAGAGATCTGTAGGTTGCTGCTGACGATACCTGGCAGCGGATGTGACGCGACCTGCCGAAAAACCATCTGCAGCGCGTCGTAGCCTGATTTGCCAACCGGCATGATAAAAGTGGCGTTACCAATCAGTGGGTTGATCCCCGGAAAAGCAGCGCCTGTGTTCGGGTTGAGCCTCGTGATGGATTGATCAGCATTGGTGACGCTGACACGAGCAGCAGGCTTTCCGGCGAAACGTTCGTTACCAGAGTCAAGACCAGCCATGGCGTAATCCTGAATTTGCAGACCCTGGCCAATGCCGCATGCCACGTCCGTCGGACCACAACCAACCCCGGCGTTGGCCGATGCGATCGCAGCTCTGGCAGCTGTCGCGTTGAAGTAACGAGCCGCTCCAACGTGGTTCTGATCGTAGGATTGGCCAATCTTCAACGAAGCGTTGTGCACGTAATCAGCACTGAGTACAGCTCCCTTAAAAACTTCACGCTGAATGCCGAAGTTGAATTGCTCGGCATAAGGAGTGCGATAAGGTGCTCCGTAAACACCTGTGAACTGTCCAGTTGCACCGACGAAGCTACCGTTTGTGCTAATGGCATTTGCAGCGGTATTCGCCTGGAAGTCGGCTTGCAGTTGCCGAATAAAGGGGGCAGCCTGCGCAATGCTCACGGAGCACATTTGAGTAATAGTCTGCGTCACGCCGCCAACTGTCGCACTGCCATGTGACGAGCCGTCAGGGAAGTTGAGCGTTCCTGCGCTGCACACGCTTTCGAAATCGTTGAAGGCTCCCGTTTTTAAAAGAGTTGTGCGAGCGTTTGTGGTGTTGTTAAACACATCATTTTCGAAGAAGATGCCTACCGCTGCACGCAGAACTGTCTTGTGATCTCCGGGGCTGTAAGCGAAACCCACCTGTGGAGCAAAGTTTCCGTAGGACTGGTGCACTCGCTGTCCAAGATTGGGGTTGACCAATGAGAATAGCGGTGTCGATGCCGCTTGGCCTTGGCAGGGAGAGTAGCCAGCGGTGAAGTTGGAAGCGACCACATCGCCACAGAGCGGGGTAGCCAGATCCTGGTTCGCACGTCCAGTATCGACACTCCAACGAACGCCTGCCGTCAACGTGAACGACGGCGTCAACTTGATCGAGTCTGAAACGTAAGCGCCCTGTCGCCAGTCGGCAGTGCCACCAGCTGGCAAACCGAAGCCACCATTTTCCGTGAAGTAGCCCTGACCATTGCCAACATAGATGGAACTGGCGTGATAACCATTGAGAATATCTCCTGGATTGGCACCTGGTAAAAGGGTTCCTGAAGTTTCCCTGACGCGGGGCGCGAGACCGAAGAACGAGGCGAAGCCGCCACCCTGAATGCGATTCAAGCTGTAACCGTACTTAAGATTCTGCTTACCCGCAGTCCAGGTTCCGTCATACCGGAACTGCTTGTCTGACTGGAAGGTGCCCTGAGGTGCATTCACGTTTGGACCGGTGTATAGCCCATACGTAGTGTTTTGGAAAGCTATTCCAGGCAAGGGCACGTAGCCGGAAGTGGCTGATGAATCGCCAATCAGATTGTGAAATTTCTCGTAGGATCCGCGAAACGAGTGGGTGAAGTGCCCTTTAGCAAAGTCAGCTCCGCCGGCGATTCCAGGCGTATTATCGCGGTTCGCGTAGAGTTCATAATTACTTCCGAAGTTGCCGACCACCGAATTTACGTTGTAATTAATTCGAGCAAAATAGTGCCCGGAAACGGGACCATTGTAATCAAGGCGAACCGTAGAGTAGGTCTCGCGATAAGGCGTTCCGAAGTTCGGGTGAGCCGCCTGAATTGCTGCGAGAGTAGGTCCTAACGTGACCTGGGTGGATGAATCCTGCTTGATACGCTCGGCGTTACCGAAGAAGAACAGCTTGTCCTTAATGATGGGTCCGCCAATGCTGCCACCAAACTGGTTGCGCTGGAACGGCGGATTCGACGCGCCACCCGAGGCGAAGAGTGCACGGTAATCCTGGAAGTTATAGAACAGCTGACCATGGAAGCCGTTTGTACCCGAGTTTGTAGAAACAAGTACCTGTCCAGTGGACGTCACTTCACCCGAAACGTCCTGCGTAGAGCGGTTCAACTGAAATTCGTTGATGGCGCCCTGTGAAACGTTAAAGATTGTAGTGCCGACATTCTCGTCAGTGATGTCCTGACCGTCGAGCAGGATACGGGTAGTACGGCCGGAAACGCCGGACACGGAAATGGCGGAGTAGCCTGCCTTGGTAGGATCAAACGACTCTCCGGATTGCAGGATCACGCCCGGCTCGATCTGGGCTACGTCAAGGAAGTTACGGCCATTGATGGGGAGCGAGTTGATCTGCTCCTTTGTAATGACGTCCGAGACTCCGCCCTGCTCAGTGTTCACCTGCACGGCACCTGCTTCCACGCTGATTTCCGTGGAGGAAGAGCCTACGCTCAGCTTAAAGCTGCCAGGCGTGGCGGTTCCAGTGCGGATCACCGTTTGAACGGTGAGTGTCTGGAAACCCGGCGCGGTTACGCTAACAGCGTAGTTTCCTGGGTTCAAGGGGCCCACGGAATAGAAGCCGGCCTTGTCAGCAGCGAGGTCGCGCTTGAAGCCGGTATCTGGACTTGTAATGCTGATCGCAGCCCCACTGACGGCAGCGCCCGAGGGATCGGTGATGGTGCCCTGGATGGAGCCGCCGTTGACCGAGATCGCCTGCGCGAACACAGAGGGGGAAAGGATCGCCGGCGGTGCGGCTACGGTGACTGCCGCGAGTGCCAGGCGTACCAGTTGCTTTTTCATCAATGAGAATTCCTTCAGGAACAGCGATCATGAGAAAGTACCTGCGGTCGGCAGCAGGCGAAAAGATTGATTGCATGAATCTGTTGCACGAGAAGGGCCAAAGATTTCCACTGGAGATAAGCCAATGTGGCAGGTTGTGACGTTTATGGACATCCCCTGTGATGTCACAGCCTTGCGAGCTCTCCTGTTTCTCATAGGTGCATGTGGTGGTCTACGGGAAACTGTTAAGGGCTCTTAACGTGTTGTTGATTATGCTGTCACAATGCCCTTTCGCATCACCCTGCTGACGGTTCGATCTGCGGGATCACAGGCTACCCCTCTCAGCGCCTTGTCGGACCAATACCTGCAGCGCTGCAGCCGCAGCTTTGTGGCCGAGTCAAAAGTGCTGCGCACCGAGGCAGCATTGTTGACAGCAGTGACTGACGAGCTCAAGGGTGGCGCCGGCGCATTCTGGATCGCCGACCTGGGCGGACGGTCCTTGACAACAGATGACTTCGCCAGCCGGGTACGGCTGGCGCGCGACGGCGGTTTGCGCCACCTGATGCTGGCGGTGGGTCCGGCGGATGGCTGGTCCGCCGAGGCTCGGTCCGTGGCAACGCTGCGCTTGGCTCTTGGCGCCATGACGCTGCCGCACGAATTGGCTGCACTGGTGCTGGCGGAGCAGATCTACCGCGTCAGCACCATTCTGCAGGGACACCCGTACCACCTTGGTCATTAACCAGTTACCGCCGGGCTCGCGTGCCATCAGAAGCCAAGTCAGTCATGCTGGTAAGTATGGATACGACAGAAACCAGCCAACAAACTCAGCGGCGCGGCCTTTTGCTCATCAATACAGGTGCTGGCAAGGGCAAAACGACTGCCGCACTGGGTGTCGCGATGCGGGCAGCCGGGAACGGTATGCGCGTGCTCGTGCTGCAGTTTCTGAAGGGTTCGTGGGATTACGGAGAGTTACACGCCGCGGAGAACTTTGGCGGCGACCTCGTCATCCGGCAGATGGGACGCGGCTTCGTAAAAGTAGGCGGCGCGGAGACCGACCCCGAGGATCTGCGACTGGTGCAGGATGCATGGGCGCAGTCGGTTGAGGCCATGCAGTCGGGTGAGTGGGATCTGCTGGTGCTGGACGAGATTAACTACACCATTGGTTACGGCATGCTGGACCCGGAAACGGTTGCTGAAGCTCTGCGCACGCGGCCGGAGATGCTGCACGTCATTCTGACGGGTCGCAACGCACACCCCCTACTGGTCGAACTGGCGGATACCGTGACCGAAATGCGTGAGGTGAAACACGCCTACACACGGGGCATCCTGGCCCAGCGCGGCATTGAGTTCTAACGCTTGCTTGCCCATGCGGTCTGCTGGCAAGTAGATTCGCGGTATGGGTCTGTCGTGGAAATGTCTTGCCGTCGCTGCCTCTCTTCTTTTCACAGAGTGTGTTTGTGCTCATCCGCAGAAGCCCGCAACGGCGCTGGCTGCACATGTGCACGCGGACATGGACTTTCTGGCCGCCGATGAGATGCATGGTCGCGGCAGCCTGACACGCGACGAGCACCTTGCAGCACTGTACTGCGCGGCTGTGTTCGAATCGCTCGGGCTGAAGCCAGCAGGCGATGCAGGTGGATTTGTGCAGCGCATTCCCGTGGACTTGTCCGGGATGAGTGCCCGAGGCAAGCAGCGAATGGCCGTCTACGAGGACGTGCCGCGAACCGAGACCTGGAACGCCATTGCTACCCTGCCGGGCAGCGACCCCAAGCTGAAGGATCAGGTAATCCTGCTGACCGCGCACCTAGACCACCTGGGCGTGTTGAAGGAGCCAAAAGCCGGCGACGCGATCTTCAACGGTGCGGACGACGACGCCAGCGGCACCACCGCGGTGCTGAATCTGGCACGCACGCTCGCTGCCGGTAAGGCACCAAAGCGCACGGTGGTGTTTGCGCTGTTTGGCAGTGAGGAAATGGGCGGGTACGGCGCGCGTGGATTTCTGGCGCATCCACCTGTCCCGCTGACCAGCCTTGTGGCTAATCTCGAGTTTGAGATGATTGGCCGTCCCGATGCAGCCGTGCCCAAGGGAACGCTGTGGCTTACCGGCTACGAACGCAGCAACCTGGGGCCAGAGCTGGCAAAGCACGGGGCGCACCTTGTGAACGATCCCCACCCGAAGGAACAGTTTTTTCAGCGCAGCGATAACATCGCGCTGGCTCGGCAGGGCATCATTGCGCAGACCGTTTCAAGTTTTGGTCTGCACACCGACTACCACCAGGTAACGGACGAGTTAAAGACGATTGACTTTGCGCACATGACGGCGGCCATCGCTTCTATGGAAGGCCCGGTTTGGTGGCTTGCCAATACAAAATGGAAGCCAGCCTGGAACCCTGGCGGCAGGCCAGATGCGGCGGCAGCCCGGCCTTAAGGCTGGTTTTGAGTTTGCTAGTTTCTAAGTTGCTGGTAAATCAGTCCTCATCGCTGGGGTGAACCATCAACCTAGAGACACTCCTACCAGTGACTAGAAACCTAGCAACTGGAAACTCTTTACATAGCGACCTGGAAGCTCTTTACCGCAGTGTCCGTAGCCGCTTGCACGCCTCATCCAGCTCCGCATCGCGCTTGGCAAAGCAGAAGCGCAGCAGGTTCTCCCCGCCGCCCTTGCGAAAGAAGGCAGACCCAGCGACTGCGGCAACGCCTGTGCGCGCCATCAGGTCACGCGCTTTCTCTGCCGCGTTGCTTCCGTTCAGCGGAGTGGCGTCGGCAAGGATGTAATACGCACCGTCGGGCGTGTGCGGCGTGAGCCCTGCTTCAGTTAAAGCTGCCACGGTGCGGGTGCGCTTCTCTTCGTGGCTTTGCGCCAGGTCCGTATAGAACGACAGCGGCAGTTGCTCCAGCCCTGCCGCGCAGCCGTGCTGAAGCGGTGCAGGTGCGCAGATGTAGAACAGGTCGTGAAAGTAGCCGATGGACGGGATCCAGCGTGGGTCCGCGACCAGGTAGCCTACCCGCCATCCGGTCACGCTGAAGGTCTTCGAGAAGCCGGAAAACGTAATCGTGCGCTCGCGCATGCCGGGCAGCGTGGACATGCTGGTGTGTTGATGGCCGGAGTAGACAAAGTGTTCGTAGATTTCATCGCAGAAGACGAACAGGTCGTGTTCCAGTGCGAGTTCTGCCAGTTGCTCCAGCTCGGCGTGCGTGAACACCTTACCGCCTGGATTACCCGGCGTGTTGATCACGATGGCACGCGTCTTGTCTGTAACGGCGGCGCGGACCGCGTCCATGTCGAGCGCCCACGAACCGTACTGCAGCGGCACGATGATAGGCTTCACGTGCATGCTTGCGAACGTCGCGGCATGGTAGCCGTACAACGGTTCAAACAGGATGGCTTCATCACCCGGATCGAGCAGCGCCATGGCAGAGGAGTACAGCGCGCCCGTAGCTCCGCTGGTCACCATCACCTCGCGATCAGGATCCACCGGGAAGCCGCGGCGACGCTGCCAGTCAGCGGCCACAGCGTTCCGCAGGCGAGCGATGCCGTCCAGTCGCGTGTAGATGTTGTTGCCACCATCGATGGCTTCTTTAGCGGCTTCGCGCACAACGGCTGGCACCTCGGTGTCGCAGATGCCCTGCGCCATGTTGATGGCACCGGCCTGTTCCGACAGGACGCTCATGGCCCGGATTTCACTTTGCACGGCACCCGGTGCCATAGCGCTGGTTCGCAGCTTGCTCATGCCGAACATCTTACCGGCGCGGGTACCTACGCGCGCAACCTCGCTGTCAGGCTTTGGAGCGTGGCACGAATGGGCTCAGTCTCCGTGCCGAGTTCTGCCTGCAAAGCCTGGTGGGCTCGCAGCCACATTGGCCGGGCAAGCTTTAACCGCTCCTCACCTTTTGCGGTGAGCGAATACACGGTTTGCCGCGCATCCGTTTCGCTTCGCCGCGCGCGGACGATCTTCTCCGCGGCCAGCGCCTTCAGGTTGCGCGACAGCGTCGTGGGATCCACCGCGAGCAGTTCCGCCAGCGGCCGCCCATGCACCTCACCGCTCTCGGACAGAACGCACAGCAGCTCGAACTGCGCAGACGACAGTCCCGCAGGCGCCAGCGCCTGGTCGTAGCGCGCCGTCAACAGCCGTGCCGCTCTCCGGGTCGCAGCGCAGAAACAGAACATCCTCTACTCCGCCGTTTTAGATGCGGGCGCCGCGGCCAGCAGGTAGTTCAGCGGGCTGAGCGGCCCAATGGGTATAAGGTCAAACTTCATCAGACCGGCAACGCCAAGCGGCAGCGCTTCCAGCAGGGCATGTGCTTCTTCCACCGTGCTGACATTCATCAAAAACACGACGCCTCGGGTGTCCTTCCGCACGTACCAGGAATCGATCTTGCCCGCGAGATACAGCCGAACGGTGGCAGGTACCTCCCGTGGCATCAGGCTGGTAGCGTCCGCTGGTGTTCCCTTGCCCGTGAGGCTTCCAATGGCCAAGATTTTCGTTGTGGGAACGCTGGACATGCCGGGCAGTGTCGTCTGTGCCTGCGCGCCAGTGACATTCGGAGCCAGCAAACATGCGGTACCAAGGACAACTGCAGCGACGGAGTGGAGGCACTTTCTGTTCATGGGATCTCCTGATCCTGTTTCGATGTATCTACATCGAATAGTACAACAGGCAAACAGCGACGCCGGCGCAAGCCCTGGAGTGTTCGTTTCTCAGCGAAGGACCGCGTAGTCAACAACCTACTTTCGCCTCCCAGTGGCGCTCTGCCGCCTGCGACGTACCCTATTCGAACTCCAGCTCGACCTCGTCCACAAAGCACCAACCCCAGGCTTCGCCCGGTTCAATGGAACGCATGATGGCGTGATCCGTTCCTTTGAAGTGTTTGGTTGCGTGTTTGTTCTTTGAACTGTCGCAGCAGCCTACGTGTCCACAAAAAAGGCACATGCGCAGGTGCACCCAGCTGTCGCCCATCTTGAGGCATTCTTCGCAGCCATGGGTGTGCGGCTTTACATTGTGGATCTGGTCAGTATGGGTGCATTGCGGCATGGTGTTGCTCCTCTTCCTGCTTGCAAGATAGCGCACATGGCCGGGCTGCTTGAAACATCTGCGTGCCCTCTCACTTTTACGTTGTCACCCGGTACGGTCTGCCCTAAGCTGCTCTCGTATAGTTCTTGCGCCACTTTGGAGGATCGTGATGAAGCGGATCATTCTGTGCGCGGACGGCACGTGGAACACGCCGCCGGGCGTCGACAGCAACAGCGGTGGCACCAACGTGTGGAAGATCTACTGTGCCCTGCCGGATGCGCCGGACCAGTTGAAGTTTTATGACAGCGGTGTTGGCACTGGCGGCAACGTCTTCGAACACCTGACCGGTGGAGCCCTGGGCGAAGGTCTGTTCGAAAAGGTGCAGGACTGTTACTCCTTTCTGTCGCACGTGTACGACCCGGGCGACAGTATTTACCTGTTCGGCTTCAGCCGCGGAGCCTACACGGCACGCAGCGTGGGCGGCATGATCGCGGCGTTCGGTGTGCCCAGCAAGAACCTGTCGAACAGCACCACGCCCGAGATCTTCGCTGCCTACCGCGAAAAGGACAAAGACAAGCGCAAGGCCATGAAGGCGCACCTGAAAGATGTGTACGGCCTCGAGGATGTGCGCATTGCCATGGTGGGGGTTTGGGACACGGTAGGTTCGCTGGGCGTTCCGGGCACGCTGTTCGACGGCTTTAACGAAAATAAGTACGGATTTCTGGACACAACGCTAAGCGACTGCGTGGACCGTGCCTACCATGCGGTCAGCATCGACGAGCGCCGCGCCTCTTTTCAACCCGCTCTGTGGACCAACAAGGACGGTTCCTACCGCAGCAACGACGCAAAGGTGGAACAGGTATGGTTCCCCGGCGGCCATTGCGATGTGGGCGGCAGCTACCCCGAGTCCGAGTTGGCCGACATCGCGCTGGGCTGGATGATGTGGAAAGGCAAGGAGTGCGGCCTGCGGTTTTTGCCCGATGCGGAAGCGAAGTACTTCAAGCTGGACGCGGCCCACGTGAAGGGCATGACCCACGATGAATGGGCACTGCTGAAATGGGGTCTGCAGAAGCACCGCACGGTACCCCCCGGAGCCTTTCTGGCAAGCAGCGTCTTTGACCGGTTTGCGATCGAGGCTCCACCGTATCGGCCTACAAATCTGACGATCCAGGACAGCAAGCCAAAGGGTTACCAGCGGTGCGAAGTGCTGCCCTATGCCGTGCCGGTCTGGAGCTAGCGCAGCTACTTGCCCGTAGGCTCTGTCTATTGAACCGCGCCATAAACTTCGTCATCCTGAGCGAGCGCAGCGGAGTCGAAGGACCTGCTGTTTGCTCGAAACAGTACTGCAGGCCAAAGGAAAAGCAGATCCTTCGACTACGCACTACGTGCTCCGCTAAGAATGACGAAGCATGACGTTGCGAAGCGGGCCAGGCAGGAGGCTTAGCTTTTAAGTTCCACCAGCGTGGCACCCTGGCCGCCTTCGTTGTAAGGCGGTTCGGTGATGTTGACGACGTGCGGGTGCTTCTTCAGGTAGTCGCGCAGACTGCGTCGCAGAATGCCCATGCCGGTGCCGTGCACTACGCGCACGTTGTTTCTGCCTGCAAGAAAGGCCTGGTCCAGGAAGCGTTCGACTTCATCGCGAGCTTCGTCCGCCGTTCGGCCAATCACATTGATCTCGCCGGGCACCATGTCCGGTTCACGCGCCACCACGTTGATGCCGCGTTTGCTGGCGGCCTGTATGGCCGACTGCTGCGGCGCGGGCACGGTGACGCGGGCAATATCGTCCTTGGCCACACGCATCTTCATGGGGCCAATGGAAACTTCGTAGCCGCCATTGTTGTCGAGAATGCGACCGACCTTGGCCTCGCGCCCCATGGACTTGAGCATCACGGTGTCACCCACGGAGACAGAGCGCACAACATGCGGCTGGGCTGCGGGGTCCTTCTTGTCGGCACCAGAGACGTGCGCGACCACGGTCTGGTTGAAGCTCTCAGAAAACTCGCGCTTCAGGCGGGCGACGCGACGGTCTGCCTCGGCAGAGGCTTTGCGCTTGGCGCTCACGTCCTCGATGCCCTTTACGCTCTCGCGCATCTGGAACTCGAACTCCTTCATGAGCGAAGCCAGCTTGACCTCGAGTTCGCGTGCGCGCTGGCGCTGCTCCTGCTTGCCCTCGGATTCGAGGCGCTGCTTCTCACGCTCCACGGCGAGTTCGCGCACACGGATGTCGGCGCGTTCCTTGCCAACGGCGGTGAGCTGCGTGTGCAGTTCGTCCAGGAAGCGGGCGATGTCAGCCGACTGCGTGGTAACGCTGGCGCGTGCGGAGCGGATCATGGCAGCGTCAAGACCCAGACGCTCGGCAATATTGATACCGCTGGACGCGCCGGGCACGCCCATGCGCAGTTCATAGGTCGGGGCTAGCGTGCGCTCGTCGAAGCCCACGGCCGCGTTCACCACGCCGCTGCCGTGCTTGGCCGCGTAGATCTTCAGCGAGGTAAGGTGCGTGGTGATCATGCTCCACGCGCCCATGGTCAGGAAGCGTTCAGAGATGGCGACGGCCAGCGCAGCGCCTTCCTCAGGGTCGGTCGCAGAACCAAGTTCATCCAGCAGAACGAGTGACTTCGCGTCGGCCTCGCGCGCAATCTGGTTCACATGCGAGATGTGCGCGGAGAACGTCGACAGGTTCCGCTCAATTGACTGTGCATCGCCAATATCGGCATACACGGCAGAGAAAACCGGCAGCCGCGCCGCC
The DNA here is from genome assembly GCA_050954525.1 of Janthinobacterium lividum. Classification (GTDB taxonomy): domain Bacteria; phylum Acidobacteriota; class Terriglobia; order Terriglobales; family Acidobacteriaceae; genus Terriglobus. The sequence continues at coordinate 21,124 of JBPBPZ010000068.1, forward strand.
GTCGCAGGTACGGGCAAGCCTGCCTGCGCCATCAGGGCCAGCAAACCCACGGTCTTCAGCGAAACCGTTTTACCGCCCGTGTTTGGACCGGAGATAATCAACTGCTTTGCAACACCGGGCAGGCCCAGTGTGAGCGGAACAATCTTGGCTCGTTCGCCACGCATGCGCAGGTCCAGCAGCGGATGGCGCGCGCTTTCAAGGAACAAAGGCGCGTCCTCACCATGGGGCTTGCCGTCGGTAAACACGGGGCGCACGCAGTCGAGCGCCTGCGCAAACTTGCCGTAGGCGAAGTGCGCTTCAATCTCTGCCAACACTTCGGTGCCGCGCGCAATGGACCCGGCCTGCTCGGCAACCGCGGCCGTCATCACAACCAGGATGCGGTGCACCTCAGCCTGCTCTTCATCCAAGAGGCGGACCAGTTCGTTGTTCTGCTCCACCGTTTCCATGGGCTCGACAAAGATGGTCTGCCCGGACGAGGACGAGCCATGCACCACACCCGGCACCTTGCGACGAAACTCTGCCTTGACGGGAATTACGAAACGTTCACCGCGCACGGTGATCAGTTCTTCCTGCGCGCCGCCCGCATCGCTAATGGAGCGCAATTGTCGTCGCAGGCTTTCCTGGATGGACTTGTGCTGGCGGTCCATGGCCTTGCGAATGCGCGCAAGTTCTGGCGAAGCATCGTCCGACAGGGTGCCGTCCGGATCGATCTTGCCGCTGACCAGTTGCAGCAGCTTGTAAAAATTGGTCAGCAGGATGGGATGCGACAGGGCCGTGACAGCCGGCCACTTGCTCTCGATGTAGTCGGGCGGTTCAGCTACCAGCAGGCGCCAGTCGGCAATGTGCTCGGCCAATTCGGCGATGCGGCGTAGTTCCAGCGGTTCCAGCGCGGCACCGGGAATCCGCGCCTTGTCCAGCAGGGTGGTTGCATCGAACAGGCTGCCAAAGGCGAACGACCCACCCGCCGCCAGAAAGATGCGGATCTCAGCCGTCAGTTGCTGCGCCCGCTCAATGATCTGCAGGTCGCGCGAGGGTTCCAGTGCCAGCACATGGGCTTTGCCCAGCGGTGACTGCGTGCGTCCAGACAGGTGGTCGCGCAGGCGCGTCCATTCCAGGGCGGCGGCACTGGTTTCGCGCAGGGACGAAGGGGTTGCGGTTGAAGCAAGGGGGATCGACAAAGGTGACGGCACAAACATTAGACGCCGCAGGCGCAGTTCGCGACGCGCGCCCCCGTGTTGCCGTGTTCGGGTGGGCAGGTAAGCTGGACACCATGCCTGCCCAAGCTGACGTTTTGCCGTCCTCACCAGAGTCAGTGGTACCCAGCGCCACCGTCGCGCCCCGCAAAGCTCGCATCGAGTCACTGGACATCTTTCGAGGTCTGAACCTGGCCCTGATGATCTTTGTAAACGAATTGGCCGAGGTCAAAGGCCTGCCCTGGTGGACCTATCACGCGCCCGGCCGGGTGGACGCGATGACGTACGTGGACATGGTCTTTCCAGGATTTCTGCTGATTGTGGGCATGTCTTTGCCGCTGGCGCTGGGCAGCCGTGTGCGCCGCGGCGACGGTCCGCTGCAGATGGTGGGCTACATTGTTCTGCGATCCGGTGCGCTGCTGGCTTTGGGCATTGTCATTGCGAACGCCGGGGGAGGCAGTCCGGCGCTGATGCATGGTCTGCCGCCATACGCCTGGGGTCTGCTGGCGACGGGTGCCGCCGTGCTGGTCTGGCTGGACTATGCGACGTTGGGCAAGTGTTCGCTGCCGATCCTTGGCCGAAAGTCCGTACAGTGGCTGCTGCGCGGCGTGGGCCTGGTTGGGCTGCTTGCGCTGGCATTGATGTTCCAGCGTGTTGCACACGATGGCGGCGCGCGGTGGCTCTCGTACGACTACCCGGAGATCCTGGGCTTGATCGGGTACACCTACTTTGCCGCCGGGCTTTGCTACCTGCTGACCCGACGATGGCGCTGGGCACCTGTCGGCTGGTTCATCGTCTTTGTCGTGATGAATGCGCTGGATAGTGCCAAGATTCTGCACAAACCTGGGCCGTGGTGGGTGTGGCCGCTGGACAATGGCGCGCTGCTTTCGCTGGTGTTTGCGGGAGTTGTGCTCTCCACCATCTTCTTTCTGGAGCCGCGGCTCGCCACCTTCCGGGCGAAGGCCACTGCAGCGCTGGGCTTTGCCGTCGCGTGCGCTGTGACGGCCATGTTGCTCACACCGCTCGGCATCTCCAAAATTCGCGCCACGCCAACCTGGGTTCTGTACACCGTTGCGGCATGCTGCGCCTTGTACACGCTGCTGTACTGGATCTGCGATGTACGCAAGCACACACGCTGGGCGGCTCCAGTGCGGTCGGCAGGCAGCAACACGCTGCTGACGTACCTGCTGCCAGACGTCTACTTCTTCGTGCTGGCGCTGATGGGTGTGAAGTGGTTTGCGACGCACCTGGCAACAGGTTGGCCCGGAGTGCTTCGGGCCGTGGTGTTCACGGCGGCCATGCTGGGCGTTTCCACCTTGCTGACGCGGATGCGGCTGCGACTGCAACTCTGACGTGAGTAGGGTAAGAGGGCGGCATCCTACACGGCATGCCCTTCCTGCTGGCCCAACTGATCTCGACCCTTGCGATGTTTGGCCTGATCTGGTTTGTGCAGGTGGTGCACTATCCGCTGTTCGAGTTGGTGGATGACCGCGGTTCGCCGCAAGCCACGCGACGCGCACAACGTACGTGGTGGCCCCGCTAATGCTGCTGGAACTGGCAAGCAGTGTCGCCCTGCTGCGTGCCGCTTGGCGACCGTCGCTTATCTCCTCGGATGAAGCATGGTTCGGAGCGGCGCTGGTTGGCGTCATCTGGCTTTCGACTGCGCTGCTGCAGGTGCCCTTGCACAACCGGCTGCAGGCGCGGCACTCTGTCGCGGACGCAAAGCGGCTGGTGGCCACCAACTGGGTGCGCACCGTGGCATGGTCGATACGCGCCGCACTGGTGCTGCTGTGGACCTGGCGCTGCGGCACAATCGCGACCGGCTCTTTAAGATAGAAGGATGCCGTTCCCCGTCACACGCATGCGCCGTTTGCGCCGGACCGAAGCCATGCGGTCGCTGGTGCGCGAAACCTATCTGCAGCCTTCGCAACTGATCTACCCGCTGTTTATTTGCCCGGGTGAAGGTGTGCGTAAGCCCATCGGCTCCATGCCCGGCGTCTTCAACCTGTCCATTGATGAAGCGTTGAAGGAAGCAGCGGAATGCGCCTCTCTGGGCATCGGTGGCCTGCTGCTGTTTGGCCTGCCCGAAAGCAAGGACGAGGTTGGCACCGGGGCGTGGGCGGATGATGGAATCGTGCAGCAATCTTTGCGCGCGCTGAAGGCGGACAGCCGGCTGAAGTCACTAGTCACCATCGCCGACGCCTGCCTGTGCGAGTACACCAGCCACGGCCATTGCGGCGTGCTGACCGGCGAAGGCCATGACTGCACCGTGGACAATGATGCCTCGCTGCCACTGCTGGCGAAGACCGCCGCTTCCCTTGCGCGTGCGGGTGCCGATATCGTCGCGCCCAGCGACATGATGGACGGCCGTGTCGCTGCCATGCGCACCGCGATGGACGCCGCCGGGCAGCAGGACGTGCCCATCATGAGCTACGCGGCCAAGTTCGCATCCGCCTTCTATGGACCCTTCCGCGAGGCCGCCGACTCCGCTCCGCAGGCTGGCGACCGCAAGGGCTACCAGATGAGTGGCATGAACCTGCGCGAGGCCATGCGCGAGATTGAACTGGACGTGGAAGAGGGCGCGGACATGCTGCTGGCCAAGCCCGCCGGTCCTTACCTGGACGTGATCCGCGCCACGCGCGAGCGCTTCGACCTGCCGCTGGGTGCTTACCAGGTTTCCGGCGAGTACAGCATGCTGCACGCCGCCTTTGAACGCGGCTGGCTGGATCGTGAGCGCGCCACGATGGAGAGCCTGATGGCGATCCGTCGCGCCGGTGCGGACTTCATCGTGACGTACTTCGCGAAGGACGCGGCGAAGCTGCTGGGCTGAGCGGCGGCTTGGAAGTGGATGCTCCACTTCGCACCACTACCGCAGCCGTCATCTTTCGAGCGTAGGAAGGATGCCTGCGCACAACGCGTGTAGCTTTCTCGCGAAACTTTGTAGAGGCTTGCATCTGCCAGACAGCGAGCGATCCTTCGCTGCGCTCAGGATGACGAGCGAAAGTTCACGTATCGACCGATCACGTCCGGTTAGAATTGAGACGTCTCAGATTCCCAGACATCGAAGCTGCCAGACACATGACCAGCGTGCAATAATTCCGCGAATTGGTTTGAGACCACTACCACCGCCGCAGGCCGAAGTGCCCGCAGGCCTGACTTGAAGGGATGTTCATGGCAAGCACCGCAACACTCAAGTTCCTCGAAGACCGCTGGGATGACGCGGTTGCATCGAAGCTGGACCCGGCGGAACTGCTCCGCTACCGGTCGAACCTGCTGGGCTCGGACCTGCGCCTGACTAACTTTGGCGGCGGCAACACCTCGTCGAAGCTGGACGAGACCGATCCGCTCACCGGTGAATCGGTCAAAGTGCTTTGGGTCAAGGGCAGCGGCGGTGATCTGGGATCGATCAAGCGTTCCGGCTTCGCCACGCTCTATCTGGACAAGGTGCTGTCGCTGACGCGGCGCTACCGCGGCGTGGAACTGGAAGACGAAATGGTCGCCATGTACCCGCTGTGCACGTTCAACAACAATCCCACGGCGGCCAGTATCGACACGCCGCTGCACGGCTACCTGCCCTTTCCGCACGTCGATCACCTGCACCCGGACTGGGGCATCGCCCTGGCCGCGTCGGCCAACGGCATCGAGAAGATGGAGCAGTTCAACCAGGAGTTCGGCCACAAGATTGTCTGGCTGCCCTGGCAACGCCCCGGCTTTGAACTGGGCATGATGTTGAAGCGCGCCATCGAGGCAAACCCCGGCTGCGACGGCATTGTGCTGGGCGGCCACGGCCTGTTTACCTGGGGCGAGACGCAGCGCGAAAGCTACCTGAACACGGTGACGATCATCGATCAGATCGGCCAGTTCATCGAGTCGCACAACCTGAAGAAGGGCCTGCCTGCGTTCGGCGGTGTGAAGCACACCAGCCATGCGGAGCGCGTCTCGCTGGCGGCGGAACTGATGCCCGTGATTCGCGGCAGCGTGTCGCAGAAGCAGCGGCTGATCGGCACGTTCAGCGACTCCGACGATGTGCTGGAGTTCGTCAATTCGCAGTACGCGCAGAAGCTGGCACACCTGGGCACCAGTTGCCCGGACCACTTCATCCGCACCAAGATTCGGCCCATGTACGTCGAGTGGGATCCGAAGACCGACGTGTCGGAGTTGAAGGCGAAGATTGCCTCCACGCTGAAGACGTATCGCGAAGATTACGCCACGTATTACAACAACCATGCCCTGCCGGAGTCGCCAAAGATGCGCGACGCAAACCCGACCGTGGTGCTGGTGCCGGGTGTGGGCATGTTCTCCTTCGGCAAGAACAAGGCAGAATCGCGCATCACGGGTGAGTTCTATTTGAACGCCATTCACGTGATGAATGGTGCAGGCCAACTTGGCGAGGGCAACTGCCCGGCAGTGCTGCCGCAGGCCGGCCCCGCCGCCGACACATCGGCCTTTGCGACAGAAGAGAACTACGTCGCCCTGCCGCCATCCGAGGCCTTTCGCATCGAGTACTGGGCGCTGGAAGAAGCCAAGATTCAGCGTCAGCCGCCTGAGAAAGAGTTGAGCCGCCGCATCGTCATGGTGGTCGGTGGAGCGTCCGGCATCGGCCGCGAAACCGTCCTGCTGGCCGCCGCGCGTGGAGCGCACATCGTCGTTGCCGACCTGACGCAGGAAGGCGCCGACGCCGTTGCTGCCGAGGCACAAGCCATCGGCGGCAAGGAGAGCGCAATCGGCACCACCATCGACATTCGCAACCGCGAAAAGATCAAGGCTGCCCTGGACAAGTGCGTTGCCACGTACGGCGGTCTCGACATCCTGGTCAACACCGCGGCGATCTTCCCGTCGTCGCCGACGGGCGTCATCAGCGATGCGCAGTGGGGCACCACGCTGGAAATCAACGTGACGGCTAACTACCTGCTGGCAGACGAGGCGAACAAGATTCTGTCGGCGCAGGCGCTGCCGGGTTCGTCCATCGTGCTGACCAGCTCTGCCAACGCCGTGGTGCCGAAGAAGGGCACGGAGGTGTACGACGTGTCCAAGGCGGCGCTGAGCCACCTGGTGCGCGAGCTCGCCATCACTTACTCGCCTGACGTGCGGGTAAACGGCATCAGCCCGGCGACGGTGGTCAAGGGTTCGACCATGTTCCCGCGCGACCGCGTAAAGGCATCCCTGTCGAAGTACAAAATCGCTTTTGGAGAGAGCGAGAGCGACGACGATCTGCGGGACAAGCTGGCCAAGTTTTACGCGCAACGCACGCTGACCCACGTGCCTATCGATCCAAAGGACAACGCGGAAGCAATCCTGTTTATTGGCGGACCGAAGGCTCCCGTCACCAGCGGGCATCTGATTCCGGTCGATGGTGGGTTGCCCGAGGCTTATCTTCGGTAGGTGCGCTCTGGACGCGTCATCCTGAGCGAAGCGCTAAGTCGAAGGACCTGCATTTCATCAGCGCCATCGGCGCGCTTCGCGCGCGAACAGCAGATCCTTCGACTCCATTCCGTTTCGCTCAGGATGACGAACTTGCTTCACGAACCAACTCGTACTGGAAAAGCATTGACACCGACCGACACACGCGCACTCATCGCCATCGATCTTGGAGCGGAAAGCTGCCGTGTGTCGCTGCTCCGCTGGCTGCCAGACGGCCCGCAGAGCACCACCGTGCATCGCTTCGCGAACAACGCGGTCGAAACCGGCAACGGCCTGCGGTGGGAAGTCGACAAAATTGAAGTCGGCGTGATCAACGGTTTAAAACAGTGCGCCGAGCTTGCGCCGGAAGGTATTCGCTCCATTGCGGTCGATGGCTGGGCTGTCGATTATGTACGGCTGGACGCAAACGGTCGTGCGCTCGAAAATCCGCACTGCTACCGCGACCCGCGCAACATCGCTTCTGAGGAGCGTGTGCACGAGATCCTGAGCGCGAACCAGATGCGCGTGTTGACCGCGATCGGTATCATGCGCATCAACACGCTGTACCAGCTTCATGCGGACCGGCTGGCAGACACGCCGGATGCGCCCTGGCTAAACCTGCCGGAGTACCTTCTGCACACGCTGGGTGGACGTCGCGTTTCGGAGTACACCAACGCCACCCACACGCAACTGGTCGACATGGCCACAGGTAACTGGTGCACACCCATTTTTGAGCGCCTGCAGTTGAATCCGGAGCTTGCCGCGCCGTTGGTGTTGCCCGGTACAGTCATCGGCAAGCTGACTGGCGAACTGACCAGCCTGCCAGCCCTCGCCGACACTCAACTGATCGCGCCCTGCTGCCATGACACCGCTTCGGCCATCGCGGGCATACCGGATGCAGCGGATGACTGGGCTTACATCAGTTCGGGAACATGGTCACTGGTGGGCACGCTGCTGCACGAGCCGATCAATACGCAGCCTGCACGCGATGCAAACCTGACGAACTTCGGCGGCGCAGGTGGTCGCATCCTGTTCCACAAGAACGTGAACGGCATGTGGCTGCTGCGCGGCTGCCTGGACGTGTGGCGCGTGGATGGTCGGGACTGGAGCTTTGACGATCTGCTGCCGCTAGCCGAAGCAGAGCCCACACCGCAACACCTGCTGGACGTCGACGACGCAGACCTGCTGCTGCCGGGCGACATGCCGCAGCGCATCCACGATCAACTAGTCCGCCGCGGGTTCCACGGCATTTCCACGGGCCCGGACAATGCTCCCGCCGTGACTGCACTGATCCTGCACAGCCTTGCAGCACGGTACGCTGAAGTTTTGCGCACCATCGCAGAGGTCACCGGCAAGCAGCTCCGCCGGCTCTACATCGTGGGCGGCGGCAGCCGGAACGAAGTTCTAAACCGACTTACGGCAAAGGCCACTGGACTGGAAGTCATTCGTGGCGCGGTCGAATCTTCTACCCTGGGCAACTTTGCCGTGCAGATGGCCGCGTTGGAGAGTTCCGCCGATGCGGAGACCGTCGCGGAGTGGGCGGGAATCTTGCAATCGGCGTTCTAATCTGCGTGCCCGCCGTCCTCCCGAGCGGAGCTCTAGAAGGCGTCCCGCTACAATCGTGGCGATGGCACCCACGCAAAAAGAACTCGCTAAACTTGCCGGTGTCTCCGCTGGGACCGTCTCAAACGTCATCAACGGTGTGCCAGGTGTCAGCGAGGCAGCACGCACCAAGGTGCAGGCAGCCATCCAGAAGCTGAATTATCGGCCAAACCTGATTGCACGCAGCTTGCGCACAAATCGCACCCATACTCTTGGCATCGTTGTGCCGGACATCACCATCCCCTTCTTTCCCCGGATTATCCGCGGGGCAGAATCGGCAGCGCGCGAGGCCGGTTATTTCCTGATCGTGCTGGATTCAGAAAACGACCACCTGCGCGAGGCCGCCATGCTGGAACTGCTGCGGTCGCAGCGATCGGAAGGCACGCTGCTGGTGGCGGCTGGCGGCAACCAGTGGACGGCAGAGGCGGCAGCCGCCATTACAGCGCAGTCACCGCTGGTGTGCCTGGATCGTTTGCCGGAGGGTCTTGCGGTTGACTCCGTCTGCGTGGACGACGCGCGCGCCGCCGCCATGGCCGTCTCGCACCTGGTGGAGCGAGGCCACCGCGAGATCGCCGTCGTTACCGGGCCGCTGACACTTAGGAATGAACAGGCGCGCCTGCGTGGGTATCGCACCGCCATGCAGCACCACGGCCTGGCCGTGCGCGAGCGCCTGGTGTGGCAGGCCGGGTTCCAGCCGATAGAAATCGATCGCGTCTGCCAGGTGGGGCTGCTGGGCCAGCGTGGAGACCGCCCCACCGCCATCTTCGCGACCAATGGCGTGACCGGCCTGGGTACCCTGAAAAGCCTCGCCGCGCTTGGCCTGGAAACCCCTCGCGACCTGGCCTTTGTCTGTTTTGACGAGTTGAACCCGGAAGAGCTGTTCCGCCCGGGCATTACCACGGTGGTGCAGCCCGCCTTTGACATCGGCTCGCGGGCCGTGCAGGTATTGCTGCGCCGCATTCGCAGCAACGGAGCTGAAATGCGCCTGGAAAAGGTTCGCTTGCCAGCCATGCTGGTGGTCCGCGAATCTTCCAGCGGACAGCACCATGCAGCTCCACCTGCCCGAAAACGCGACAAAGGCCGCATCTAGCAACCATCTTGCGGCGCATGGTAAAACTGCGGATACGTTGCTGTATGGCGTAGGAGATTTCCCGCTCGCTAGCGTACAGTTGGCGGCTGCAGACATCTCATGAATGAGACAGAAACTGCTGACCGCCCTTTGCGCTGCAGAACAGCCGGGCCAAGAAACTCCGAGCAGGGATTCGGGTCTTCAGCTTCAGGCATAGTTGTGAGAAAGAGAACACATGAGACACATGAAACACATTCTGGCTTCGCTCACCGTTGGCCTTCCGATGTTGGTCTGGGGTGTTTCCACCGGCAGCACAGTCTCCGCCGCGACACCCGCCGCCGCGGCGCAGGCGGCACCCGATAACCATCCGGAAATGCCGGACGGACCGGGCAAGGATGTCACCCTGCGCACCTGTACCAAGTGCCACTCCATCACCAACGTAACGGGTCAGCACAAGGATAAGGATGGCTGGACCTCGACCATTACCAAGATGGTTGGGTATGGCGCGACGGGTACAGACGACGAGTTCGAGGCAATTCTGACTTACGTTTCGAAGAATTATGGTCTCGACACGCCTGCCGCCCCACCCGCTGACAAGCCCGCACCTCCTGCGGACCAGCCTGCACCCAAATAGGCGAGCTAGGCGGGCGATCCCACCACTTCAGGGATCGCTCCTGCCTGCCGGGTTCGAATCCAGTACTGTGTCTCCAGTGTGTCCAGCGCGGGCAGCCAGCGATAGCAGGGCGTGTCTAGCAAGCGGCCACGTTCTACAGTGGCGCGCCGGCTCTCGGGGAAGGGCGATGTGCCGAACTCTAGACCGCGCGCCACTTCTGCGCTGTTCCATGGCGAGAAGCTGCGGGCGCAGTTCTCTTCCCAAAGTCCAAGCCATGGAAAGTCCTCGCGATTCCATACGTAGCTGATCGCCAACCGGTACTCCGGCGACCATGCTGTCCAACTCGCATGGGACCCCTGCGGCACCATACGCACAGCAATGTAGCTGCTGGCTGGCGCATCCGGCTTCATCCTGCGGGCGTCGAGAGAGCCGCTGCCGTCTGCAAGCGGAGCGTACGGCCAGGCGAATTTCCTGTCCGCCGCGAGGTATCCGGGCGCGCCAAGCTCGCCTGCAATCGTGGCTGCGCGATCACCTGTCATGCGAAAGTCTGTGGTCGCCGGATCCAGAAAAGGCTTCCCCAACGTGACGTGCTGCGTCCATGCCAGAGGGCGGTCGAATGCAGCCAGGTTCTCAACAGTTTCCTGTACATGCACGTCCTCACCGCTCAGCGTAAGCGTCCGTTGGAAGCGAAGCTGCGCCAGGGGCATGTGCAGAGAACAGGTTAGCGTGTTGCCGACTTCGCTCAACTCGTATGGCAGCACAGAACCTTCACCGTGCGCCGTCATGCCCGCGGCAAACTCCGCGTCAGACGGGCCACCAAACAGGTCAAGGCAAAGATTGTGGCCAAGGATGCCTCGGAGCAGCTTTCCTTCCACGCCGTTGCCGAACTCCTGCTCATCCCCGGATCCAAACGCGGAGGGTTCGCGACCGGCCCAACTCGGCGTCCAAAGCGGATTCACGCCAGCCGCCTTGTGAAAGACCTCTGCAATGTGACCGCCCTCTTCCACTACGGTCACACGCAAGTGTTCATTCTCAAGGGTGACAGCACGGCGCTGCAGGTACGTGGTTTTTGGCATAGACACCCAGTGTAATGAGCGTGAACAGGCTGACCGCTTTGTTACAGCTTTTTGATGCTGATGTTGCGCGCCCACAGATCGCCGGTTGACTCCGATTCAACACCGATTTTGCCGCTTGCACGGAAGTACTTCGGATCGGTGTCGACGATCTGCGTGACAAGATGGCCATTCATGTAGATGGACACAGAGTGGCCGATGGCAACGACGATGAACTGGTTCCAGTCGTCTTTGTGGAACCACTCGTCATGCTGCGCTTTGTCGAACAGCTTCGCCATACTGTAGCTGCCGCTTGCGTCCGCAAACATGCTGTAGCCGGGGGTTGCGATCACGGCGCGTCCGCTCTGCTCGTAGAACATGCCGCTGTAGTGGTTGCCCTGATCAAAGTCGGCCTGCGGTCCGGCCATGTCATACTTCGCCTGCGATTCTTTGCTGGGCGGCGTGCCGGGATTGGCACATCCGGCGGGACGTGGCGGACGCGGGGTGGCGCTTGCTGCAGGTGCAGGACGCGGCGGTGGAGCGATGCGCGGCGCGGGCGTCATCTTTGTGCCGGTCGCATTTGGGTCACCGGTCACGTAACTGCGAAACTGCATGCCGCCGTTGATGTTTCCGGTGCCCTTCAGCTCGTACTTAAGGATGAAGTCCCCGAACTCGCCCGCCGTAGAAACGGCATAGACCGTGCCCGTCGGCTTTTCGCAAGTAGCACTCAGGTGGATGGCACCATCCTTGATATCCCAGATTGCGGGGTCAAAACTCCAGCCTTTCAGCGTGCCGTCAAAGAGCGGGGTAAAACCCGCGTTGTCGCTGAAGTCATACGTTGGCGGCGGCTGCCCAATGCGGTGGAAACCGGCCTGCGGGTTGGGCTTGTCCGCCGGGACTTGCGCCGTGATGCGCGATGCACCCGCCGGCAGGTTCGCAGGAACCTGCGCGCCCGAGCACAACGTGAAAAAGGTAAGAGCGGCAGACGTAGGGCTGATGAGCTTCATGAGCATTCCCGGGTGCGTTTCGCAAGAGCTCGTCATTCGACCGTAGCCCAAGCGGAGTGGAGGGACCTGCTTTCCCTTGTGCTGCCTGCGAACTTCGAAGGAAAGCAGGTCCTTCGACTACGCTCCGCTCAGGATGACGAGCTTGAAACAGGCTCTCTTAGCTCCTGTTCCATAAGAATCTGTAAGTCAGAACTAGAACTCGCAACTAGAACCAACACCATTCGCAACTAACGTAAGAACTTACTACCTACAGACCTTCTACTCTTTCCCACTGACGGCTTTCCGCTGACTTCAACACGGCATCCGTGACATACTCCGTCATCAAGCCATCGCGGAACGTAGGCGCTGCAGGTGTACCTGAACCAAGGCCCGTAAGGAAGTCCGCAACCTGGTGAATAAAGGTGTGCTCGTAGCCGATTTGCAGGCCGGGTACCCACCACTGCTTCATGTAGGGGTGGTCGCCATCGGTCATGTGGATGTCAGTCCAGCCGCGCAACTTACCATCGTTCTTATAATCGAAGTATTGAAGGTGATGTAAGTCGTGTAAGTCCCAGCTTGCCGATGCCTTTTCGCCATTAATTTCCAGAGTGAATAGCGCCTTGTGGCCGCGAGCGTATCGTGTCGCTTCAAACATTGCCAAAGAGCCATTCGCAAAGCGGCCAAGGAACATGCTCGCATCATCAATGGTGATCGGGACCTTTTCGCCCGTCTGCGTATTCGTGCGTTCCTTGATGAAGATTTCTGTTGCGGCAGACACTTCAACTATGGGGCCGTTCAGCCACAGCGCCATATCGATGTTATGTGCGAGTAAGTCACCGGTAACTCCACTGCCGGCCACTGACGCATCCAGCCGCCACAAGGCTTCGCCGCCGACAGGCAGGTCTTGCGAGATAGTCCAGTCCTGTAGGAACTGCGAACGGTAGTGGAAGATGCGACCGAAGCGTCCCTCGTCTAGCAGGTCTTTCAGCATGGTCACGGCGGGTACGCGGCGATAGTTGTACCAGACCATGTTGGCCACGCCCGCGCTCTCGACGGCATCGACCATTTGCTTTGCTTCGGCAGCGGTGCGGCCCAGCGGCTTTTCGCACAGCACCATCTTGCCCGCCGCGGCTGCAGCCAGCGCGATTTCTGCATGCGTATTGTTTGGGCTTGCAATGTCGATGACGTCGATGTCGTCGCGCTCGATCAGCTTTTTCCAGTCACTCTCGACCGATTGCCAGCCCCAGTTGTCGGCAAATTTCTGCGCCTTTTCCGGGGAACGCGCGGCAACGGCCTTCAGCACCGGTGTGTACGGCAGATCGAAAAACTGCGGTGCCTGGCGAAAGGCATTGGAATGCGTGCGGCCCATAAAGCCGTAACCGACCAGGCCGATGTTAAGTTCTTTCTTACTCATCAGATCTCCTCGCTCTCATGCACGGTCATCCTGAGCGGAGCGAAGGATCCCAACACATTACGCGGCGGCAAAAAAGCTAGAGAGTTTCTAGCAACAATGCCCGTAACAGGTGCGGCGGACAAGGTCCGTCGGAATCGTTCGCCGCGCTCAGGATGACGGGCCAATAGAGGGTCCATGTCAATCCCAACCATGCGCATTGCGCACCTGGATCATGGTTGCTAGCACCTTGTTCCAAGTCGCGGGGCTTGTCATCACATCATTCGAGAACATGCAGCCATCCCAGCAAATATGTTGAAACGCGCGCGTCGGTGTGCCGTTCTCGTCACGCATCCACAGGCCTGCGACTTCCACGATCTCCATACGGCCGTTAGGATCGTCCGGCTGGCAGTGGCGTCCGGTCTTGTCGTGAGAGCCCTGCCCCTTCACCGTGCCGTCGTTCTGTGCGACGTGAAAGTCGATGGTCCAGGGCCGCAGTGCTGCCGTGACCTTCTTAAGAGCTTCCACGATGACTCCGCGGTCGTTCAGGTCGGCGTCTTCCGGCAGCAATCGGCTCTCCGGCGAGTTATAGCCCAATGTGTACAGCATGGTGTGCGCCATGTCGGCCTGAAAGCCCAGCGTTTGCGGGCGATTTACCGCTTCCAGCAGCGCCGTCATGTGGTCCCAGCCATGCATGCCTGCCCAGCAGATTTCGCCTTCTGCGGCCAGTCGCTCGCCGTAGCCTTCCGCAATGTTGCAGGCCTCGGTGAAGGTAGCGGCGATCTTCTTTGTGCTTTCCGCGGGGTTCTTGTACCACTCGTCGGGACCCACGGCGGAGTCGATTCGGATGACGCCCGAAGGCCGCCTGCCCATGTCCCGCATCTTCTGCCCAATGGCGCAGGCCTTGCGAATTTGCGTCAGGAAAGCCTTGCGCTCCTCCTCTGAACCCATGGCCGAACCGCCGCCCACCGGCCCCCACACGGGCGCAACAAACGATCCACAAACCAGGTTGCGCGCGGACAGCTTGTCGGCCAGTTCCTTCAGGTCGTCGTCTGTCGAATCGATACTAGTGTGCGGCGCGGACATGAACAGGTCCACTCCATCAAATTTCTGGCCATCCACCTCTGCGGCAGCGGTCAAGTCCAGCATGGTATCCAGGTCGATGAAGGGCTCGGACGAATCCGGCCCCTTGCCGACGATGCCCGGCCACATGGCGTTGTGCAGAGCGGGTTTGTTGTGCGTTCCCATAGCGTTCCTTTAGATCACCTTCTCGTCATCCCGAGTGGAGCGAAGGATCCGACACACTGCATGGCGGCAATGCAATGCAAAGCTTCTCGACAAACAAGCTTTAGGCTTTGTCAGAGCCCGCGACAATGCCTCGGGATCCTTCGTTGCGCTCAGGATGACGGGTGAAATGGATCATCTTTACTTGCTCCAGCTGCTTGGTCCCGGCGTTGCCTTGATTAGCGGTGCAGCATCAGGATTGCCCGGACCAAAGTGCTTCAGGATGACCAGCGGATCTGTTGTGCTCAGGTTCCTGATGACTATGCCTTGCTGCGCAGCCCCGGCCGTGACGAACAGTTCATCTTCTGTCAGGTCGCCAAAGCGAATCATCGAGGGCGTGGAGACAGCCGTGCCGCCGAAGTCACCGTAACCCTGCGTGACGATGAGTCCGTAGGCCTCCGCGTCCTTGATCGTGACGGTCGCGCCAGGCAGCACGGTCAGTTCCTTGGCACTGTAGAACTTTGTGCCGTAACAGACCCACTTTTCGATATATCCAGCCGTCTCGCCTTCTGTAACCAGCTTCGGGAATACCTTGTTGTTGGCACCGAAGTGGGGATCCACATTGGCTTCCCAGTCCAGCATGTCCAAGATGTAGTCGAGATTCTGCTTGTGCTCGTCCGGAACGTCTTTCACCAGCAGTTCCCACGGTGTGATCCGTCCATCCACTTCAGACTGGAACATACCGAACACGTCGGAATTTACCTGCGGCTCGTAAGTGCAAAGCGATCCCGGAGCGTGCAGAACACCGGGGTTGATTTGCCAGCCCGCACCTGGTTCCAGCCGATACGCACGCGAGTGAAAGGTGATGCCGTTGTCGCCCTGCGCCCAGCGCTCGAGGCACTCGCGAATCTGCTGCCGCGTGGTGCCCGGCTCCAACCCCATAAAGGTGTAGGGGAAGTTGTTAAAGGTCTGGTTGTACTGAGGCGGAAAGTAGTAAGCCTCCGGCTTGCCCTTGAAGCCCATGCGCCCGGCGAACTCGTCGTTCTGGTGCATGTGGTGCGGAATGGGTCCCAGGTTGTCAAAAAACTTGCAGAAGAAGTTCCAGCCCTGCTCGCGCACCCACGCTTCGGTGCCCATGACCAGGTCGCCCGCGGTCTCGATGGCTTCTTTCAGCAGAACCTGTTCGCCGCTTTTCGTGACGATGAAGCTCAGGCCTTCGAACTCGGTTGTGTCTGGGCCGTTCGACGCCTTGGTTGTCGAGGAGAACCAGCGCTCGTTGATGCCGCCACGATGCGCGCCATAGGCGTAGATGTCGTCCGGGTGCAGCTTCAGCCTGCGGCCCGGAATCATGAACGATCGCGGAACCCAGGTGGGTGCAAGCCGAAGGATGCCGGAGCCTGCCTCAACAATCTGCTGAACGGTGTTGCGATCCAATGCCATGTGCTGTCCCTCTTGCTGCTTTTATGCGTGATGCGCGTACGCGAATCCAGTACTCAGTGAAACAGATTATTTAGGACAGAAGCCGGAGATGAGACGTCTCAATGCCGGAAGCGTATGGGAACCCCCACGCCTGTGTCAACCAGCGATCCACTTCGCCTAAGCGGGTTGCGACGCTGCGCCCTACTTATGACCAGACCGATGGTTACGATAACTGTATGAAGTCCGCCCTGGAACCCGGCGCGATCTGCGGCGTGATCGTGAGGCAACGGTGAAGGCGCTGTGCGGGTGTCGCGTGACAATCAGCTGTATTTGCGAAGAGAGCAATCCGCGGGCCGTCGAGTGGACCGAACCACATCAGCACCAGCGTCTAAGCAGAGCGATGCCCTTTCGTAAGCTGCGACATGGATGTTTTTTGCTGCTTTGCCTTGCCAGCATCGCGGCTTTGTCGGTTCGTGCGCAGAGCACCATCGGATGGCTGCGCTACGCGATTCCTCCTGACCCGCCGCGTTACCACGGCATGCCGCACACCGTTGTGCTGCTGGGCAACAGTGGGCAGGCTGCGCCGGAAGAGCTTGCGGCAGCGGACGAACTGGATCGGGGCCTGGGTCACATGGTGGCGGGCACCGACATCGTTCTGCACCGGTTCGATCCACGCATCGATGCCATCGTGCTGGGCACCACTGAGGCCCTGCATCGCGCGCGCATTGGCCGCACGCTTCCGGGATGGACAGAGAAGCCGTTGCCCGAAGAAGGCTTCCGCATTGTCCATCTGCGGCGTGGTATTCGCGAGTGGTACATCCTGCAGGGTGGATCGCCGCGTGCGGAGCTTTGGGCCGCCTTCCGTTTTGCCGCGCTTGTGGCAGAGGATCAACAGCTGCCCGAAGATTTTACGGATGCTCCCCGCCTGCCACTGCGGTCCGTTGACCTGGGCCACGCTCCAGAACTGTTGCCGCTGCTTGAAAGCAAGACACCACGATCGGGCTTGGCACGCCTGCTGGCCTCAACCGGCATCAATGGCGTGCTGGTAGA
>JBPBPZ010000344.1:0-35306 GCA_050954525.1 Janthinobacterium lividum
AGCAGGACGCTCATGCGGTGCATGATGTCGTGATTGCCATCAAGAATGGAGTAGGCGGACTGGTAACCGTCGTGAACAAACTTCTTCACTTCGGCATCGATGGCTTCGGCAGTGGAATCCGAGAAATCGCGGTGCTGCTGGATTTCGCGGCCCAGGAAGATTTCTCCACCTTCCTTCTTGCCGTAGGTCATCGGGCCCATCTTGCTCATACCGTACTCGCACACCATGCGGCGTGCCAGTTCGGTTGCGCGCTCAATGTCGTTGCCCGCACCAGTCGTCATCTGGTGCAAGAAGATCTCCTCGGCGCAACGTCCACCCATAAAGATGGCGAGTTGAGACTCGAGGTAATCGCGGGTAACCGTGTGCTTGTCTTCTGTCGGCAAGTGCATCGTCACGCCCAACGCCATGCCGCGGGGAATGATGGTGACCTTGTGCAGAGGATCGGAATGCTTCCGCATGGCCGCGA
This sequence comes from Janthinobacterium lividum, assembly GCA_050954525.1. Taxonomy (GTDB): domain Bacteria; phylum Acidobacteriota; class Terriglobia; order Terriglobales; family Acidobacteriaceae; genus Terriglobus. The sequence goes on from JBPBPZ010000344.1 coordinate 467, forward strand.
CCAGAACGTGCCCGGCCTCGTGATATGCAGTTACCTTCTTTTCCTCGTCGGTCAGCAACATGCTCTTGCGTTCCGCACCCATCAGCACCTTGTCCTTGGCGATTTCAAAGTCGTACATATGCACGGCCTTGCGGTTGAAACGGGCTGCAGTCAGCGCCGCCTCATTCACCATGTTCGCCAGGTCAGCACCGCTGAAGCCAGGTGTTCCACGTGCCAGAATATTCAGGTTCACATCGTCGGCCATGGGGACCTTCTTGGCGTGAACCTTGAGGACTTCCTCACGTCCGCGAATGTCAGGGCGATCGACCATTACGCGACGATCGAAACGGCCTGGACGAAGCAGCGCGGGATCTAGAACGTCAGGACGGTTGGTCGCGGCGATGAGGATGACACCCTCATTCGCTTCGAAGCCATCCATTTCGACCAGCAGCTGGTTCAGCGTCTGCTCACGTTCGTCGTGTCCGCCGCCCAGACCCGCACCGCGGTGACGGCCGACTGCGTCAATTTCATCGATAAAGATGATGCAGGGGGCATTCTTCTTGCCCTGCTCAAACAGGTCACGGACACGCGATGCACCGACGCCGACGAACATTTCGACGAAATCGGAACCGGAAATCGAGAAGAACGGTACGTTCGCCTCGCCCGCAACCGCACGCGCGAGTAGAGTCTTACCGGTTCCGGGAGGTCCTACGAGCAGCACACCCTTAGGGATGCGGCCGCCGAGCTTCTGGAACTTCTGTGCTTCGCGCAGGAACTCAATAATTTCCTTGAGCTCTTCCTTGGCTTCGTCAACACCGGCAACGTCTTTGAACGTGACCTTCTTCTGTTGGAGGCTCAGAAGGCGGGCGCGGCTCTTGCCAAAGCTCATAGCCTTGTTGCCGCCAGATTGCATCTGGCGCAGGAAGAACAGGAACACACCCAGGATCAGCAGCATGGGCAGGAACTGCACAAGCGCCGTAAACCAAAGGGAGTTGTTCTGATCCTTGATATTGATGTTGACGCCCTTTTCGTGCAGCGTCTTGTACAGATCGGGGTAGTTTGCAGGGATGGTCGTGTGGAACGACTCCTTGCTGTCGCGGAAGTGCCCGGTCACATCGGTTCCATTCACCGTGACGTCAGAGATCTTGCCCTTGTCGGCAAAATCCTGCATCTGCGACAGGCTCACCGCTGAATCATGCCCGCCCCCGGCGCTGCGCATGACGAACTGCCAGACAGAGATCAGGCAGGCGATCATCAACACCCAGATCAGAACGGTCTTTACAGTGGAATTCAAGGTTGGTACCCCTTCTCTCTCGGCCACGGCGCGATGGAAGGTTCTCCGTCGCTGCCGGCTTCCCTGCCCGTCGTGGCCCGCAGTTTTTAGACGTGCGGGAGAACTCTACGGTGCATGGTTCCGGTGCTTACTCGCAGCAATCTACAGCCTAATCGGTTCATCATAACGCGACATAAGTACCACAAACGGCGAAGTCACCTTTTTGTAGTGTGACAGCGCAGGACGTGTGCCGATTTAGAGCTTCAGAAAACGCAGTTCTCGCAACGACCGTTCCACGCGGAGGCCACCACGCAAATCTAGGCGGCTGTTTGGCTTGGATGGCACGGTCGAATCCGCAGGCGCATCCGCCGGTGCCAACCCAGTCAGCAGAAGGACGCGTTGGATATCGGCCGCTCCAAGCTGGATGCCGAGACGCTCCGCGACCGTATGCAGAAGACGTCGACGTGTGGCCACGTCCAGGCCGCGCAGGCGCTCCAGCTCAAATGCCACCATTTGCTCGCCGGGTGCCGTGCCGACTGCCCGACCGCCTCCCCGTACCGGCTTACCGGGCAGTGAAAGCTGGGTCAACAGGCGGGCAATCTCCGGCTTCCATCGAGCTTCTTCGTCACGCGCCAGCTGCGCCGTGGTTGCCAGCGTCGAGCCGATGGACGGGTTGAACTGGCGCAGTACTGGCATAAGCTGGGCGCGAACCCGGTTGCGTGTGTGTGCCGGCGACTGATTCGTACTGTCTTCGCGCCACTGCTGGCCGCGTGCCTGCAGAAACGCGATCACCTGCTGCCGCGTAGTGCCCAGAAGGGGTCGGATGATTCGGCCTTGATCTCGCTGCAGTACCGGGGAAATGCCACCGAGACCTTCTGTCCATGCTCCGCGTATCAGCTTCATCATCACGGTCTCGGCCTGGTCGTCTTCCGTGTGGGCGGTTGCGACAGAGGTCGCCACACCCGTTGCAAGCAACCGGTCGAAGAACAAGAGGCGGGCCTTGCGGGCCGCCTCCTCCAGCGACTCCTGGTCAGCGGCGGCGGCGGCGGGAACATCGCAGTGTTCGGTGTGCAGTGCAACGTCAAGCCTTTGGCAGAGGTCCCGCAAAAACGCGAGATCTCCGTCTGCCTCATCGCCACGGATGCCGTGGTGCAGGTGCGCCGCGGAAACCCCAATGCCCAGCGCGGCTGCCTGCTCCTGCAGAGCCAGCAGTAGTGCTGTGGAATCCGCACCACCTGAAACGGCCACGCACACCCGATCACCGGGAGGCAGAAGTGTGCGGTTGATCGCCAGACTGGGCAGGGCCATGCCTCCATGTTAAGGGAAGGAATCCGGGCTCTGGGACAGGCGGAAGTCAGCCCGGTAGAACAGGCCGCCCCTGCATGGCCTGCGCAAACAGCCACCAGACCCCGCCGACATAGAGCGCGGCGAAGACAAACAGGCAGGCGACCTGGGCGAGCCGGCGAAGGCTTGTCCTTGAGAGCAGCAGCCCGGTCAGCGGCATCAGCTGAAGCGCGTGCAGCGCAAAGAAGTGTGCGACACGCAGATCACCATGCCCGCGGCTCCAGTTGACAAACGGCAGACCAGCCAGCCCATCTTCGGCTCCCACAGTGTGCCCGCCATGCGTCACCATCGACACGCCTTCCAAACTGCCGGCCAGCAGCATGAACAAGCCAAGCCGAACGCCCCAGGTCACGGCCGCAGGTGTTCGTACCTCTCCAGCACACCACATCCACAAAAGCCACGCCGCCGCAACCGTGTTCAGCAGGATCAGCTGCCCCATGACGGCAAAGATCAGGCCGTTCAGCGGCGAACTGTAGTTCATGTGCGAACGCACGCCGCGCGCCGACTGGAGTGCGATGAGAGTGATTTCGATCGTCATGGAGACGGCGAAGCTCCAGGAAAGTCGGCGGCGCGACTTAAACCAGCCTGCGCCGTCTGGCGACCGGTGCCACCGCACACCATGCAGCATTAACGTGATGGTCAGCAGGTAAATGATGGCTGAGACTTCAAACTTGAGTGGCTTGATCCACGGACTGAGGCCCAGAATTGTGCGCCGGTCAAACGGCAGAGCGACCAGCGTGGCTGCCAGCAGCATGCATTGCCACCAGAACGAGATCCGCATAGGGGTGTTGGTCTCGAGTGCAGACCGCATGATGCCCCATCCCTCGCGGATAAAGCCCGTCATGCTTATGCGGCCTCGTCGGGTTCTGCACCCACTTTGCCGCGTAACAGCAGCTTCAGAAGCAGGTAAAGAGCAAGCCCGGCTGGCCCAAAGAAGAAGGTCAGCAACTGGCATGGCAGCAAAACCCAGCGAGAGATGCCGAGACGCAAACCATCACGCGTTTCCCACGCGCCTACGAACAGGTCAAACGCAAGGTAGTGGATCCACCCAGCCACCAGCGCGTAAGGCGAGGAAAAAAGCGCTGTCACCTGCGCCAGCGTGCTAAAGCCGCTGCCCGGCGGCGAAGGGTGCGATACCAGCAGGTAGACATACAGCACGGCAACAACTAACGGCCATGCAAAGGTCACTATCCGCTGCGTCCACCGCCATCGCGGAGCCAGTAAGAGCAGCAGCCAGCAAGGCCCAACCAGGGTGCTGGCGAGTCGAAAGAGCCTATCTGGAGTCATGGACCTAATGTAAGCCAGCGAAGTCGCTTGGGCGACGCGGGATTGGGCTACTTTTGAGGCATGCATACCCTTCGCCGCGCCACTACCGCCGACGCCGCTCTGATCACCGCACACCGGCACCGCATGTTTGCCGACAACAGCTTCTCAACTGAAGATCAACTGGACGCCATGGACGCGAGCTTCGAGCCATGGGTTCAGGAGAGGCTGGCGGACGGCCGCTACGTGGGTCTGCTGCTGGAGCAGGACGGAACGGCCGTGGCAAGTGCGGGCATCCACTTTGCAGACTTTCCGCCACACTACCTGCACGTGGAGCCGGGGCGCGCCTACCTGCTGAACTTCTACACTGACCCATCTGCACGCGGACAGGGACTTGCCAATCAACTGCTGCGTGCCTGCGTGGATGAGTGCCGCACACATGGGAGCAAGGTCGTCACCCTGCACGCCTCTCCGTTCGGCAGGCCCATTTACGAGAAGTTCGGCTTTACCCCGATGAACGAGATGATGATGAAGCTCTGAGGTTTACCGGCGTTCGATGGGAGCCTGGTTTGGAGCCGTCTGAGGCTGCTGCTGCGGACCGCCGCGCTTCATGTCGTCCAGCATCTGCTTTGCATCCGTCGCCTGCGGATTGGTCGCGACCACCTTCTCCAGGATCGGAATGGCCTGATCCACGCGGTTTGTGTTGCCCAGCAGCGCGGCAAGCGATACGGACGCATCTTCAAATCGTGGTTCGATCTGGAGCGCACGGCGGTACCACCGCTCGGCATCCGCAGCGTTTTGCGCCTCATCAGCCAAAACTCCAAGGCTGTACGGGGCCAGCGGTGAGTCTGGCGCGAGTTGCATCGCTTTCTCAAAGGACGCACGTGCCGCGACTGTGTTCTTCATCGTGGCCTGCGCGCTGCCCATGTTCAGGTATGGTTCCGGCTGCTGCGGCGCAAGTGCGCTGGCCTTCTTCGACCACTGGATCTCGTCCGCCGGCCGATTCAGGATGCCGTACACGCCCGCAATGGAGTTAACGGGCCGCCAGTCCTGCGGTGCTGCCGCGCTCAGGCAGCTGTAAATGCGGATGGCCCCATTCCAATCCTGCTGCTGTTCAGCCTGCTGAGCCTGTTGCACCGTGCATGCACCCTGGGCGGGCTGCTGAGCCGTTTGCGCCCTTTGCTGCTGAGGTGCTGACCGTCCTGATTGCTGCGCTGCCGCTGTGCTTGAGATCGCCAGAAGGCAGACCGATGTCCGAAGAACGTTCATGTAATCCCCTGGAGTGCTAAGACACCGCTCCAGGGGGAACCACGGACAGGTGGCGCAGACTGGCGCGTACCTGTTTAGCCTCGAGTCTTTAGGTAGAACTCTGCCAATTCCAGGTCGCCTGGTTGTGTGATCTTCAGGTTTGCGGGTGAACCCAGCACCACAGCCACGGACATGCCTGCACGCTCCAGCAGGCTGGCCTCGTCGGTCGCGGCAAAACTGTCCATTTCGGCTTCCTCAAAGGCCCGCAGCAGGTCCGCATAGCGCGCACCTTGGGGTGTCTGAGCCTGCACAATGCGTTCGCGCGGGATGGTTGCGGTGATGATGGCTCCGTCCGCGGTGCGGTCCACCTGCTTGATGGTGTCAATGGCTGGCAGTGCGACGATAGCCGCTCCATGCCTCTTGATCGCTTCGATGGTGCGCTCGATCATGGCAGCGTCAATCAGCGGGCGAACGGCGTCGTGGATTAGGACGATGTCCTCCGGTTGCGCGTCCAGTGTCTGCAAGGCGGCGGCTACGGAGCCCTGCCGAGTCTCGCCGCCCGTAACAATGTTGACCCTGTCAGCCAAACCGTAGTGGGAAAGCTGCTCGCCCACGCGTTCGCGCTCGGTCGCGCGCACGGCAACCGTGATCGAGCGGATGCCTGATTTCTCGGCAAACGCCCGGATGCTGTGGATCAGGATGGGCACACCGCCCAACGAAAGAAATTGCTTGGCGCTGCTGCCGGCCACCGCCATACGCGTGCCCAGCCCCGCTGCCGGAAGAATTACGTGAACGACCATAGACGGTGAAGTATAACGGCTTTGAGAACTTGTGGGCAGCAGTGCCGGTAGGCACGGTGCGGTTATGCTGGAACCGACAGTACAAGACCGCGTGGGCGTCCGCGGCGGAAGCAGGCATTTGTGGGCATGAGGATTGGCTACGGTTTCGACTCGCACGCGTTCAAGCCCGGCGTTCCGCTGGTGATTGGCGGCATGAAGATTGAGCACAGCGAAGGCTTGGCCGGCCACAGCGACGGCGACCTGCTGCTGCATGCCATTACCGACGCCCTGCTGGGCGCGGTCAGCGCGGGTGATATCGGCACGTTTTTCCCGCCCAGTGACATGCGCTGGAAAGATGCCGATTCCACCATATTTCTGGAGACTGCCCTGGAAGAGATCGCCACCGCTGGATACCGCATCGTGAACATGGACTGCGTGCTGATCCTGATGCGTCCCAAGATCGTGCCCATTGCCGGAGAAATGCGCGCACGCGTTGCCGATCTGCTGCATGTGTCCGAGCGCGATGTCAGCATTAAGGCCAAGACACCCGAAGGCCTCAACCAGGATGGCACCGCCGTGGCCCACGTCATCGTTCTGCTGGAATCCATTCCAGAGCCCGGCGAGTCGCGAACCATGGTTGCAGAGGCGGAAGATCCTGAAGACATCGACGTGATGGTGCGCACCCTGATCGACGGCGAGGAGCCCTACAGCACACGCAGGCTGGGCCGTAAGCCCGCGTTCGACACGGACGACCTTACATAAGGTGACTTCATCTCCTATGACTCGGGGAGGCAAACTCGTCTTTTGGATTGGTGATCCGCACCGCTGCCGGCAAGTAGCGTCCGTTCCGGAACCCCATTTCAAACAATCAGGACCGGAACACCGTACTGTGCTAGAACCTTGTCATGGGTAACTAAAGTCAACTGCTCAAGTCCGGCCTGTGCCAGCAGCAAATGATCAAACGGATCGCTGTGGATGCGTGGCAATCTGAGCACCGCACCTGCATGATCAGGTGTTACCGGAAGAAGTTTGCAGCCCAACCGCAAAGCAAGTACCTGAACATCCCGGGCTGCAAGCTTGCCCGCGTGCATCTTGAGTGTCAGTTCCCATATGCTCGCAGCGCTGAAGTGGAGTTCTTCTGCGCTGCGGATCCGCTGAGCCGCCACTTCGCCCAATCGCAGGTCCGCATCCGCATACCAAAGCAGGATGTGACTGTCCAGCAGCAGCTTCACTCAGCCATCTCAAAGGCTCGCAGAAGATCCTCTGGCCACGGCTTTTCCAGCTCCTGAATTAAGTCCGTGAACTCACCTTTCGCAAAACCTGGAGCAGGCCTGTGGAACGCGGTATCCTGCTCGGCCAGCGGGACCAGCCTTAGCAGGGGTTTACCAGCCTTTGCTATGAGGACTTCTTCCCCTGACATAGCCTTTTCGACCAGGCTGGAAAGATTCGTCTTCGCCTCGTAGATGTTGTAGGCCGCCATGGTGCCAGTCTAATGGGGTTGGTCAAGTTGGTCAACCATTCTCAGGCTGCTAGCATTGCGAGTGAATGAGTACCGAGACCAACACCGGAAACAGCAAAACAGACGCACCCGTTCGCGTGCGGATTGCCCCCTCGCCCACCGGCGACCCGCACGTGGGCACGGCCTACATTGGCCTGCTGAACTACGTATTTGCGAAGCAGCGCGGCGGCAAGTTTGTCCTGCGGATCGAAGACACGGATCGCACCCGCTTTGTCGGCAGTAGCGAACAGATGATTTTTGAGTCGTTGCGTTGGGCGGGTCTGCAGTGGGATGAGGGCCCGGATGTCGGTGGACCGCACGGCCCCTACCGCCAGAGCGAACGCACTGAGATCTACCGCGAATATTGCGAGCGCCTGCTGACGAACGGCACCGCCTACCGCGCATTTGAAACCGCCGAGGAACTGGAAGCCGAGCGCAAGGCGCAGACAGCCGCCAAGCAGGCGCCGAAGTACAACGGTCCCAGCCGCAACTACACCGAAGAGCAGATCGCAGCAGCGCTGGCCGAGGGCAAGTCGTACACGATTCGCCTGCGCGTACCGGACGGCGACAAGGGTCCGGGCATCGCATCAACCACTTTCCGTGACGAACTACGTGGTGACATCACCTTCGACCACAACAACGTGGACGACCAGGTGCTGATGAAGTCCGACGGCTTTCCCACCTACCATCTGGCGAATGTGATCGACGACCACCTGATGGGCATTACGGACGTCATCCGCGCCGAAGAGTGGATCAGTTCCACCCCGAAGCACGTGCTTCTATATCGCGCCTTTGGTTGGGACCTGCCTCGCTTCTGGCACATGCCGCTGCTGCGCAACACGGACAAAAGCAAAATCAGCAAGCGCAAAAATCCCGTGTCGTTGATCTACTACCGGCAGGCTGGGTTTCTGCCAGAGGCCATGCTTAACTTCCTTGGCCTGATGGGCGGCGGCATGGCCCAGCCCAGCGAACAGGACATCGTCAACAAGGGCCTAGACACCAAGCTGAATGACCTGTTTTCACTCGCGGAGATGATGGAGCGGTTCGACTTCAAGCGCATCTCGCTGGGAGGCCCAGTATTCGACCTGGTCAAACTAAAGTGGCTGAACGGCGAGTACCTTCGCAGGCAGTCTCCCGAGGAGTTCCTGCAGGCGTTGCGCACGACCCTGTTCAGCGACGCCTACCTGCGTGAAATTGCTCCTCTGGTGCAGATGCGCATCGAGACGCTGGCCCAGTTCGGCGACATGGCCGACTTCTTTTTCAAGGACGACGTGCAGCCCGCACCGGAAGTCTTCATACCCAAGAAGCGCTCGCTAGAGGAAACGCTCGCGTTCGGTGCAGAGATGCTGCTGGCACTGGAAAGCAGCGAATGGGTCACAGGAAGCATTGATGCGGCGCTGCGGGCGCTGCTGACTGCGAAGGAGTGGAGCGTTAAAGAAGCCTACATGCTTCTACGTGCCATCCTGACAGGCAAGACCGCCTCGCCGCCGCTGCTGGAGAGCCTGGTCGTCTTTGGCAAGGCACGCTCACTGGACCGCGTGCGGCGCTTCTTGGAAACGCAGAAGAAGCTTGCCGCCCTCGCGGGCAGGAAGTAAACCTTGCGTCGCCCTGGTGCTTTGATTCTGCTTCTTGCCGTGGCCATGCTGAGCGGCTGCGGCTACCACGTCGCGGGCGCTGCCGCCCATCTGCCGGGCAACGTGCGCACGCTCGCGGTGCCCATGTTCAAGACGAACGTGCAGCAGTTCCACACAGAGGTCGCGCTGACCGACGCCACGGTGCATGAACTGAACACTCGCACCCGCTACCGTGTGACACAGACCGACGATCCTGCAGCCAGCGACGCTATGCTGCAGGGTACCGTTCTGACCGAGACGATCGCTCCGCTGACGTATGATCCGGCCACCGGCTCAACCTCGTCCTACCTTGTGCAGATCACGGCGAAAGTAGTACTAACCGCGCGCGACGGCCGCGTGCTGTACCGGAATGACAAGCTGTCGTTCCGCGAGCAGTACCAGTCCACGCAGGATCTAAGCGCGTTCATCCAGGAAGACAGTGCGGCCGTGCTGCGGCTATCACGGGACCTTTCCAGCCAGATTGTCAGCGAACTACTCAACAGCTTCTAGCTGTTGCGCGACGCTGCGCTCAGATCTCTACGAACCATCTGGAATCCCCCAAGAAGAAAGACCAGGCCAGACGCAAGGAACACCAGGTCCCAAAGCATGTGGTTGCCATTCTGCACCACGTGATGCACCTGCAAGATCTCGTGGTCGATCGTGCCTTCCACAAGGTTGAACAGGCCCCATCCCAGCAGCAGCGACCCGCTCAGCACGCGGCCGGACGGCACCGTCCGGCGATGCCGCGCCGTGTGCCACATCAGATAGATTCCCAGCGCGGTGACGCACCATGTAAACGCGTGAAACAGGCCATCCCAGAACATGTTGATCTGTTCGTGCACCAGGCTGTCGCGCAGCACCCAGTTCGAAAGCATGTTGTGCAACTGCAGAATCTGATGGAACAGAATGCCGTCGACAAAACCACCCATGCCAATGCCCAGCAGGACACCGGCTGCAACTGCAACCCGGATGGGTGCCGCAGCCATCAGGCTTCTTCCGTTCGCGGTATTGGGAGCACGAAACAAACTGCCGCGACCGCTGCAAGCAGAACCGGAAACGGCGCAAGAACCAGCAGCAAGGTATGGAAGAAGTGCGGATCGAAGATACCGCGGCGCACCTGGCATGCAGTGGCTGAGTCGCATGTGACGCACGCCTGCGCAGTGCCATGCACGATCAGCGCGGCCATGGTTACGACTATTGGGCTCATCTTCATGGAGATTCTCCTGCACTGGCAGTGGGCTTTGGTCGAATCTAGCACTGGTCGCGTTTGTTTCCGGCGCACTGGCCTGATCTGGCAGAAAAGTCGACCAACTGCTTCAGTGGGACATGGTCCATTCTGGTGGTCATTGCGCGGCTTGTTCCATTAGGCTGGAGAGGTGCCGTCGCTTCGATCCTTTGCCGCAACTGAACGCTTTCTTGCTGAGCTTGATACGCCAGCCATGCGGCCCGGCTACGTTCTGCTGGGCGACGAAACCTTTCTGTACGAACGTGCACGCAAGGGTGTGCTGGCAAAGCTGGTGCCGCCGGATCTGCGCGACTTTTGCCTGCACGACCTGGAGCTTGGCAGCGAAACCAGCATCTTTGACGCGCTGGATCTGGCCCAGACACCATCGCTGCTGGCACCATTCCAGGTCATCTTCCTGCGCGGCCTGAAGACACTGTACGGTCGCGGCGCAAAGAAGGACGAGTTTGCCGCGCTGGAGCGCTACTTCCGTTCGCCAAACCCGCAGGCGCTGCTCCTGTTTGTGGCCGATCACCTGTCACTGCCCACAGACCTGCGCCGCATGGAGCGCGACGACAAGGAACGCTACGACCGCATCCGCGAAACGCTGGGCGAATGGTGCGGCACAATCGAACTGCAGAAGGTCACAGAAGACGATGCGTCGCGATGGGTGATGACCACCGCTGAAGAACGTGGCGTTCGCTGCGAGGCGGATGCCGCTCGTGAACTGGTGGATGCGCTTGCAGGCGACATGATGCTGATTGCTAGCGAACTGGAGAAGCTGGTGCTGTATGTGTCGGCCCCGCTTCGCGAACACAACATCGACGCAGCCCAGCTTGGCCGCATTACGCTGGGCGATGTGGAAACCATGGTGTTGGCCGCGAAGCAACGCTCGCTGTACGAGTTGACTGATGCGCTCAGCCAGCGTGATCGGCCACGTTCGCTCGGTCTGCTGCACGGATTGCTGCATGCCTCGGATGGTGGTGAAGATTCCGCCATTGGGCACCTGTACATGCTGGCTCGGACGTACCGGCAAATGCTCATCATCCACGAGAAAAATGTGCGCGACTCCCGCGCGATTTGGCAGGTACTTTGGCAGGGCTTCCGCATGCCGCCATTCGCCGCCGACATCCTGATCCAGCAGGCGCGCCGCTACAAAACACGCGGTGAGATCTCGCGTGCTCTGCGGTTCATTGCAAAGGCTGATCTTGAACTGCGCAGTGGACCGGTGGATAAAACGCTGGTGCTGGAGCGGCTGATCCTGTCGCTCTCCGCAGAGCCAAAGTCGCCAGCTTACCGCGAGTCATCCCAGTTCGCGTTTGACATATAGAGGTCGTTATCCTGAGCGCAGCGAAGGGATCCCTCCACACTTCGTAAGAAGCCGAAGCTCATGGCTTCTGGGCGAAAACCTTCAGAAGTCGTGCAGGATTAAACTCGTCGGGATCCTTCGCTTTGCTCAGGATGACAGGGATACTCAGCAACCGACCCGCGATCGACGGACCGGTGCATCGCTTCCCTTCACAGCCGCGCCGTCGCCAATCCACGGCTGGCAGTCCGGGCACCAATAGGTCGAACGCGCCCCCGGCCCCTGTTTGCGGTACTCCACCGTGCCACCGCAGCGACGACACTCCAGGCCGCGCCGACCGTAGACCCACAGCCGATTCTTCTCATTGGCATTATTCGTCGTTCGCCGATTGCCGCTGTATGTGATGATGCCGTCGCCCGAACCATCGAGGATATTGGCCTTCATGTAGCGCTGCGACACGTCGGCCATCTGCAGCATCTCGGCTTCGGTAATGGTGCTCATGTGGCGGAACGGATGCACTCGCGCGGCGAATGCCACTTCGCTCTTGTAGACATTGCCCAGACCTGCAAGCACGCGCTGGTTCAGCAGCACGTTTGCGATCTCGTCTTCAGGATGCGATTGCGCACGCGCACGCAGGGATTCGACGCCACTCTCAGGCGTGTACTCCCCGGAGAGGATGTCCGGTCCCAGCTTCGGCACGCTGCTCTTACGCAGGAGCGAGGATGCGGTGTGAAACTCCGCCACAGGCACGTTGAACGCAACGGCCTGCCAGCCTTCGACCTCAATAAAGGCCCGCATCGCCTTCTTTGGTGACCACCACTTCTCGCCCGTCTTGTAGATGTGCCACGAACCGCTCATCAGCATGTGCGAGACAAGGATCAGGTCGCCGGAGAAATGCATCAGCAACCACTTCCCATTCGCCTCCACCTTCTCGACCACACGGCCTACAACCGGACGGTCATCGTTCACCGTCGCAAGGTGCGCATAGCCCGTCTCAAACTTCGTGACGATCTTCCCCGTCATCACTTTTGCAAGCGCGCGGGCAGAACGATAGATGGTATCTCCCTCAGGCATTGCCCACTGTCCTTCCGCCGTTCTGCGCAGTGAGCGAGATACCCGGCAGCGGCGGCAGATTTCTGCGCAGGTTGAAGCCCATGGGTGCGGCCTGGAAGCCGGCGTCGAGCAGGGCACGGGCCATGGGGTGTTCCGCAACCGCGATGCCGTTGATCGTTTGCAGGAACATGCCGATGCCGCCGGTATGTTCGGCCTGTTCGTTCATGCGGCCCGTGGTCTGCGCCATGACGACGAAGTAGCGTGCGAGCGAACGCATCACTTGGCCGCGCATCGGCTCTTCTTCCGGCAGGAAGACCTGCACGTTGGGATTGCCGCGACGCAGATACGCGACGAGCGCGCCGTCTGCCAACACCACGCGCGAGCCGACAGTGCGTGTCAGTGAACTGTTGCCGTCTGCCGGCTGCGGCCACTTCAGCAGCGCGCCATACGGATTGGCAGGATCGGTAGCGGCCAGCACAATCATCTCGGGATCGGTGTCAGGGCGCTTGGTACGCAGTGACCGCAGGAGATCGAGCGCGGCGGGTAAGGCGAACTGCGTCGCTCCAAGCTCTGCGGCAAAGTAGCCGCGACGAATCTTGCCGCTCTCTTCCAGCGCCTTCATCACGTCGTAAATGGCAGAGAAGCCGCCGGGAAGATTCTCTGCATGTGCAGTTTCGCGGAAGACCACGCCGTACCTCTGCAGCAACTGATGCGCTTCCGCATAGGACCACTCGGTGCCGTTGCGCTCGGTCGCAAGCATGGCCGGATGCAGCGCCCAACGGCCTTGCGCAGTAGGTGGAGTGGTGCGGCGGCTACGGAAATTGGCTGCCTGGTTGTGGACCTTGCGCAGCGGCTTGCCCTGGTGGTTGGTCTGTCTGCCGCTCTGATTTTTGTCGGTGTACGCACGCAGCGATTGCAGCGAGTCGTTCGTGATGGCACCGCGCCAGACGAGATTCCACACGGCCTCGATGGACTCGCCGGGGTAGCCACCGCCCGTGCCTTCATGCAGATTCTGGAAGAAGGAAGCGCCATGTGTGCGGAGGTATTCAACGATGCGGTCTTCGCGTTCCTTCGTGGCACTGCCCTCTTCAAGGACGGACGCGGCCTGCGCGGTATTGACGACCGGCCACAGCAGCGGCAGTTTCTCCGCAAGGTACAGGCCAATGCGACCATCGCGTTCGCCCAGCGGCTCAAAGCCAGCCCAGGTGACTTCACCCGCGGCAATCAGCGTGTCCAGGTCCGCGGGTTTATAGCCGACGATGCGTGCAGGGAGAATCTCCGTTTCGAGCAACGATGCAGGTAGTGGTGCCCCCTGCAAAGTCTCGATGACGTCGAGCAGCGCATCCAGCCCACGACGCGGCGTCAGCACGCCTTGCCAGTGCGTAAACAGGCGAGCCAGCGTTTGCTGCTCGACCGGCTCCACCTCTTTGCGTAACTTGGCTAACGATCTGCGGCGTATGGTGCGCAGCACCTCCACATCGCACCACTCGCGCTGCTGGCCGCCCGGGCGGAAGGCACCTTCGATGACCCGGCCGCTACCGACGAGCTTCTGCAGGACGCTTTCCGCAGTCTCCAGCGGAACGGCAAAACGCTGTGCCACTTCGTTCGTCGTGAACGGTCCATGCGTGCGTCCAAAGCGACGAATCAAGTCGACTATCGCATCGGGCACTGCCTGCAGGAACGCTGTTGGCAGCCCTGGCGGTAGCGGCACGCCCAGCGCGTCCCGATAGCGCGCGGCGTCTTCGACGGCAATCAGTCGCTTCTCTGCACCGAACTTCAGCTCCAGCACGCGCCGTGCCTTTTGCAGGCGATCGACGGTAATCGCGACTTCCGGCGAGATAACGCGGCGCAGCAATTCGGCACGGTTCAAATCGCCCAGCCGCAGCAGCATGTCGTGGACGCCGTCCATGCTGCGCGCGCGGTAGTCATCGGCCAGCATCTGCAACTGCTCTTCCGTTTCCTCGATGGCGTTGGGATCCAGCAACTCGCGCAGATCGGCGTCGCCCAGCAGTTCGCGCAACTGCTCCTGGTTAATGGAGAGCGCCTGTGCACGCCGTTCGGCCAGTGGTGCATCGCCGTCGTAGATGTAGTTGGCAACGTAGCTGAACAGCAGCGCCGAGGCGAACGGTGACGGCGTCCGCGCGTCCACGGTATGTACTCGGATCTGCCTCGATGCAATGCTCCGGAGAATTTCAGACAGTGCGGGCATGTCGAACACGTCGCGCAGGCACTCGCGATACGCCTCCAGCAGCATCGGAAACTCGGGGTAGCGAGCGGCCACACTCAGCAGATCGTACGCGCGTTTGCGCTGCTGCCAAAGCGGTGTACGACCGTCGGCACGGCGGCGCGGTAGCAGCAGTGCGCGTGCGGCGGCCTCACGAAACTTTGCGGCAAACAGCGCGGTCGAACCAAGCTGGCGCTGCACGGAATCCGCAGCCTCCTGCGCCTCGGGGAAGAACTGGTCTACATCAGGCGCGCCGTCGCTCTCAGGAAAGCGGACGACGAAGCCGTCTTCGCTCCACATGGTCTCAACATCGGCATGGCCTGCGGCGCGGATGCGGCCCTGCACGGCCATGGCCCACGGCGCGTGGATGCGCGAACCAAACGGCGTCATCACGCAGACGCGCCAGTCGCCCAGTTCATCGCGTACGCGTTCGACGACGATCGTGCGGTCGTCAGGCACCTGCTCGGTCGCGACCTCCTGGTCGGCGAGGTAGCGCATTACATTCTCTGCGGCAGTCGCATCAAGATCGTGTTCGCGGATAAGCCTGGTTAGCGCGGCCGAGCGCGGCAACTCGCGCAGTTCACGCACCAGCGCGCCGATGCGGCGGCCAAACTCCAGCGGTCGGCCAGCCTGGTCGCCATGCCAAAAAGGCATCTTGCCAGGCTCGCCCGGAGCGGGCGAAACCAGCACACGATCGTGCGTTATTTCGTCGATGCGCCACGTGCTTGCGCCCAGGATGAAGGTCTCGCCATTGCGTGCTTCGAAGACCATTTCCTCGTCCAGTTCGCCGACGCGAATGGGCTTGGAGCGCTCGCCAGAAAGGAAAACCCCGTACAAACCGCGATCCGGGATCGTACCGCCGTTAAGAATCGCGATCTTCTTTACGCCCTGCCGCGGCGTCAACCAACCCTTGGTGCGATCCCACGTAATGCGCGGACGCAACTCACCAAACTCGTCTGACGGGTACCGGCCCGCAAGCATGTCCAGCACGCCGTCAAAGATTTGCGTGCTCATTCCCGCGTAACCACTGCACGAACGCACGATGCCAAGCAGCGCATCGTAGCTC
This sequence comes from Janthinobacterium lividum, assembly GCA_050954525.1. Taxonomy (GTDB): domain Bacteria; phylum Acidobacteriota; class Terriglobia; order Terriglobales; family Acidobacteriaceae; genus Terriglobus. The sequence continues at coordinate 16,335 of JBPBPZ010000344.1, forward strand.
AGGCCAGGCGACTCGTCCTCATCGCTGCGATGCTTTGCGGAGCGGCGTGCCGCGTCCTCCTGCGATAGCGGCGGATGCGCAATGATGGCCACCACCTGCTGTGCCAGCACGTCCAGCGCGTTGCGCAGAAAGCGCGTGCTTTCCACATGGCCTTCATGCATGGCGCGCGTCACGGCAGCGCAGGCGATCAGGTCTGCCCGGTACTTCGGAAAGATGATGCCCTTGGATGGCGCGCCCACCTGGTGGCCCGCGCGGCCAATGCGCTGCATGCCGCTGGCGACGGATGGTGGCGCTTCAATCTGGATGACAAGATCGACCGCGCCCATATCGATGCCGAGTTCGAGCGAAGACGTTGCGACCAGCGCGCGAATATGACCGGCCTTCAGCAGTTCTTCAATTTCACTGCGTTGCGACGCTGCTAGCGAGCCGTGATGCGCACGCGCGATCTGCTCGCCTGCAAGCTCGTTGATGGCACCTGCCAGCCGCTCTGCAATGCGTCGCGCGTTCACAAACAGGATGGTGGACTGATGCTGCTTGATAATCTCCAGCAGGCGCGGATGGATACTCTGCCAGATGCTGGTGCGCTTGGGTCCCTGTGAGGCCGGACCGCTGGGCGTGTCCTGTATTTCGCCCAGCTTGGCCATGTCTTCGACCGGTACTTCAACGGTCAGTTCCAGCCGCTTGCGCGCGCCCGCGTTCACGATGGTCACGGGGCGGTAGCGTACGCCCGCAATCTCCCCTGCCAGGATTTGCGAGGGTGCATCTTCACCGAGCGCAAGGGCTGTATCTCCAGCTTGTTCGGCGACACTCGCGATAACTTCGATCTTTGGAGTCTTGTAGCTTCCTGGTGCCGGTCCCTTGTCCGCGCTGTCCTCTGCTTCATCGCTTTCAATTGTTTCCCTCTCGACAATTGGTGCAATGGTCAGCATTTTGTTTGAGGACTGGACCGTGCCATCCGCCCCTCCCAGAAATCGCGCCACTTCTTCCAGCGGCCGCTGCGTTGCCGATAGGCCAATGCGTTGCACCTTGCGTCCGGTGAGTGCTTCCAAACGCTCCAGTGACAAGGCCATGTGCGCGCCACGCTTGCTTGGCACCAGCGCGTGGATTTCATCAATGATGACGGTCTCGACTGTGCGCAAAGCCTCGCCCGCGTTCGAGGTCAGCAGCAGGTACAACGACTCTGGCGTGGTGATGAGGATGTCGCCAGGATGTTTGGCGAAACGGGCGCGTTCGGCTGTGGGTGTGTCACCCGTACGCACGCTGATCTCTGGCGTGTGCACCGGAACACCGCGTCGCTGGGCCATGTTCGCGATGCCCTGCAGCGGGGAGCGCAGGTTGCGCTCCACATCCACCGCCAATGCTTTCAACGGCGAAATGTAAACGACGCGCACACCGACGCCTTCCGGCAGGGCGGTGCTCTTCGGCTCCTTCTTCTTGCCTTTTACGCGTCTGACAGGTTTCGCTTCTGCAGTTGGGGCGACAAAGGCTCGCGGCTGCAACATCAGGCGATCCAGGCACCAGAGGAAGGCCGTGAGTGTTTTACCTGTGCCTGTGGGGGCGAGGATCAGCGTCGAATCACCACGCGCAATGGCGGGCCATCCCTCGCGCTGCGGCTGTGTCGGGCCTTCAAACACTGCGCGAAACCACTCTGCCGTGACGGGGTGAAAGCGCTCCAGCACGGCGTCCCCGCCGTCTACCATCGCGGCAGCGTCCGTAACCTGCAGAGTCGCAACGATACCGGACTCGCCGGTGGGTTCCTCGCTCAACACGTCCGACGCTGCAGCCGTCACCCCGCCTACTTTCTTTCGGCTGGCCCTGTCAGCTTTGGTGTCGTTTGGCATGGTCCGTGGCGTTCCTCGTCGCTGTCGTTTGGATGCGTACCCAGCTGGAGTCGCCGCATAGCTTGCGCAGGCTTCGTGGCGGGTTTAGCCTCAGCAAACTATGTCGTCACAAACTTCTCAACAGGAACTCGATGACGCAGGCATTGAGCGGCTCCGCGCTGCAGCTGCCGACATTTCGAAGAACGCGTATGCGCCCTACAGCAACTTCTTTGTCGGTGCAGCACTACTGCTGCAAGGTGGAGAAGTTGTTACCGGATGTAACGTGGAAAACGCAAGTTACCGGCTGACCTGCTGCGCAGAGCAGAGCGCTGTAGCACGTGCCGTGTCCCGGTATGGGCCGGCAATCCGCATCGTCGCCGTAGCGGTCGCGAACGCTAACCCGCAGGTTGCATGCCAGCCCTGCGGCGCGTGCCGACAGACGCTGGCTGAATTCGCCGCGGCCGACTGCCGTATCTTTTACCCCGGTGAAGGTGGCAAAGCCGGTGAATGTATCATGGCCGACCTGCTGCCCGCCTCGTTCTCTGCTGCGTCGCTACGCTAAGGTGCTGTCTGAAAGTGAAACATCTGCATGACTGACCTACCTACATTCCATCCCGTAGACACCATCCTGCATAAGCGCGACGGCCGCGAACTGACCGACAGCGAGATCCGCAGCTTTGTTGCAGGTATTGTTCAAGGGGAGATCACGGAGGCGCGCATTGCGTCACTCCTCATGGCGATTTTTCAACGCGGCCTGTCCTCGCGCGAACTGGCAACGCTAACGGATGCCATGCGCCGCAGTGGTGAAGTTTTCGATTCACGTCCGTTGTGCAAATACACGGTCGACAAACACTCCACCGGCGGCGTGGGCGACAAAAGTTCGCTGCTGATTGCACCCATCGTTGCAGCGGCAGGGTTGGCCGATCCGATGATCAGCGGTCGGTCCCTGGGCCACACTGGCGGAACGCTGGACAAGCTGGAAACCATCCCTGGCTTCAACACGCAGCTTTCGATGGAGCGCTTCGGCGAGGTCATTGCCGATTGCGGCTTCAGCATGATCGGGCAAACCAAAAACCTGGTGCCCGCTGACCGCATTCTGTACGCTTTGCGCGATCACACCGGCACGGTCGAATCGCCGTACCTGATCACCGCCAGCATTATGAGCAAGAAGCTGGCGGAGGGGCTGGATGGCTTGGTCCTGGATGTGAAGACTGGCTCTGGCGCGTTTATGCCGAGCTACGAAGCCAGCGAACACCTGGCGCGACTGATGGTTGGCACTGGCGAAAGTAACGGTACGCGCACTGTCGCCGTGCTGACCGCGATGGACGAACCGCTAGGGCGCTTTTCCGGTAACTGGATCGAAGTCTGGGAGTGCATCGACATTCTGCGCGGGATCGAACACCCCCTGTCCGCTGACCTGATCGAGCTTTCTGCCGTGCTTGCAGGATGGATGTTGCACCTCGGTGGTGTGGCAGGCACACCCGAGGCCGGCAGAACACAGGCACTTCACCTGCTGCGCAGTGGTGCCGCGTACGAGCGGTGGTTGCAAATGGTTCGGCTGCAGGGCGGAGACACAACGATGTTTGAGGTTCCTGCTGCGTTCCACAAACCTGTCGCAACACGCGTTATACGTGCCGCGGGGAGCGGCTACCTGGCAGCTATGGACTGCAAGGAAGTGGGTTGGGCGGTGCAGCGACTGGGCGCGGGCCGCGAGGTGCCAGGTGGGCCTGTGGCGGCGCACGCGGGCATCGAAATGCACATGAAGATCGGAGATGCTGTGGCCGCAGGGCAACCGCTGATTACCCTGTTTGCAGAAGATGCCGCCCTCCTTGATGTCCCGGAGCGGATGCTGCGGGAAACTCTCCTGATCGGGAGCGAACTTGTTACAAGGCAGCCGCTCATTCAGAAAGTAATTGCCTCAGAAGACCTGTAGGATCTGTCTCGACTCGAAGTCCGTGAGACATTCTTGAATCTTTACCTCTGGCTGAGCCATCACTTTGACGGTTGTAAAAGTATCAAATCAAGGTGAAGTCATGGGCAAGTTGGACGGCAAGATCGCACTGGTCACGGGTGGTAACAGCGGCATTGGGTTGGCAACGGCAAAGCGCTTCGTTGCTGAGGGAGCGTATGTCTACATTACGGGCAGGCGGCAGGCGAGCCTGGATGATGCTGTGAAAGAGATCGGCAGCAATGTCACCGGTGTGCAGGGCGACGTTGCCAACCTGTCTGACCTGGACAAGCTTTTCGCGCAGATCAAGCAGGAGAAAGGCAAGCTGGATGTGCTGTTTGCCAATGCCGGGTTCGGCGAGTTCATTACGTTGGGTAACTACACGGAAGAGCACTTCGACAACATCTTCAACACCAACGTGAAGGGCCTTGTCTTCACCGTGCAGAAGGCGCTTCCGCTGTTGCCGGATGGCGCAACGGTGATTCTGAACGCTTCCATCGTTTCCGTGAAGGGCATTCCTGCCTTTGGTGTCTATAACGCGACCAAGGCTGCCGTGCGTTCCTTTGCTCGCACCTGGACCAACGAGTTGAAGGATCGCAAGATCCGCGTCAACGTCGTGAGCCCCGGACCGATCAACACGCCTGCCATCACCATGATCACCGGCAACGACCCGGCAGCGGAAGAAGCCTTCAAGACGCAGATGGCAGCAGGCGTACCGTTGGGCCGCATGGGCGAGTCAGACGAGATCGCTAAGGCTGTCGTGTTCCTGGCCTCCGATGACAGCAGCTATGTCGCTGGTGTGGAGCTATTTGTGGACGGCGGCTTCGTAGCCGTTTAAGTGCTCAAAAGACAACCGGACAACGCAGGCGTGATGCTGCCCTGCTTTGTCCGGTACACTTCTCCCCAAGCGCACATCTGCAAGGGAGGGCACGCATTGGCACGCTTTACCGGTCTCATCGGCCTCGTCGTTCTGCTGGCTGTTGCCTACGCCCTGTCTACGGATCGCAAGGCCATCCGCTGGCGGACCGTTGCCTGGGGACTTAGCCTGCAGGTGTTCTTTGCGTTTTTGGTCATCCGGTGGAGCTTTGGGCAGAAGATTCTGAAGGCTGGTGCGGGCGCGGTATCGGGCCTGCTGGCGCACTCAGTTGATGGTTCGGCCATGGTCTTCGGACAGCTTGGCGTCCCGACCAGTCCTCTGAACGTATTCGCCTTCGCCGTTCTACCCACGATTATCTTCGTCTCGGCGCTGTTCGCCGTGCTGTATCACCTGGGCATCATGCAGTTCGTCATCCGCGGCATGGCGTGGCTCATGCAACGCACCATGGGCACTTCCGGCGCGGAATCCACCAACGTCGCAGCATCGATCTTCATGGGGCAAACGGAAGCTCCGCTGACGATCCGGCCGTTCCTGAACGGTGCCACCCGGTCAGAATTGATGACCATCATGACGAGCGGCATGGCGCATGTTTCCGGTGGCATTATGGCCGCGTACATCTCGTTCGGCATCCGCGCTCAGGATCTGCTGAGTGCCGTGATTATGACCGCTCCCGGGACCATCCTGATTGCCAAGATGCTGGTGCCGGAGACTGAAGTGCCCGAAACCATGGGCACCGTACATATCAAGAGCGAAGACGAGCACCGCGACGAAAACCTTGTGGGGGCCATTGCGCGCGGCACCATCGACGGCGGCAAGCTCGCATTCAACGTCGCCATTATGCTCATCAGCTTTTTGGCGCTGGTCGGTCTGCTGAACGGCATTCTTACCGGCATTCACAACCTGATCGGGGTGCACAGCGTCAGCGGACACGACGTCAGCTTTCCTTCCACGTTGAATTCCATCCTTGGGTTTTTCTGCGCGCCGATCGCCTGGATGATCGGCATTCCGTGGCATGACGCGCCAACGGTTGGCAACCTGATCGGCACCCGCGCCGTGCTGAACGAGTTCATCGCGTATACCGACCTGGGCAGACTGGCCAACGCACACGCCATCTCCACGCGCACGCTGGCTATCGCCACATTCGCATTGTGCGGCTTTGCGAACATCGGATCCGTCGGCATGCAGATCGGCGGCATTGGCGCGCTGATCCCCAATCGCCGCAACGAACTAGCCAAACTGGGCATGCGTGCCCTGCTGGCCGGAACCATTGCAAACCTGATGAGCGCAGCCATTGTCAGCATGTTGCTGCGCTAATACCCGATCCTGTCTACTAGGTTTCGCGACCTTCCGTGCGCTTTGCAGTGGGCGGTCGTTGAGGCGCCTCGGTGCGCCTGCCCGTTTCATCACCCTTGCTTCTGCGCGAACCTAAATAGACCACACCAATCAGCGCAGCCACCAGCAAACACCCACCCACAACAAACGCAATCGCAATCATGCTTTCTACCCCTTCGTGAGTAAGAGCACGCTGGCACGAAAGCTGTTGCGTCTTTGTGGGTGCCGCTGGTGCCGTGACGCAAAGCGGCTTGGTATGCTGAAGCCGTCCATGAATGATCTTTACAGCCGTGCACGTGTAGCAGCCGACTTCATTTCCGCACAAACACACTACCGCCCGCGACTCGGCATCGTTCTTGGCTCCGGCCTGGGTGACTTCGCCAACCAGGTAGAAGGTGCGGTCGCTATCCCATACTCGGACATTCCACACTTCCCGCAATCGACCGTGGAAGGCCATAGCGGACGCCTTGTCCTCGGCACCATTGCGGGCGTGCCTGTTGCAGTGATGCAGGGCCGCGTGCATGCGTACGAAGGCTACCGCATGGATGAGGTGACATTCCCCGCACGCGTGCTTGGCCTGCTGGGCGTGCAGACACTCATCGTCACAAATGCAGCGGGTGGCATACGGCAGGATTTTGCGCCGGGATCCATCGTCGGCATCAGCGACCACATCAACCTGACCGGCACCAACGCGGCGCTAGGCGTTAACGAGCCCCGCTTTGCCGTGGCACCGAACAGCGGGTTGCGCTTCTTCGATATGAGTTCGGCCTACTCCTCCCGGCTGCTCGCGCTGGCGCAGGAGCAAGCTGCCGCGCAGGGCTGGACCATGCAGACCGGCGTCTACCTTGCCGTACTTGGCCCCAGCTATGAAACGCCCGCGGAGATCCGCGCCTTCCGCACTCTGGGTGCAGACTTGGTCGGCATGAGCACCGTGCATGAGGTCATCGTGGCGCGCCACATGGGCATGGAGGTGTTGGGCCTTTCACTTGTCACCAATGCCGCCGCCGGCGTCAGCAGCGAGACGATCAACCATCTGGAAGTGATGGAAACCGGTGCGCGGGTGGCCGAGCGTTTTTCGTCCCTGCTGCTCGCGGTCGTTCCTCGCGTCGCACAGGGCACCGCCGCCGCATGAGCCAGCAACTTACGCTTGCGGGCATCGTCCGGCCTACCGTCCTGGGTGTGGGCGGCTGCTCCGGTTCCGGCAAGACGACGCTGGCGCGCGAACTTGCCGACCAGCTGAATGCAACGCTGTTCCCGCTCGACTTCTACTACCGCGACCTTGCCCACCTGTCTGCGGGGGAGCGGAACAGCTACAACTTCGACCACCCCGAATCCCTGGAGCACGACCTGATCGTGGACCACGTGCAGGATCTGCGCGATGGCCGCGGTATTAACCGGCCCACGTACGACTTCAGCACGCACTCGCGTGTAGCCGGTGTCACCGAGCACATTGAGCCGCAGGGCTTCCTGATCGTGGAAGGCATTCTGGCGCTGCACTACCAGCAACTGCTGCCCCTCTTCGACTACACCGTGTACGTCGACGCACCGCACGAAGTCTGCCTGATGCGCCGCATCCATCGCGACACGCGCGAACGCGGCCGTACGGAAGCAAGCGTTCGCGAGCAGTTTGAGGTGCATGCCCGACCCATGGCAGACACCTACGTGGTTCCCTGCCGAACATCTGCCGACCTGACCGTGTCAGGCACCGAAGCACTGGACTGGTCCATTGAAGTGGTGCTTGCGGGTCTGCACAAACGTGGCTTGCTGCGAGACCACAGCGCTCCTGTGTCCGGGGCAAGGTGAAGCCGCTTCCAGGTCGCACACTGGCATGGCTGCATCGTGTACTGGTTGCGCCGCTGGTGCGTATGCTCCGGCGTGGAGCTTCGCCGAGGCGACTGGCGTTGAGCCTGGCGGTCGGCATCGTCATCGGGATCAATCCCGTCCTTGGATCCACTACGGTGCTGACTCTCGCGGTCGCGCATTTTGCCCGATTGAATCACTCCGCCGCACAGATTGGAACGCAGGCTGCGTACCCTGCACAGCTGCTCCTTCTTCTGCCCTTCCTGCGTGCGGGGGCGGCCATGTTCCGCAGCAAGACGCTGGCAATGCAGGCCGCCGAGCTCGTCGTCATGGCACGGAAGCATCCGTTGCAGATGGTCCGTGCCCTGTGGACCTGGGAGTGGCACGCGCTCATCGTCTGGGCACTAGCAGCGGTCTTGTTGGTACCGCTGCTTTCGTACCTGCTGAGGTTCGTTCTGGAACGCACCCTGCGCACCACGGAAGCTGTTGCCTGACGACAGCGGTCGGTCGGCGACTATGCACCCGCTAGACGACGATAGGCGTATTGGCCATGCCGGCGAGTCCAAAGACACCTCGGTAGTGGCTGACCAGTTCCGGGGGGCCACTTGCCTTTTCGTAGTTGTCAGAAAGCTTTACGGCGCGGCGGCCATCGGCTGACGTTAGTTTGCACACCAGCGAAATCGGGGCCAGCGTATCTTCGCCGCGTGGGTGGCATTCGCGAAAGTCATTGGTCAGCAGCGTGCCCCAACCAGATGAAAAGCGGATACGCCGGTCGGGCCGCCATTTGCGCGCATCGCGAAAATCCGAGGCTCTGCGGAAGTCGCGTGCGCTGGCGCCCGGCTGAATCACACCGGAAAAGTAGGCGTGTAGGCTGAGTATCTCCTGTGCATCCAGACCATCGCTGGCAATGATAAGTTTGCTCATCGGGTCTTTGCCGCGCCGTTGCAGCCACGCAATGTATTCATCGCCGGCCACAAAAGGGTCCTTGGAATCGATGCGCTGTCCGGTCCAGTCTGCCACCCAGTCCGGCGCGCCTTCCAGAAACTGCGTGGTGCCGTAGGTATCGGGCAGCATTACACGCAAAGCTCCGCCGTAGGTCTGTTGCCACAGCTCCAGGATGCGGTACTGTGCGGCCTTTAGTTCCTCATCGGTAGTCGCAACTGCTGCCAGCGCCATGGGCAGTTCGTGCGCGTTGGTTCCAATGGCTTCCAGATCGTGCTTGTACGCCAGGTAGGTGTTGCTGGTGCCGGTAAACGCGCCATCCAGCTCCGCGTGCATGGCCTCCACCACAAACTCCTGCCACAGGAAGGAGTGGCGGCGACGGGTGCCGAAATCAGCGACTGCCAGCCCGGGAACACCCCGCAGCATCTCCACCTTGCCCCACAGCCGAGTCTTGGCGCGCGAGTACAGGATGTCGAGTTCGAATTCGCTCATCCCCTTCAGCGCTGCTCGGGTCTTCAGCTCATTCAGGATGGAGAGCGCGTAGATCTCCCACATGGTGACCGCAACCCACTGCCCTTCAAAGGTCAGTTCAAATTGCCCGTCCCGTTCTGACAGTTCATAGTCCGACAGGCTGAAATCATGCTCCAGCCAATCCAGAAAGGCTGGCTCGAAGATGCCGCGCGAACCATAGAAGGTGTTGCCGGCCAGCCAGATCATCTCAGACCGGCGGAAGCGCAGCTTCTTGACATGCTCAAACTGGGCGATGATGGCCTCGCGCGGCACCATCTCGCCCAACCGAAACTTTGCCGTGCGATTGTGCAGTCCAAAACTTACGCGAGTGTTGCGGAAGTGGCGCCAGATGAACTGAAGCATGAGCAGCTTGTAAAAGTCAGTGTCCAGCAACGACCGCACAATCGGATCCAGATCCCAGTTGTGATTGTGCGCGCGTTCGGAGAAGTTGATGATCATGCTGCCGCTAGCGTATCAAGTCCTGCCCTGCAGCAGCTTCCCACGCCTTAATTAGCTGCTGAGCAGAGACTTCTTGTACGTCATCACGTTGAACACCGGCCACGCAGAAGAGCCTGTCCACATCGACAGGCTCTTCTGCGTTCAGCAAGTTACCGATCAGGCCGCGACCTTCTTCAGGCTTGCCATGTCGATCACGTACCGGAAACGTACGTCGCCATCTTCGACTTTGTCGTAGGCATCGTTTACGTCTTCGATGGAGATCAACTGGATGTCTGGCGTGACGTTGTGTTCCGCGCAGAAGTCCAGCACGTCCTGTGTCTCCTGAATGCTACCGATCAGCGAACCGCCCACCGTGTTGCGATGGCTCGCCAGTTCCATGTTGTTGAATGGCTCCAGCTTTTCCAGCGCGCCGACGATGATCAGCGACGCGTTCCGCTTAAGCAGCGGGACAAAAGGCGAAAGGTCGCTCTTTTCGGGGACCGTACTCAGGATGAAGTCAAAGCTCGCCTTGTGCGGCTTTAAGGCGTCTTCGTCGGTTTCCAGAACGGCGGTAACACCGAGGCTTGCCGCTTCCTGCAGCTTTTCCTTGGTATGCGTAAACAGGACCACTTGCGCACCCATGGCCTTTGCCAGCTTGGCTGCCATGTCGCCCAGGCCGCCAAAGCCCACAATGCCGACTTTGCTGCCCTGCTTGACGCCCCAGTGGCGCATGGGCGAGAACGTGGTGACACCCGCGCACAGGATGGGCGCAACTTTCTCAATGGGCAGGCTTGCCGGAATGCGCAGTACAAAATCTTCCGGAACGACGATCGAAGAAGAGTAGCCACCGAACGTGTTGTCGCGGCCGTAGTGGTTCTTCCCGTCCGGCGACTTCTTCGACGGGATCATGGGTCCGTTGTACGTGGCCAGCCAGCTGTTTGGGCCCTCGCAGTAGTTCTGCTCGCCGGATTTGCAGGCCTCACATTCGCGACAGCTATCAATCATGCAGCCAACACCCACCAGGTCGCCCACCTTGTGCAAGGTTACGGCGCTACCCGCGGATTTCACCCTGCCGACAACTTCGTGGCCTGGCATGCAGGGGTATACGGTGTTGGACCATTCATTCTTGACCTGGTGAATGTCCGAGTGGCAGACACCGCAATACAGAACCTCGATTTCAACTTCGTTCGGCTTTGGGTCCTCACGCTCGAACTCCATCGGCTTGAGACTGCTGAATGAGTGCTTTGCGGCATAACCTGTTGCTTGAATCATGACTGTACGCTCCCCCGTTTGAGATGCTGATTCGCCATGTTTCAGCTTGGTATGGCGCTCGTCGGCATGCCAGGTTCCTGAACTGTAGAAATGGCAGGCCACCTGCAACCAAATCTTCACAAAACGCCTGATTTCGAACGCTGCGACACGATAAACTAGACGTTGTTATGTCAACCAAACAAGAACTTCTTCAGAACCCGATCCAGCACATCGACATCAAGCAGCACAATGTTGTCGCACTGGTTAATGCCATGGCATCCATGGCCTATTCCTCGCGCGATCTCGCCCGTGCCGCTTCGATCTATGACTTGATGCTGCGCGATACCGAGTGCGGCGTAATTCTCTGCCTGGCCGGATCGCTGATCTCAGCCGGCCTGCAGAAGGTAATCATCGATCTTCTACGCAACAACATGGTCGATGCGATTGTCTCGACCGGCGCGAACATCGTCGACCAGGACTTTTTCGAAGCGCTCGGCTTTAAGCACTACATCGCAGGTGACGAGTACAAGTACGGCAACGGCGACGCAAACTTGCGCGAGATGATGATCGACCGTATCTACGACACGTTCATTGACGAAGAAGAGCTGCGCATCTGCGATGAGACGACCGAGAAGATCATCAACAGCATGAAGCCCGGCGCCTACTCCTCACGCGAGTACATCCGCGAGATGGGCAAGTACCTGCAGGCCAACGGCCGCACGCCAAAGAACGGCAACCCCGATTCCATCGTTCTGGCCGCGTATGAGCTGGATGTGCCGATCTTCGTGCCGGCGTTCTCTGACTGCTCCTTCGGCTTCGGCATTGTGGCGCACCAGCATGCACGCAAGGGCAAGCCGGTTTGTTCCATCGACTCTGGCAAGGACTTTTACGAATTGACCCAGTTGAAGATCGAGAACCCGACCACCGGCCTGCTGATGATCGGTGGCGGCGTACCCAAGAACTTCGCACAGGACATCGTGGTTGCGGCAGACATTCTTGGCGTGGAAGCCTCCATGCACAAGTACGCCATCCAGATCACGGTAGCGGATGCACGCGACGGTGCCCTGTCCGGATCGACCCTGAAGGAAGCAAGCTCGTGGGGCAAGGTCGACCTGACCTATGAGCAGATGGTGTTCAGCGAAGCGACGATCGCCTTCCCGCTGATCGCCGGCTACGCCTTTCACAAGAACGCAGCTGCCGCCCGTACCGCCAAGCGCTTTGCGCAGGTGCTGGAACCGGTCACCGCGTAGCTTCAAGACACACACTCAAAGGAAGCGGCCTCGCACAAGCGAGGCCGCTTTGCTTTGCGGCAGCCGTTTACACTTTCTGTATGGCAGACATACTGAAACCTGCGAGCACGGACGCAACAGACGGCACCCTCAACGTAAAGCAGCAGTTGAGCAAGTTGCAGGATGCTGCTGAGGATCTGGCAAGCACACGCACGATCGACCATGAAGATCGTGCTGCAGCTTCGTCCGCTGCGCACCAAATCGCAGAGGCACTGGACACGGCTGGTCCGACTGATGCCGCGACCAAGGCACATGATGTTGTTGCGACCCTTGACCACGCGGGCCTGCCCCAGCCGGAACGCCTGCAGCAGCAGGTAGACGCCCTGTCTGAGTCGCTGCACGACTGAGCGGAGACGCAACCCTCGGCTGCCGCTCCCATCCAAATACCATGCACTTACTGCTTGTCTGGCTGCTTAGCGCAGTCTCCCTGATCATCGCCGCCTACGTTTTGCCCTCAGTTGCGATCGCAAGCTTCGGCACGGCCATGATCGCCGCTGCACTGATCGGCCTGCTGAACGCGACGCTTGGCTTCCTGCTACGCCTGGCGGTCTTTCCGCTTACTTGGCTTGTGCCGGGGCTTGTGTACCTGCTGTGCGACGCCGTAATGATCTACATTGTGTCGCGCTTTTTGCGTGGATTTGCCGTTCGCAACTTCACGGCCGCGTTTCTCTGCGCGCTGGTCGTGGCCTTGGTCAACATTCTGCTTGGCTCGTTGCTGTAGCGCATCTCGCATCAACAGATACCATTGAGTTGAATGGATCCCCAGGCAGGTCAGGACAATCCCGATGAAACGCCGGCACCCGTAGCAGGCAGCGGCAGTGGCTTTGCCCCGCTGAAGATTCCCCTGTTCCGCGACCGCTGGATCGCCTCCACCGTGTCTGGCGTTGGCACGTGGATGCAGGACACTGCAGCCACCTGGCTGATGACAGCACTGACGGGATCGCCGCTGCTGATTGCGTTGATGCAAACGGCGGCCAGCCTGCCCGTGCTGCTGTTCGGCCTGTTCGCAGGTGCCACGGCCGACATTTTCGAGCGGCGGCGTCTGCTGATGTTCTGGCAGGCGTGGCAAATGATCGCGGTCTGCATTATGGCCGTACTGGCCCTTGCTGGCATTATCGGGCCGGTGGCGCTGCTGCTTCTGACATTCCTAATGAACATCGGCTCCGCCATGAACAACCCGGCCTGGCAAGCCATTGTGCCCGAACTGGTTCCACGCGAAGAACTGCCAAACGCCGTGTCACTGGCCGCAGCCAGCAACAACCTGGCTCGTGCGGTTGGCCCGGCGCTCGGCGGCTTGATGGTCGCAGGGTTCGTGAAAGCGGCAACAGGCGCAGGTTGGGTGTTTGCGCTGAACGCAGGCTCGTTTGCAGCGGTCATCTTTGTGCTGTACGTGTGGAAGCGCAAGCCGCTGTTCAAAAGCGCGCTACCGGCTGAACGCATCATGGGTTCGGTCGAAACCGGGCTTCGGTTTCTTCGGTACGCACCGGCTCTGCAGGCCGTGTTCCTGCGCGCGTTTCTGTTTACCTTTTCGGTCGCGGCGGTCTGGTCCCTGCTGTCGCTTATCGCCAAGCGCGAGTTTGAACATGCCGCCATTTCAGGCGCCATGGGCTACGGCATCCTGAACGGTTCGCTTGGCCTGGGAGCCGTTGTAGCGGCTGTGCTGCTGGCTCGCGTACGTGCGCGCTGGTCTTCGGACGCCATCCTGGCCGTCGCCAGCGTGCAGTACATTGCCACCCTGCTGGTGCTTGCCTTTGTGCACAATGTCTGGCTCGACGTGCTGTTTCTGATCGCAGGCGGCTTTGCGTGGACCTCCACCATGTCCACCCTTAACGTGAACGTGCAGCTATCGTCCCCGGGATGGGTGCAGGCCCGATCCCTGGGCATGTACCAGATGGTCTTTCAAGGAGGCCTGGCGCTTGGGTCCGTGGTGTGGGGCTATGTGGCCGAGCACACCTCGGTAACCGTAGCCATGAGCAGCAGCGCCGCACTTATGGCAGTTTGCCTTCCACTCACGCTGCGCCTGCACGTGCTGCGCGGCGCGCCGCCGGACTTGTCACCGTACCAATGGAAGCGCCCAGTTCCCCACCTGCAGCTGGAACCCGCACCAGAAGACGGGCCGGTCCGCATCCTGGTCGATTACACGGTGCCGGTGGAGCAGTACAACGAGTTCGTCGCGGCGATCCACAAGCTGCGTGACGTACGCCTGCGCACCGGCGCCATCCGCTGGGGCGTCTTTCGCGACAGCAACAATCCTGAGCGTCTGGAAGAGAGTTTTGTGATGGAAAGCTGGCTGGACTACCTGCGCAGCCGCGAACGCATGACCACGCAGGACGCGGAGTTGTTGCAGGCCGTGCGTCTTATTCACAAAGCGGACGAACTACCGCGTGTGACCCACCAGGTCTACGCCAAAGAAGTTACAGAACACGCCTGATTACCAGCCCTCCAGTACGATCTTGCCCAGCGCCCGCCCGCTCTCGATCCAGGCGTGAGCCGTCTTCAGGTTGGTCGCGTTGATGGTGCTGTAGTTGCCGGTGATGGTAGTCCGAAGCGTACCCAGGTCTACCAGTTTCGCCACTTCCGTCAGCGAATCATGCTGGCGGAGGATGTCCGACGTCTCGTAGTAGCTGCGGGTAAACATGAATTCCCAACAGATGACGCCAGACTTCTGCTTGAGGGGCCGGGCATCGACCGGCTTCTGCGGATCGTCAATGATCCCAATCTTGCCCTGTGGCGCTAGCAGTTCTGCAATGCCGGGATAGTGCGTGTCGGTGGCACTTAGAAGGGCGATGAACTCTACTTCACCCAGGCCAAGCTCCTGCATCTGGGTGCGAATATCACGGTGATGATCGATGACGTAGTGCGCGCCCAGGTACTGGCACCACTCCGTCGTTTCGGGTCGCGAGGCGGTCGCAACCACCGTCAGCGGAGTCAGCCGCGACGCAAGCTGGATGAGCATGGAACCGACACCGCCCGCCGCGCCGATGATGAGAATCGAACCCTTGCGCGGCGCGTTATAAGTCACGCGGCGATCCGCCCCAAAGCGATCGAACAGTAACTCCCACGCCGTCAGCGAAGTCAGCGGCATGGCCGCCGCTTCCGCAAAGGTCAGCGACTTCGGCTTGTGCGCCACAATGCGTTCATCCACGGTGTGGAACTGTGCGTTTGCGCCTTGCCTTGCAATACAGCCTGCGTAGAAGACCTCATCGCCCTTCTTGAACAGCGAGGTCAGCTTGCCCACACCCACCACAACACCAGCGCAATCCCACCCAAGCACCTTGTATTCCTGGCCCGCATCCGGCTTGATCCGCTTGCGCTGCTTCGTGTCGACCGGATTGACAGAGATTGCCCGGACCTCGATCAGCAGGTCGCGATCGCGTGCCACGGGGGTTGGCAGGTCGATATCGAGCAATGCTTCCGGGTCCTCAATGGGGAGTGGACTCCTGTATCCGATGGCCTTCATGGACCGAGTGTATCGAAGGTTTCGGCTCTCTCTGCACAATAGCGAAGATGGTTGCAGTCATTTCAGAGCAAAAGCAAAGGCCGGGGTTAGCCGGCCTTTGCTTTACGTCTGACAGGGTCTATCGCAGGGCGTAGTCGATCAGCGCTTTTTCTTCCAGTTCGTGCGCCTTCGCAGATCCGGTAGCGGGGCTGGCAGACGCAGATCGCTTGATGCTCAGCACCCGCCGACCGCCAGCGTTGCGCTTTAGCAGCGGCAGAGCAAAGGTAAGGGCACCCATGTTTGCCGGTTCTTCCTGCACCCAGACAATTTCCTGTGCGTTGGGGTACTGCGCAAGCGCTGTTTCCAGCGCCTCGCCGGGCCAGGGATAAAGCTGCTCGACGAAGATGATAGCGGTTGAGAAATCACCACGCTTTGCACGCTCGACCCGCAGGTTGTGGCCGATTTTGCCGCTGCAAACCAGGATGCGTTTCGGATCTTCCGCTTCCTTGTCGGCCAGCACGGTTTGAAATCGGTCCACCCCGAAGTCTGCAATCGGTGAACTCGCGTCCGGGTGCCGCAACATGCTTTTCGGGGTAAAGACAACCAGTGGCTTGCGGTAGGCAGACATCGCCTGCCGACGCAGCAGGTGGAAGTACTGCGCAGCGTTCGATGGCTGGGCGACGATCATGTTGTCTGTCGCGCAAAGCTGCAGGTAACGTTCGATGCGTGCGGATGAATGCTCCGGTCCCTGCCCTTCATAGCCATGCGGCAGCAGCAGAACCACACCGGAGTACAGGCCCCACTTGGCCTCGCCTGCGGCAATGAACTGGTCGATGATGATCTGCGCGCCATTGGCGAAGTCACCAAACTGCGCCTCCCACAGAGTGAGCGTCTCCGGATAATCGCGCGAGTAGCCGTATTCAAAGCCCAGTACCGCGGCTTCGCTCAACATACTGTTGTAGGCCTCAAACATACCCTGCTCGGGACCAAGATTCTGCAGGGGCGACCAGCGCTTCTCCGTCTCGGTATCGGTAAAGAAGGAGTGGCGCTGATTGAACGTGCCGCGCTGCGAATCCTGCCCAGATAGGCGAACCGACGTCCCTTTTTCCAGCAACGACGCGTAAGCCACTAACTCTGCCGTGCCGTAGTCGAAGGGCTTGGTACCCGCACCCATTTCATCGCGCTGCTTCAGCAGCGCCTTGATCTTGGGATGAAGATTGAAGCCTTCGGGCAACGAAGTCAGTGTGGACGTAAGCCGCTTGATCTCCTCTGCGGGCAGGCCCGTGACTGCAGGGTCCAGCGCCGGCAGATAACCGCCCTTGTAGTTATTCCAGTAAGCCGGCAGTTCGCTCAGTACAGGCGGGTGTTCCGCTTCTTTACCAAGTGCCTGATCTGCCAGGAACCCATCGGCAATCTGCTTGATTTCTGCTGTTGCATCTACGCCCAGGCGCTCCGCGTAGCTCTTGTAGAGCGGTGCGGTGGTTTTGACCCTGGCATATCGGCGAGGCTGCGTTACGGTCGGATCGTCCACCTCAGAGTGGCCATGCCGACGGTAGCCAATCAGGTCTACGACGACGTCAGACGCAAAGGTCGCGCGGTACTCCGCTGCAATCGCCGCAACGCGAACGACGGCATCAGGGTCTTCCGCGTTGACGTGAAAAATCGGTATCGGCAGGCGCTTTGCCATGTCCGTCGAGAAGCGTGAAGAGTTCGATTCAAGCGGTTCTGCCGTAAATCCAAGCAGATTATTCACCACAATCTGGATGGTGCCACCCACGGTGTAGCCGTTAATAGTGGCAAGCACCAGTGTTTCGGCCCAGATGCCCTGCCCCGCGAAGGCCGCATCGCCATGGATGATGATCGGCAGCACCTTTCGAGGACCGTCCACGCCGAGACGCATCTGGCGGGCCCGCGCACGACCCATCACCACTGGATCTGCAGCCTCAAGGTGCGAGGGGTTGGACGCTAGGTGCAGCGCGATCTTCTCCCCGTTCGGCGAGGTGTAGGTACCCGTCGCGCCCTGGTGGTACTTCACGTCGCCGCCGCCAAGATGGCTGCGCGGATCTACATCCTCAAACTTGGTAAAGATGTCCGCAGCGGACCGGCCCACGGTGTTCACCATAACGTTTAGGCGTCCACGGTGGCTCATGGCGAAATTGCAACGCTCTACCCCGCGCGACGCGCTTACCTCAAACACGCGGTCCATGAACGGTATCAGCGCCGTCAGCCCTTCCAGCGAGAAACGCTTTGTGCCCAGGTAGCGCTGCTGGATCGTAGCCTCAAACAGGTCGGCCTTGATCAGGCCGGTCAGGGTGTGTGCCTGTTGCGCTTTGCTCTCCTGAGGGAGCTGCTCCATCTTTTCCTGGAGCCATTCACGCTTTTCAGGCGAGGCAATGTGCGAAAACTCGAGTGCGATGTTTCCGCAGTAATACCGCCGAGCATCTTCCGCAATGCTGTCGGAACCTTCAGGTAAGTCGATTGGAAAGGGTTCCGCCGGCAAGTACTGTTGCAGCGGGTCGAGAGTCGCCTGCAGGTATCCCCAGCGACGAAAGATCTCGAACACCTCTGTCCGGAGCTGTGGATCCTCGCTCGGATCTGCTGGTACAGTTACCGCCAACTGATGATCGCCTGCCTTGCCGTTACGCGCGCCCTTCGATTTGTTCGCCATACATCCCCTGTAGATCTAAGGATAGTCCTTTCGTGATGGACATGGCAGTAACTGCTTAGCAGGCCTGAAAAGTTCGCGTTCGGTATTCGAACTCTAGCGCTTTGAGGTGGATCATTAGGCAACAGCAGAGCAGAGGTGTACGTCTCACTGTCCAGCGAAGAAATGGCGAAGAGGAGAACAGCATGCCGGAACGCACCGTGGAACTGGAACAGCCCGTCTTAACCGACGAAAGTGCAGAAGCAATCCGTACCGCGACTGAAAGAGCAGAACGGGCGGAAGCCGAACTCGCCAAGCTGAAGGCTGGTCAGACACACCCTGCCAGCAGCACCGCGACAGCTGAAAAGTCTACTTCGGCCGAAGACCTGAAGCAGCCGCCATCGCCCAGCACATCTGCGAATACACCTGATGGTTACCCCCAGGCCCCTGTGGAGCGTGGTTCGGCCGAGGTCGATGGTAGATTGGGTGGAGTCGAAGAACTGCGCAAGGATCCGATGATGGCGCACCTGCTTGACTCACTGGATGCCGGCACAGACGTAGGTCACTATGGACGGCTGGTGTTCGCCATGGTCGCTCGGCACTTTCTGCCCCATGAGGAAGTGCTTCAATATTTGACCAAGGATCGCGATTTCGGTGAGGACCAGGCCGCAGCGATGCTGCA
>JBPBPZ010000369.1:0-33324 GCA_050954525.1 Janthinobacterium lividum
TAGGCAAGTTCAACGGCACCAACCAGGCTGGCAATTTTGCCAACGGGACCACCGGCAGCAGCGATGGCACGGCGGACGATGCCGGTACCTTCACCGCAGACGACAGCGAATACAACAGCCTGAACACCGACCGCGAACTTTATGCCATCCAGACCATCGCCAAATCGCTCGAGCGCGTCGACCAGCGCAAGAGCATGCTGTACTTTTCCGGTGGCCTGACACGCAACGGTGTCGAGAACCAGTCCAGCATTCGATCCGCCACCAACGAGGCAGTGAAGGCAAACATGGCCATTTACAGCGTAGATACGCGCGGCCTGCAGGCGCTGTCTCCGCTGGGCGATGCCAGCACCGGCTCGCAGCGCGGCACGGGCGCGTACAGCGGCGGAGCCATGCAGGCGCGGCTCGACTCGAACTTTGCATCGCAGGAGACGCTGGCCACACTGGCGTCCGATACTGGCGGCAAGTTCTTCTCAGACTCCAACGACTTCGCCCCTGCGTTCCAGGCCATTCAGCGCGACACCGAGGCGTACTACATCCTTGGCTTCCGGTCGACCGACGCGCGACGCGACGGTGTGTTTCGCCACCTGACTGTGAAGCTGAACCGCTCTGACGCCAAGCTGGACTACCGCCCGGGTTACTACGCTCCCGCCGACTTCAAGCACCAGAAAACCGAAGATCGCGAACTAGCTCTGTCTGACCAGTTGCGCAGCGACCTGCCTGCGGTGGACATTTCAATGTACCTCGAAGCGTTCTACTTCCGGCAGAATCCCAACAGCTACTACGTGCCCATGTCTTTGATCGTGCCGGGCTCGCAGATCCCCTTTACGCGCACCAAGGACCAGGACAAGGCCACCCTCGACGTCATTGCGCAGGTCAAAAATGCGCAGGGTATCGCGGTGGGCAATGTGCGCGACACGCTTAAGTTGGCCGTCGACGGCACGGTCGGTGCGGCGCGGCGCAACATCCAGTACTCCACCGGCTTTACGCTTGCACCCGGCCACTACCGCGTAAAGTTCGTCACACGCGAAAACGAGACCGGCAACTTCGGATCGTTCGAGACCGACCTGGTCGTTCCGGATCAGCGGAAGCAATCGCCCAAGCTTTCGAGCGTCGTACTCAGTTCGCAACGCACTGCCGCCGCCGCTACAGAACGACGTGGGGTGCCCATGCCGCCCGGCATGACGCAGCCTGTCGATCCGCTAACCCAGGACGGCCAGCAGTTTGTGCCCAACGTGCCGCACGTTTTTCGGCAGGACGCGCACCTGTACCTGCTGTATGAACTTTACGATCCAGGCAAACAGGCAATGGCTGCCGCTGCGCAGACGGCTACAGAAACTGCCGCCAAGCAGAGCGGCCTGAAGGCGCGCGCGGGAGCGACCGGCATCCACGTGTTGACCTCGATCGAATTCCTGCAGAACGGTGCCAAAGTCCTGGAGACGCCGCTGGTTTCAACCGAAGTGGTCAATCAGCCCGAACGCAACGCCGTATCGTTCCGGTTCGATGTGCCATTGACGCAGTTGAAGCCCGGCAACTACATCTGCCAGGTGAACGTAATTGACGATGCGGGCGGCAGCTTTACCTTTCCGCGGCTCGCCATGCGCGTGGTGGCTCCGCTGAGCGCCGCACCCGCTTCAGCACCGGCAACGCCTGCCGCAGGGCAGTAGAAAGCCCCATCCACGCTGGTGGATGAGGCTCCTGCTGCTCTGCGTAGTTACAGGATCCGGCTCAGGATGGACTGCAGAACGCCACCCTGTTCAGGCTGGGGCGCTCCGGTTGGTTCGCCCTGCGGCGTGACGTGCCCATTCGAAACGTAGTGGTGAATCAGCATGGGCAGGATGACCGCCATGCCCATTTTCGCCATGGTGGGAGAAATGCCCAGGCGATTCGCGACGCCGTCGATCATACCGGTACCGCCCAGCCCCTGCTCCACCTGGTCAGGCGATGCCGGTGTTGTTTGACCGCCCGCCCACTGCTGCACCAGGCCGCCCAGGCCATTGTTCTGAAACGACGAGAAGATGCTGCCGACGCCACCGGGGCGGCTCTGAATTTCGTCCATGACGCCACCTGCTACCTGCGTCTTGTCACCGCCGCCAAAACCTGCGGCCTGTTCCACCATGTCCATAATGCCCAATGTATTTTCTCCTTACAGGTTCTTACTGCGGTTGCCGGTAACCAGGCGAAGCAGAAGTGTGAGCAACACTGCACCAATCACGGCCACAATGATTGAGTAAATGAGTCCGCCCTGGCCAGTGAAACCGAGCGACCGCATGATGAAGCCACCGATAAAGGCCCCGATAATGCCGACAATGATGTCGCCAAGCACACCAAAGCCGCTGCCCTTCATCAGTTTCCCTGTAAGAAAGCCTGCAATCAGGCCAACGATGACCCACCAGATGATGCCGCCCATGAACGCTCTTTTCCTGAATTGTTGTGTTCGTTACGCGCGTGTCTGGTGCCTGCGTGCTTGCAGCGTGGCGTTCGGGTCAATACCTGCAGCTCACATCCGTGACGTACTGCTGTATCGGAGACAGAGATGGCCTGCGGGGTTGTTCAGAGCTGCGGCAGCTGGGGATTTCTTCTCGCAGAGCAGTCCATGTTGACGCTGACAGCCGTCCTGTCGCACGGCCTATAATTCGTGCACAGAAATATCCTTCGAGGACCTGCATGTTGAACCGTAGAGATTTTGCCCGCCTGGCTGCTGCCGCATCTGCCTGTAGTGCCCTGCCTGCCTCGCTGCTTGCACAGGCCGGCGCGCCCTTAAAGAAGATCCGCTATGCGCCCGTAGGCCTGGGCCTCATCTCCGTGGATCACTTCATGCCGGGTACGCGCATGGGCCAGTACGGCGAGATCACCGGCCTGGTCAGCGGCACACCAGAAAAGGCGAAGCGTCTGGCTGCCGAGTACAAGGTGCCGGACGGCAATATCTACACCTACGAGACGTTCGACAAGATCAAGGACAACCCGGACATCGATGCCGTCTACATCGGCCTGCCGAATAATATGCATGCGGAATACACCATTCGCGCCGCAGAAGCCGGTAAGCACGTACTTTGCGAAAAGCCGATGGCCGTCAACGTCAAGGAATGCGAGCAGATGATTGCCGCCTGCAAAAAGCACAATCGCAAGCTGATGATCGCGTACCGCTGCCACCTGCAGTCTTCGCACATGCAGGCGCGAGACCTGATCCGCAGCGGAGCCATGGGCAAGGTGGAGGCCATTGAAGGCGCGGCGGGGTTCAACATCGCTCACGGCGTGTGGCGCACCAAACGGCAGTTTGCCGGCGGCGGTCCCCTGATGGACATCGGCATCTACGCTTTGAATGCAGCCCGCTTTGTTCTGGGCGAGGACCCATCCGACATTAGCGCGTACAGTTCCACGGTTGACCATGACGACCGCTTCGTCGATATTGAGGAAAATGTCAGCTGGACGATGAAATTCCCGTCCGGTGCAGTCGCCAGCATGACAACGACCTATGGAGCCAACCAGGAAGGCTTTTTGCGGGTGCACTGCAGCGGCGGCGTAGTCGAAATCGACGGCTTCGGCTACAGCGGCATCAGCCTGAAGGTGCAGAAGCGCGGTCGCGGCGTGAACGAGGAGACGGTGCAGACGGACAACGGCAAGGATCCGTATCAGTTCGCCATTGAATCGGATTACTTCTCACAGGCCGTAATGAACAACACCGCCATTGAACCC
Source organism: Janthinobacterium lividum (assembly GCA_050954525.1). Taxonomy (GTDB): domain Bacteria; phylum Acidobacteriota; class Terriglobia; order Terriglobales; family Acidobacteriaceae; genus Terriglobus. Next base: position 3,694 of record JBPBPZ010000369.1, read on the forward strand.
AGCGGTGAAGAAGGACTGAAAGACATGCAGGCCATCGCGAAGATCTACGCATCTGCGGGCGGCCACAAACCAGCTTAGTGACCGGATCACGCGCTTGCGAAGGTCTGGCGTCATGATTCTCCGGTGCAGCCCCGGATAGCCGGGGCTGCACTGGGGAACCGGCATCAGATCTTCAGGAATGCCAGCAGGTCGGCGTTGATCGTTTCCGCCTGTGTTGTGGGCATGCCGTGCGGGAAGTCCTTGTAGGTCTTCAGGGTTCCGTTTGCCAACAGCTTCGCAGCAAGTGGACCGGCCGCCGCATAGGGAACGATCTGGTCATCCTCGCTGTGCATCACCAGGACTGGAACGGTAATCTTCTTCAGGTCTTCGGTAAAGTCAGTCTGCGAGAAGGCCACGATACCGTCGTAATGGGCCTTTGCACCGCCCATCATGCCCTGCCGCCACCAGTTCTCGATCACTGCTTCTGACGACGCCACGCCTGGCCGGTTAAAGCCATAGAACGGGCCAGACGGCAGGTCCCGGTAGAACTGTGAACGCCCAGCGGCAAGTTGAGCCTGCAAGCCGTCAAACACCTCTTTTGGCAATCCGAGGGGGTTGGCCTCTGTTTTCAGCATCAGTGGAGTCACCGCACTGATCAGGGCCGCCTTTGCCACACGGCTTTCGCCATGGCGCGCCAGATAATGTGCAACTTCTCCACCACCGGTGGAGTGGCCCACATGGATGGCATCCTTCAGATCAAGGTGTGCTGTCAAAGCGGCCAGATCATCTGCGTAATGATCCATGTCGTGGCCATCGGAGGTCTGCGTCGAACGGCCATGGCCTCGCCGGTCGTGTGCGATCACGCGGTAGCCGTGCTGCAGAAAGAACAGCATCTGCGTGTCCCAGTCGTCGGCCGAAAGGGGCCAACCATGGCTGAACACAATGGGCTGGCCTGTTCCCCAGTCCTTGTAGAAAATGTCAACGCCGTCTTTTGTCGTGAGAATGGGCACGCGATCTCCTTTTGTTGGGGTTGGGTGAGGCTTGTTTCTACCATACGAAACAAAGTGGTCGGTGACGGATTTGTGAAGTCTGCCATTTATCAGGACCTTTCCCCCTCAGAAACACAAAAGCCACCTGTCGGTGGCCTTTGGAAGACGGTTCGTGCAATTGCTACAAGGATCGTCAGTCCCTGCGACTGCGACCGCTGAATAGCTGCAGAACAATCAGGAAGATGTTGATTGCGTCCAGGTAAATGCCGACCGCAAGCTGCGTTGCGCTCATGCCGTCGCCGCCCGCGCGAATGCGCGAAAAGTCAGCCACGGTAAGCAGGGTAAAGATGCCCAGCGCGAGCCATGAATACAGGGTGGGCGGCATGAAGTGCAGGAACATGCTCGCAATGCCGACCAGGATCAACGCCAGCAGTGCCGCTGTGGCCACACCCGCCACCCGGCGGTAGTTAATGCCGAACAGGTACGAGACGCAGCCCATGGCCACCATGCCCACGCCGGTGGTTAGCGCTGCATTCAGCACCAGCGGCGCGCCAAAGCCGCGCAGGTACATGCCGATGATGGGTGCGATCTCCCATCCCATAAAGTAGGCCAACGCCAGGAACAATCCAAGTGCAACACCCTCGCTTTTCCGGCGTGCGCCGTTGATGGCGAAGATCAGGATAAAGACAGCGATCAGGCCCGGCACCATGCTCCACATGGGAGCCGTGGCTACGCCAAAAGCCGTGACAAAGAATCCAAGCGCCGTAATGCCAAGCACCTTTGCCAGCAGCGGCGCGGTGCCCTCGCGCGGAACATCAATCACGCGCGGATATTGATTGGTGGGTTGGACGTACATGGGTGAACTCTCTCCAGGGCGGCGTCAGGTCCTCGCCGCAACCTACAGGGATTAGACGCAGGAAAGATCACCGCGACGCGTGCCTGGATTGTGCGTGGGTAAGGCATCAACACACCTTCGTTGCACTCGCCCTGCACAGTCACGTCGGCAGCATGGTTGGCTTCGGCTCGAACCTTAGAAGCGCACCCTGTTGGGTGTGTCGGGGCTAGGGCTCAGTGGGTGTGGCGGGTAAACCATCTCGCTCACGCGGAGTTGACGCAAAAAGTACTACCTGTTTCAAAATGGAAAAGCTGACGCGGTCCTGACGGGATCGATGTTGGACCGGTAAGTGTGCTGACGTAGACTCCCGTTGATGACGGATGAAGCGACATCTCCGCCGGCGCGGACTCTGCATGCCGATGAGCATGTTTTGGTGAGCGTGGCGGACTCGACGAACCGCAGGCTGATTGAAAGCATCACGTCCCAGCTTGGCCTGCGGCCCGTTGTCGCTGCCGCGGATGAAGTAGTTGACCTGGTCGCAAAGGTTTCTCCGTCCATGATCGTCGCTGACGAGAAGGTGGCGCGCGGCCTTCGAGACATGTACATTCCCTCACCGGCAAGTGCGGACAACGCGCCACCGGCGCTGGTCGCGGTCTTATCTGCGGCCAGCGGAGAGGAACACCTGCCGGACACTCGTGCGGAACTGCCTTACAACGGCGTTCTGGTTCTTCCGCAGCCCCCCTCAACTGTTCTGGCCCAGCTCAGCGTCAGCCTCTATGCGCACCGGGCTTATATTGAGCGGCTGGAATCGGCCATGGAGCTGCAGCTGGATCGCAGGATCTTTAAGTCTGTCACCAGTGGCGTCAGCGTTGCGAGCGCACTTGAAGAAGATTTCCCACTGGTCTATGTCAATCCTGCTTTTGAAGTGATGACCGGGTACAGCCTGGAAGAAATCCAGGGCAAGAACTGCCGCTTTCTGCAGGGTGCGCACCGGGACCAGCCCGGCCTGACGTTGATTCGCGAAGCGCTGAAAGAAAGACGCGAGACGCTTGCCATCGTCCGGAACTACAAGAAAGACGGCACGCCTTTTTGGAATGAACTTTCGCTTTCACCTATCCGCGACAGGGAGGGCAGGGTCACCCACTTCGTAGGTATCCAGCAGGATGTGACCGAACGGGTTGCATTTGAAGATGCCCTGCGCGAAAGCGAGAAACTTGCCGCCCTGGGACGCCTTGCCGCTTCCATTGCACACGAGATCAATAACCCGCTGGCCACGGTGACCAACCTGATCTACCTGGCGCGGCATGAGGCAGATACAGAGCAGCGATCCATGTACCTTGACGTGGCAGGTGAGGAGCTTAACCGGGTTACGCTGCTGACCAACCAATCGCTTCGTTTTTACCAGCAATCGACCAAGCCTACTGAGGTCAGATTGGGAGATCTGGTATCTGAGGTGATCGATCTCTACTCCGTAAAGATGATGAACCTGAACATTGTGCTTCAACGGAAGTACCGCCCCTATGGCAGGCTTGCCTGCCTCGAGAGCGAACTTCGCCAGGTTGTCAGCAACCTGCTTCGGAACGCGATTGAAGCTATTGAGAGTACCTGTGGGCGGCTTCTGGTCAGGCTTCGAGAGGCCACTCATTGGCAGAACGGAGCCAGGGGTGTGCTGCTCACCATTGCCGATACCGGATCGGGCATGTCAGAGGAGACCAAGGCCCGGCTGTATACCGCATTCCATACCACCAAGGAACAAAGCGGCACGGGTTTAGGGCTGTGGGTCAGCAAGGAAATTATCGACCGGCATCACGGCAGCATCCGAGTGCGCAGCCGGCGGGGATCGCCCAGTGGCACTGTATTTACGGTTTTCTTACCTTACCGACCCTGAACGACTTGGCGCGGCCCAGGCAATGGATGGCTGCCCGACACCTGGAGGAAACATGGCTTCTCCCACAGACCACCACGCCCGCATCGTTGTTGTAGACGACGAGAAGCTACTTGGCTGGGCCATCGGTATGCTGCTGAGCAAAGCAGGCTATGAGGTGGTGACCTTTCAAGACCCTCGGCTGGCGCTGACGGAAATGCTGCAGAGCGTTCCGGATCTTGTTGTCTCCGATGTGGTGATGCCGGGCCTGTCCGGCATTGACCTGGCCATCCAGCTTCAGCGTCAACAACCCGGCATCAAAACGCTTCTGCTCTCCGGGCAGGCGAACACGCTCAAGTTGCTGGACAACGCCAGGGCTCAGGGTTTTGACTTCGAGGTGTATCCAAAGCCGATTGCACCGCAAGAGCTGCTGCGGCTTATCGCGGCGCGATTGGACTTGTCCCGGCAGCAGGTTGCCGCAGCGTAAAACGGGCAAGCTGAGAACCCACCGGCCATTTCAAACGGATCGGCTACATGCGGTCGGCTAGAAACCCTGAACACCACCCGGCAGTTAGGCCGCGATGATCGCCACGGTTACGGCTCGATACAACTCCGTTCGATCAGCGCCGCTTGCCCTTCTTACGCGACTCTGCAATACGATCCTTGTTCTTCTTCTTGCGCGGCTTCACACCATCAGCACCGTACTTCGCAAAGGGCGAGGTCGACGGCAGTACCGCCTTGGCGCGAGAGATGCCGGCACGCTTTGCCGCACGGGCGTCTGCAGGCCTCTCCGGTCTACCTGCAGGCTGATCAGCGCGTGATACGGGAGCTTCAGCACGCGAAGCGGCCTTGTCAGAACGTGGCGAGGGTTTACGCTTGCGGCCCGTAAAGGGTCGGGTCCCCGTAGGCGCGGTGCGTTCCGTGGTCTTGCTCTTGCGACCAGCAGGCGGATACGTTCCCGCGGATGCACTGTCTTCTGCGGCCTCGTCTGGCAGAACCGAAAACTGCAGCCGCCGGTTTGCGCTATCGATACGATCCAGCAGAACGCGCACCTTCATGCCAGGCCGGTAGCACCGACCATTGCGCGCGCCGCAGATCTCGCGAGAGCCCTCCCGATAGGTGTAGGTGTCATCCTGAAGCGAGAAGATGGGCACCAACCCCTCAACGTACAACTCGCCAAGTTCCACGAACAGGCCATACTTCGTCACAGACAGGATCATTGCGTCGAAGTCGTCGCCCACACGGTCCTGCATAAACTTGATCTTCTTGCCCTCGATCAGTTCGCGTTCCGCATCGGCGGCGCGGCGCTCCGTCTCGCTGCACTCCTGCGCAATGGCGGCAAGCTCCTCGCGCGGGTATGGCTCGTCGAAGTCTGCCCTGTTCCCTGCTCCCTGTTCCCTGTCTCCTGCGCTGGCGGCAAACCTCTGCGCAGAGTTCGAAGCACTGTCCTCTGGCCCACCAAACGGTTCCGCGCCTTCCGCAAGAAGAGTCTTCACAATCCGGTGCACGATCAGGTCCGGGTACCGCCGAATGGGCGACGTAAAGTGCGTGTAAGCCGGTGCTGCGAGTGCGAAGTGACCTTCGTTCTTGTCGGAATACTTCGCCTGCTTCAGCGAGCGCAACATCAGGTAGCTAAGGATGCGCTCCTCTGGCCGGCCCGCGATCTTGCGCGATAGCCGCTGGTACATCTGCGGCGTCACCTCGATCTGTGCGGACACGGCATGCTCCTGCACCTTGCGCGTGTCGCGCCCTTGCGCGCTGCGTCGCTGCATCTCGCGCCGGTCAGACTTCATGGTGACCTTTTTGACCGGCAGCGCGCCCACACCAAGTGAAATGCCAAAGGCAGCCGCTGCATCCTCAAACTCAATGATGCGCTTGGGGTCCGGCATTTCGTGGATGCGGTACATGCCGGGCACACGGCTTGCCTCGATCCAGCGCGCCACACACTCGTTCGCGCACAGCATGAACTCTTCGATCAGCCTGTTTGACCAGGCGCGTTCTGCCTTGTGTACGCCGCGCATGGCGCCCTGTTCGTCGAAATCGATGACCGGCTCCGGCAGGTCGAAGTCGATAGAGCCGCGCCGCACGCGCTTGCCGTTCAGCCGCTTGGCCAGGTCGAGCATGTTCTCGAATTTCGGCACGAACGGTTCGTAAGCCTTCCTAATCTCTTCGTCGCCGTCCAGTATTTTCTGCACGTCGGTGTACGTCATGCGGCGTGCCGATCGGATCAGCCCTTCGCACACATGGTAGCCCAGCACGTTGCCTTCGCTGTCGATGCGCGTCAGGCAACTGAGCACCATGCGATCCTCGTCCGGGCGCAACGAACACTCGCCGTTCGACAACTCTTGCGGCAGCATGGGAATGGCGCGGTCGGGAAAATAGACGCTGTTGCCGCGCAGCCTTGCTTCCAGGTCGAGGTCGCTGCCTTCGCGCACGTACTCCGCAACATCGGCAATGTGAACCTGCAGATCCCACGTGCCGTCATCGCGCTTGCGCACCAGCACCGCGTCGTCAAAGTCTTTGGCGGTTGCGCCATCGATGGTGACAATGGGCTCGTCGCGGAAGTCGCGGCGTGCGACGATCTCGTCCTCTTCGAGCGAAGCCACGTTTCGCTGCGCCGCGTCCTGCGCTTCGGCCAGCACATTTGCGGGAAACACGTGAGGCAGGTGCTGCTTGCGAATGACGATTTCCACGTCTACGCCGAATGCATCCGGGTCGCCCAGCACCTCGATCACGCGGCCTCGAGCGGGCGAGTGGTCAGTTGGAAATTGCGTAATTTCTACATCGACGGCAAGGCCGTGCAGATCCTCGAGTGTGCCGTCCCACTGGTGTTCCTGCGCGGCTGCCTCGGCACCCAGCGTGCGGTGCGGCGTAATGGCGGCGGTGGGCAGGTCGGTGTCGTTGTCGATCAGCACCGGTTGCGACATGCGCTCATCCAGCGGGGTGACGAAGCTGCCGCGCAGACGCAGGTCTTCATTGCGAAGATCGACGCTGCGGCCACGGGATCCCGCCGCATGGAAGATGCCGACAACCGTTGCGTTGCGTCGCGTCAGAATGCGAACAATGCGTCCGCTGCGGCGACCATCACGGCCGGGCGGCGCGGGTTCCACCAGCACCTGGTCGCCCTGCATGGCACCGTTCAACTCATGCGGTGGGATAAAGACATCGCCATCGGCGGCACTTGCGTCGGTCGGCCGAACGAAACCGAAACCGTCGCGGTGCAGCGACAGCTTGCCTGCGACCAGGTCTGCACGACTTTGTGTCCGCTGGCTGGTGCGGGTGCGCAGATCGGCGGCAAAGCCACGCCGTCCGGTGTCATTCTTTGCGCGTTCTTTGTGTGTTTCTGGCAGTGCCCAGTGCTCCGCGTCCAGCTTCACCAGGGCGCCGCGCATGGCCATGCGGGCCAGTTGTTCCAGCAACATGCGGCGTTCGCGACCGCCGCCCATGCCCAGTTCGCGCACCAGCTGTTTGTATCCGGCGCGACCGCCGGCGCGCTGGACGCGGTTCAAGATCTCGCGATCGGTATGAGGATAAGGGTGCCCTGACATCTGGCTTAACGATACGCCGGTGGAGTGCTACCGTCGCGCGAAGTGCTGCGCCATCCCCGTCCGCTGGTTGACGACGTCCATGCTGCCGTCGGCGTTCACGGTCACGTCAATGCGCTTGCCGTCTTCGCCGACGCGGTTGGCAATCTGCGCTTCAGGCACGTTGTGTTCCGGCCCGCCCTGCTGCGTTCCTGCCGGGTTGCTGGTGCCTGCCACGGGTGCCGCATGCAGTTGGAACAACGCCTGCAAGCCGGGCGCCGACTTCCACGTGTCGATCACGGAGGTGCTGCCGCCCTTGGTTTCGCCATTGTCCATCACGGCGACGCGCGGATGAAGCGCGTGCACAAACACCCTGCTGCTGCTCAGGTCTGAGCCGTGGTGTGACACGATCGCCAGATCGATGTTGCCAAGCTTGTTCGTGGGGCACATCAGGCTGCGCTCGCGGTCTGCCGTAAGGTCACCCGCATCCAGAATCTTCAAACCGGCGAAACGCAGCACCAGGCCTGCGGAGTGGCCATTTTCCGTAGTGTCCTCAGGAAGTGTTGGGGCCGATGCACAAAGCGCATTGGCTTGCCCCCCGCCCGCTAGTGGCTGTGCGATGACCTTCCCGTCTGAACTGATGACGGTACCGTCGAAGCCTGCGACGGGTAGCTTTTCTCCCGCGCGCAAAGTGATGTGTTTGTACTTACCCGTGGCCAGAACGGCCTGGTAGGCGGCATAAATTTGGGGCACATCGCTGCCCTTCTCGTACATTTCGCCATGGTCCAGAAACGTGACGACCGGGATGCGCTGCACCAACTGCGGCACGCCCCCCACGTGGTCGGTATGAAAGTGCGAGATCAACACGGCATCAATGTGGTCGATCCCCAGATCATGCGCAGCCGCAGCAATGCGGTCCGCATCACGGAAGTTGCTACCCGGCCAGCCCGCGTCCACCAGCAGCGACTGCCCTGTGGGCGAGACGAACAGCGTCGACTGACCGCCCTCTACGTCAATGGCGGCGATGTGCAACTTGCCATCGCCTTTCGCGGTTGCCGCGTGGGAAGCAGGCAGGAACGCCAGGGTGAACAGCAGGCAAGCAGCAGCAAGACGGGGCTTGGTCATAGACAGGAAGCATACCGCGTTGTGGCGGACTCTGGCAGAGGGACACATGTGCCGTGCGCATCCTACTCGGACGAGCACCGCATCCGATGGAGCATGAATTCTTTTGACACGAACTTGGAGCCGGAACCGGACGAGCACGGACCCGAAGCGGACATCGCACTGTCTCGGCGAGGCTTTCTGCGTTCTGCCACAGGCGCACTTGCCGCAGCCGCGCTTACCGCCGGCGCTGCCGCGCAGACATCGAAGCCCGGCAGCGAGACCGCCGTAAAGCTTTCTCCGATCCATGCCGCGAACGAGCCGCCGGAGTCAGCACCGGGCCCATTTTTGCCGCCGAACAAACGTGTCGGCTTCGCCGTGGTCGGACTGGGCAGGCTTTCGCTAGACCAAATCCTGCCCGCGTTTGCGAAATCGGACTACTGCAAGGTGACGGCGTTGGTCAGCGGCGATCGCGGCAAGGCCCTGAAGATTGCGGCACAGTACGGCATTGCAGAATCAAATATTATCGACTATGCCGGCTACGAAAAGCTGAAGGACATGCCCGGCGTCGACGTCATCTACATCGTGCTGCCCAACAGCATGCATCGTGAGTTTGTTCTGCGTGGCGCAAAGATCGGCAAGCAGATCCTGTGTGAAAAGCCGATGGCGGTCAGCAGCCACGAATGCGAAGAGATGATCGCCGCCTGCAAGGCAGCGAACGTGAAGTTGATGATCGCGTACCGCCAGCAGTACGAGCCCATGAACCGCACGCTGCAGAAGGCAGTTGCAGACGGAAAGCTGGGTAAGGTGCGGTCGTTTGTCGCGTCCAACTCGCAGAACGAGGGGGACCCCACTCAGTGGCGGCTGAACAGGAAGTTAGCCGGTGGCGGATGCATGCCTGACGTGGGCATCTACTGCCTGAACGCCGCGCGTTTTCTAACTGGTGAGGAGCCGGAGGAAGTGTTCGCGACGGTCGTACAGCCCAAGGACGACCCACGATTCAAAGAGGTCGAGGCACGCTGCGAGGTGATTGCTCGGTTCCCCAGCGGTATGACAGCAAACTTTACCAGTTCCTACGATGTGCACCGTTCTACCTTCCTGCGACTGGAGGGTACGGACGGATTCGCGGAAATGGACCCCGCCTTTGGCTACCACGGCGCAAAGCTGCGCTACTCCAAACTGGATGACGGCAAGGAAGTCGAGATGACCCCGACCATCGAGGACAAGGACCAGTTTGCGCTTGAGATGGACCACATGGCGCTGTGCACGCTGAACCACCAGCAGCCTCACACCGGTGGCGAAGAAGGCCTGCAGGACCACCGCATCATCGAGGCAATCTACAAGTCCGCAGCGACCGGCCGCAGCGTGAAACTTACCCCACCAACCGGCCCAACGCGCGGGCCGGCCCTGCCACCCATGCAGAGCTGAGCTCTCACTACAACGCATAAAGGGCCGCAGATTGCGGCCCTTTGTGCGTGTCTACTTCCTGTTGTTAGAAGGTGGCAGTCAGCTGGAACTCAGTCTGACGAGGTGCACCCTGCGAGAAGGTACCCACGCCACGGTATGTTCTCCGTGCGGAGTATGAGGCGAAGTCGTTGATACCGTTGAGGTATCCGGCTCCACCAGAACCGCTGTTAAAGGTTCCACCCGCAGTTGTTGTGTTCTGCAGCGTGCTGGCGTTCAGGTTGCTAAAGTTGCTGAAGTTGCCAACGTTGTAGAAGGCAATCTTCGGCGTCAGGCTGAAGCCCTCGTGGAACTTGCTAATCCTAAACGGGTAGGAGAAGTTGACATCCAGCGAACGGAACATCGGGTTCATGATGCCGCGGTTGGTTGGCAACAGGGCAATTGGCTGAATGACACCCTTCATAGCGGTCAGCTGTGAAAGATTGATGAGGCCCGAGTTGAGGAGCGCCTGCCCGGCAGGTGTCGGTTTACCCGCGTAGCTACCGTTGAACGCGCTAATGTATGGCGTAAGGTCGTTTGCCTTTACGCGGTGCATGTAGTCGCCCGGCAGCGTTCCAGGGGCAAGGTCACCCGTAGTGCCGTCGCCCGTAACGTCGCTTTGGAAGATATTGCCTGAGGATAGGCCTGCATCGAGCGTGAGGTTCGAAGGCTGCGCTGAAAAGAAGTGCCCGATCAACCCAATTTCCGGACCATACTTCGGATTGATGGACCCACCGAATGAAAGCTCATGCTTCCGATCCAGACCGTTGCGCCCAATGTACTGATTGGAATTGTCGTTATCAAAAGCGCCCGCTGTAAAGAACTGGTCGCTTGAGCTCAGGTTAGACACAATGCGCGACAGGTTATACGAGACCTGCAGGTTGCTGTGCTTAATGCCGGGAACCGGGTTCGAGCTGGACTGGCGATACACCACTTGCAGGGCATCGTAGCCTGAACGGCCCGTCGGACGAATGAAGGAGCCACTGCCTAGGTCCGGGTTGCTGCCCGGAAAGGCCGCAGGTGTAGATTTTCCGGCATACTTCCAGTTGTTATTGGAGTCGTACACAGCAGAAGAATCCAGGCCATTGCTGGCGAAGTTAGTGATGGTTCGTCCCTTGCCAATTTCGCAGTTCACAACGCTCTGCGAGGTCGCTGCCGTTGCCGTACCGCAGCCATCAGCTGAAGACTGCCGGTTGATGGCTGCCAGGGCGTAGGTCGCGTTGAAGTTGCGGGCTGCACCCTGATGGTTCAGGTCGATGGTCTGGCCGATGCGGTAAGTGGTGTTGTGGATGTAGTCGGCGCTGATGACAGCACCCTTGAACACTTCGCGCTGCAGGCCGAAGTTCCACTGCTCCGAAAGTGGCTGCCGGTAAACCGGGGCATACAGGCCGCTGGCACTCAGCGTGTTGCCGAAGTAGCTGCCGTTGACTGTATTCCGATTTGCCGTTGCATTTGCCTGCAGTGCCTGCTCCAAAGCCGCAAACTGCGGTGCCGACTGTGCAATGGTTCTGCCCAGGCAATTTGTTGTGAAAGAAGTGCCGTCGGGGGTCCTCGACACTACGCTGCCATCGGGGAAGTTGATGCCGGTCAGCGATGTGCATGGATTCCGTGAGAAATACGACGGAGCCACCTTCAGCAGCGCACCCTCAGCATTGGAGGAGTTGTTGAAGACGACGCTTTCGTAGAACAGACCAAAGCCGCCACGTAAAACAGTTTTATGGCTTCCTGGCGAGTAGACAATGCCTGCCTGCGGTCCAAGGTTGCCATACGGCTGGTTGACGTAGTTGTTGCTGTAAGCGGAGTTGAACAGGCTGAACACGTTGGTCGTACCAGCCGCAGTGCCACAGACGTAGTTGACTGTTGCACTAAGGTCTGCACAGGTGGGCAGCTTGATACTGTTGTTTTCGCGGTTGGTGTCAATGCTGTAGCGCAGACCCGCAGTTAGGGTCAGGTTTGGCGTTACCTTCCATGCATCGGCAACGTAGCCGGAGATTCTCCAGGAAGCAACGCCGCCGCCCGGCAGGCCGAAGGCTCCGTTGTTGTTGCTATAGCCCTGTCCATTACCGATGGTTGCAGAGCTGGTGTTGTAGCCGTTGATCGGGTCGCCGGGGCAGGCGGCTGCTCCAGGAACACCGCTGCAACCCAGGCCCAGCGGATTGGTCGAAGTCACGGTACCAGCAAGCAGGTTGCTTGCCGTGGGATTTAAGCGAGGTCCGATGCCGTAAAAGGCTGCGTAGGCGCCGGACTGGATACGGTTCAAGGCTCCGCCAAAACGGATGTTGTGCTTGCCAACCGTGTAACCCGCGTCGTAGCGCAGCTGCTTGTCAGACTGGTACGTAGCCTGAGGAGCATTCGCATTGGGTCCGAAGTAGATCTGCCCCGAGTAGCTGACGGCAACTGGCCCATTGGGCGTCAAAAGCGGGTCATAACCGGAGGTGGCGCTGCCGTCCGCGATGAAGTTGTGAAACTTCTCGTACGATCCGCGAAACGAGTGCGTCATGCGGCCGTGGGCAAAATCCGCTCCAAATGCGCCACCAAAGGTGTTGTCACGGTTCGGGTAGGCAGCGAAACGTGTCGTGCCACCGGCAGTCAACGTAGAGTCAACGTTGTAGTTACCACGGGCGAAGTAGTGACCGCCGAACGGCCCGGTGTAGTCCAGGCGAGCAGTCGAGTAAGTCTGACGGTAAGGCGTTCCCACCGTGGGGTACAGCTGCGCCAGTGTCTGGCTCTGTCCTACAGGGTTGTTCCCTGCCGTGTTGAACACGTTGCCCAGGTTTGACGGCGAAGCACTGTTTTGCTGGATGCGTTCAGCATTGCCAAAGGCAAACAGCTTGTCCTTGATGATTGGAAATCCAACGCTGCCACCGTATTGATTGCGCTGGAAGTAGGGAGCAACGTGCACACCAGCCGTGTTTGCAATCGGGTTCGGATTGGCATCCAGAGCACGCTGGTCCTGGAAGATGTAGAACGCTTCGCCGTGGATGCTGTTCGTGCCGGAACGCGTTGAAACATTGACCGCGCCCTGTGATGTAACTTCACCGGCTGCGTCCTGCGTGGAGCGGCTCAGCTGAAATTCAGCAATGGCACCCTGCGAAACATTGAAGATCGTCGTTCCGACAAACTCATCCGTGATGTCCTGCCCATCAAGCAGGATACGCGTGGTCCGGCCTGAGGTGCCGTTTACCGAAATGCCGGTGTAACCAGACTTGGTGGGGTCAAAAGTGTTTCCGTTCGTGAGCTGCACGCCTGGTTCAATCTGAGCGAGATCCAGGAAGTTACGGCCGTTCACGGGCAAGGACGCGATCTGTTCGCGTGTGATGACGTCGCTGACACCGGCCTGTTCGGTATTGACCTGAATGTCGCCGGCGGTCACCTCGACGGTCTGGCTTTCCTGGCCGACGGCCAGCTTGTAGCTGCCGGGAGTCGCTGTTCCGGTCAGGATGCGGGTGGTTACTTCAAGGCGCGAGAAGCCCGGCGCCGAAACAGCTACAACGTACTCGCCAGGGTTCAGCGGTCCAAGGCTGTAGAAGCCGGACTTATCCGTGGTGAGTGTCTTGACGCTGCCTTCACCTTTGCCCGTGATGACGATGGTTGCGTTGGGAACGGCGGCGCCTGACGGATCGGTGATGGTGCCCTGGATGGCTCCGCCGTTGACCGATACAGCCTGGCCGTGCAGTGCCGTGACGCAAACGAGGGCCAATGGCGCGGCGAAAAGAAATTTCTTCATGCAAGTGCCTCCTGAAGTGTGCGGCACGGCGGTAACCGGCGCGCAAATACGTGCGGCAATCCCTTTGGAACGCAGAACGCGTGCCGGGACCTGATTTTGTGTTTGGAGCTTGCCTTCACTTTACCGAAATTGACCTGCGAGTCAAGATGACGTAACCAATGCGTCACATCACTTTCGTATCACGCACAAAGCCGTCCACTGCGAAGTGATCAGGGACGCTTCAGGAGCGGAGATACTCGAACAGACCGTTCCAGACCGCCTGGCATGCCTTCCACTCGCACCGGCGTGCCCGATTGGCTAGTTTCAGCAGCAAAAAGGCGGGAATGGAGATCCACGGCACGGGCGCGTGCCGTTGCAGGAAGCGCATGCCGGACACAGCAATCGTCTTCTCCATAAAAGGATTGCGCGGACCTTCGGTACTGGCGCTTTCCTTGTGCAAAACAGCCGTGTCCTCTGCTACCGCCAGCTTCCAGCGTGTCCCTTCCATGCGCAGGCAGAAGTCGGAATCGTCGTAATACATGAAGTAGCCGTCGTACATCAGACCCAGGTCTCGGAGTACCCCGGCTCGGATCAGGACGCTGGCAAAGGTCAGGTACGATCCACGGCCGAAAGTAGTTGGGCGCAGGTAATGGCATGTGGTTCCCGACCAACGGCTGACCCGGCCACCGCCCCAGGCCTGCACCTGTGCAGGATCGGAGTGGTACAGCAGAACGGTCCCCACGATGCCCGTGTTCTCGTGCTCACCGGCCGTGTGGAGCAGTTTTCCCAGCGTGTCGGGCGGGGCTTCGGTGTCGTTGTTCAGCAGCCAGACGAACTCTGCGCCGGAGGCGAGCGCCTGCCGAACACCCAGATTCACGCCACGTGCATAGCCCAGATTCTCTGGACTGCGCAGCAGGGTGAACGTCGTTGAGCCTGCTGGGGCTCCGTCGATCCAGGCGCCAATCTGGACGACGGATTCGTCGGTGGAGCCGTTATCGACGACTACGACGTGCAACGGCTGAGTCTGGGTGGCAAGCGTGCGCAGGCAGGCCAGCGTATCTCTCCAGCCATTCCAGTTCAGCACCACACAAACGACCATCCCACCATGGTAAAGCGCGGATGCACTCGGCGAACAACAGGCGAATCGCCAAGTACACTGAAGGGGCGCTTATGGATCCGTTTGCCGCCAGTTCGTCGCACACGCAGCCGGACCGCTTCGGCTTCCTCCATGTGGATCTGAACAGCTTTTTTGCATCGGTGGAGCAGCAACTGCACCCGGAGTACCGCGGCAAACCGCTGGCCGTTGTTCCCAGCTTTGCCGACACAACTGTCGCCATTGCTGCCAGCTACGAGGCAAAGGCGCTCGGCATTAAGACCGGCACCCGCGTCGGCGATATGAAGCGCATCTGCCCGGACATCATCATGGTGGAGGGTAGTCACACCACCTATGCCGAGTACTCGCACAAAATCTCTGCTGCGGTCGAGCTGGCCTGTCCCGTGGCGCATACGCCGTCTATCGACGAGATGGTGTGCCAGTTGATTGGTCGCGAGCAGGAGCCGCCGCGCGCCCGCGAAATCGCCATGGCCATCAAGCAAAGCATTCGCGACAACGTGGGCGAGACGCTGCGCTGCTCCATTGGCATGGCACCGAACCGATACCTCGCGAAAATTGCTAGCGACATGCAGAAGCCGGATGGCCTCATCGGCCTGCTGCCATCGCAACTGCCGCGAGCCCTGCTGCACCTGGAACTCCGCGATCTGCCCGGTGTAGGTGCGCGCACGGAACAGATGCTGATCGGCAAAGGCATCACCACCATGCCGCAACTGCTGGCGCTGGATCGCGAGGGCATGCACCGGTTGTGGAACTCCGTGTGGGGCGACCGTCTTTACCACTGGCTGCACGGCCACAGCACCGGCGATGACGGCGCTCCGCTGCCCAACGAGATGCAGAAGTCGCTGGGCCACTCGCACGTGCTGAGCCCGGCGCATCGCACGCCGGAAGGTGCATGGGCCGTCGCGCACAAGCTGCTGCACAAGGCGGCCATGCGACTGCGCATGGAGAAGCTGTGTGCCGGATCCATGTCGCTGACCGTTCGCTACCAGTTGAATCGCGAGCAGGTGGAGAAGGCCACGGATGTACGCCCGGGCTACACCGGCGGTAAAGACGTAACCCCGGCAAAGCCGCGCAAAATTCGCCAACACACCAGCGGTATCAAGCATGACGGCTGGGGTATGGAGGCGCGCTTTCCCACCTGCCAGGACACGCTGTCGCTGCTGGAGACACTGGGCAAGGTCTGGCAACAGCAACCCACCGGACCCGATTACCAGAAGCCGTTCTTTGTCGGCATTGCCATGGGTCGCCTGATCCACGAAAGTGAACAGCAGCCCACCCTGTTCGCCGACCCGGATAACCGCAATGAGCTAAGCCGCACCCTGGACAAACTGAACCTCAAGTACGGCCACACCACACTGCACTTCGCAGGCATGCTGCCCGCCCGCGACAGCGCGCCCACCCGCATCGCGTTCACACAGATTCCCGTTCAGTACGGCGTGGATTACATGTAGCTGTGACTTCAGCCACACGGCGCCCGCACCCGCGTCCATCAGGCCAGCGCTGGTGTTCTCATCAGGCCACTGCCATTGCCGGACTTGACAGCCGTGGCGCCATCTCGAGTACGACGACAATTAGCTCGCCTGCAAACTGTTACATCTCGTCGTAGCTTGGCACGGGAGAGATGTTCACTGTACCGTCCTTGCGACGCAGCAAGCGATCGCAACTCTCACTGAGCCCGCGCACATGCAACACCTTGCCCGCCAGTTGGTAGCGTTTGGCAACGGCTTCAAGCGCCTCCAGAGCAGATGAATCCATGATGCGAGCATGGTCGAACTCCAGGTAGGTGTTGGCTGGATCGGTCCTTGGCCGGAACAGAGCGGTGAACTGCGCTGCCGAAGCAAAGAATAGGCTTCCATGCAGGCGGTAGGTTTTTGTGTTCTCGCCTTCAACGATGTCGGCGTCCAGTTGCTGCGCGTGGTCCCATGCAAAGACCAACGCCGCAATCACTATGCCCGCAATCACGGCGACTGCGAGATTCGTAAATACCGTAACGCACGTAACAAGCAGCATAACGGCGGTGTCGTGCCTGGGGATACGCGAAAAGTTCCGCACGCTTTGCCAGTTGAACGTTTCTGCGGCCACCACAAACATGACGCCCACCAGCGCAGCCAGGGGGATGCGCTCGATCAGGCGCGAGCCAACCAGAATGAACGACAGAAGAAAACCTCCTGCCGCGATTCCCGAAAGGCGACGCCTGCCCCCGGCATTCAAATTGATGATCGATTGCCCGATCATGGCGCAACCACCTATTCCCGTAAACATTGCACCCACTACATTGCCTATGCCTTGCGCCATTGCTTCACGATTGGGTTCCCCTGCCGTATCGGTCATCTCGTCGATGAGGTTCATTGTGAGCAGCGTTTCTACTAGACCGATCGTGGCCAGCACAAGTGCATAAGGCAAAGTGATGCGCAGGGTCCCCCACGTGTAGGGCACAATCGGCACATGGAAGCTGGGTAGTGCACCGTGAATTGAGGAGAGGTCGCCTACGGTTCTGGTGTGGATACCCAGGATCAGGGCTCCGAAGGTGGCTGTCAGGATGCCTGCCAGTGCCGAGGGAAATGCTTTTGTGAGCTTTGGAAGCAGAAGGGTCACGGCGACCGTGACGGCGATCAGTGCCAGCATGGTGAGCAGAGTGGTCGGGGGTAGCCAGTGCTCTGTGCCGTCTGGCATGCGTTGGCGAAGATGCTGGAACTGCGCAGAGGCAATGATGATCGCCAGGCCATTGACAAAGCCGAGCATCACGGAATGCGGCACCATCCGAATTAACTTGCCAAGCTGAAAGGCAGCAAACAGCAATTGCAGAAGACCGGTAAGGACGATGGTTGCAAAGAGGTAGTCAATCCCGTGCTGGACGACAAGTGCGGCGGATACCACGGCCATGGAGCCTGCCGCTCCGGAAATCATTCCCGGGCGGCCACCAAAAATAGCTGCAATAAGGCAAAGAATAAAGGCGGCGTAAAGCCCATTCAGTGGGTTTACATGCGCTACCAGGGCAAAACCGACGACTTCCGGTACGAGCGACAAGGCCGCCGTAAGGCCCGCGAGGACCTCTGACTTAACAATTTGGATGTTCAACTGACTGATTACCTTCTGCAAATCAGCAGGACTTCCGCGCATGGGCGGAGGCCTACCCCTCTGCTGGGGCTAGAGTTTTGCTGCTCTTCTCGGTGGCTGCGGTGTCCCAGGCAGGGGTCGCGCTCGTGGCTCCAGAATACTGCACGCGGTTTAGACAAGACCCCTTGTCTAAACCGCTGGAACAATCGATCTAATGGCAAACGGACAGAAAGACTAGCCTGCCTTCTTTGCTGTCGATCCGGAGCGCAGGCATATGTGCGCCTTCACAGACGACTACGCGGGAAAAAGCAGCCTGCCGCCTGCCAGCACTTCGTCGTGCGAGATGGTTGCGGTGAGTGTTTTATTGCCAAGCCGGACAGGTGCATCTTCCCTGCCCTTTGCTGCACGTTCGACGATAAGTTCCTTGCCGTTGGGCAGGTGTACCGTCGCCTTCGGGAACAGGGCTCCGCCCAGCGTGTACTCTGCCTTGCCAGGACACAGTGGGTAGAAGCCGAGCGCGCTCAGCACGTACCAGGCGGCCATGGAGCCGGTGTCTTCATCGCCCGCGAACTGGTCCGGGCTGTAGAGTTCGTTCATTACGCGGCGCGTCCAGAAGCGTGTGCGATCAGGCCGTCCGGCGGCAGTAAACAGGTACAGGATGTGATGTACCGGCTGGTTGCTGTGCGCGTACTGGCCGAAGTGGACGGCGGCCATCTCGGACATTTCGTGGATTTCCTGCTTGTACGAGCCCACGTTGAAGTCTGGGGCCATGGTGATCATTTCTTCCAGCGCGGCGACCGCCTTCTCCTTGCCGCCGAGCATCGCGAACAGGCCTTCCACGTCATGCGGAGCGTCGAAGCGGTGCTGCCATGCGGCGCCTTCCACGTACGGGTCGCCCCACGTGATGGGGTCGAAAGGCTCGATGAAAGTGCCGTCCACCTTCTTCCCACGAATGAAGCCGGTCTTCGTGTCGAACAGGTGCTTCCAGCTTTCCGACCGCTTCATAAACATGGCTGCGTCATCCGTCTTGCCGACCGCCTTGGCAACCTGCGCGATGCAGAAGTCTCCATAGGCCTGGTCGACCGTCTCGGCCGCGGACTGCTCCACCACGCCGTAGGGCGCGTAGCCGTACTTCATGTACTCGGTGACACCGCGACGACCCCAGCCCGCGTCTGGGTTGCCGGGCTGCGTGGCGTGCTTCTTCAGGCCTTCGTAGGCGGCGGCGAGATCGAAACCCTTGATGCCCTTTGCAGCCGCGTCGCCAAACACCGAGTCAATCAGGCTGCCGGTCATGCAAGCGCGGTATCCCGGGCACGGAAACTGCGGCAGCCAGCCGCCTTCCTTGTAAGCGTTGACCCAGGCCTGCAGAATGTCCGCCAGCCGCTCGGGAAACAGGATGGTCATCATGGGGTACCAGGCGCGGTAGACGTCCCAGTAGCCGTGGTCTGCATACATGACGCCGGGCACGATCTTGCCGTTGAACGCGCTGCGATGGTGCATGCTGCCGTCCGCGGCTGGCTCGTGCCACATGCGCGGAAACAGCAGAGTGCGATACAGGCAGCTGTAGAACGTGCGTGCCTGCACGGGGGTTGCGCCGCCAATCTCAATGCGCTTCAGGTGCTTGTTCCACACGGCGCGGCCTTCGTCACGCAACGTCGCAGACGTCTTGGTACCGAGTTCAAGCTGCAGGTTATGTTCTGCCTGCTCAAACGAGATGAACGACGTTGCAACGCGGACCTGCATCAACTTTGCCGCAGGGTCCAGCGTGACAATGCCGACGTGGTGGCCGTCTTTCAGCTTGCGCAGTTCGAAGCCCTTCCAACCCTCTGCAAACTGCAGAACGTAGTAGGTCGCAAACCCGGCGGGAACGCCCCCACGGTTGTCGCTGGACGTGAAGGAAAGGGTTCGGCGGACAGCATCCTGCCGCATCTCCGGTACGTGGTCGCCTGGGATATCGAAGAGGAACCCGGGAGCTTCGTTTTTGCGGAAACGTGCGGTGATCAGCGCGCCACGTTCGGTTGGGATCAGCTCGGCGTCGATGCCGTAGCGCAGGATCTCCACCTGCATAGAGCTTGGCGAAAGCTTCGCTTCCTCGGGACGGAATGAACTGCTGCGCGCCGATGCCTCGGGATTCACCGTTCCGCACACGGGCATAAACGTCGCGTGGCCGTAGTCGCCCAGCCAGGGGCTCAGCTGGTGCGTCGATCGAAAGCCCTGGAACCGTCGCTCGTTGGGCTGGAACATCCACGGCGTGTTCGCGCGCGACTGCAGCGTCCAGTGCGCCATGCCGAATGGCATCGCAGCGATGGGCAGGGTGTTGCCGCGCGAGAACTGGTACTCCGAGTTGGTGCCCTGCAGAATGTTCACGAACGAAACTGGGTCTGCCGCACCCGGGGTATCTGCACCCGGCGCTGTGTGAGTGTCGACGCCCACCGCTTCATCTGCCAGAGCGTTGCGCTCGGTACCCGCTGCCACGCTCGCCGCTACGGCGAGGCTCGAGACCTTGAGAAAAGATCGGCGGTCCAGTTGCGATTCGTTCAGATCCTTTTTCAAGCGCATCTCCTCGGTAGTGACTCAGCAGTAATGATACCGGCGTGCTTACTCTGCGCGCTTGAACCGCAAAGCTGCTTGCAGCGCGGAGTTGCGGCTTCGGACTCACGTAAAAGACCGCCACCAGCGTATTCTCGTTCGGCAACACTTTCTCTCGCACGAGGTCAATAACGGACATGAAGATCCATTGCAGTTTCACCGCCCTGTTCGCAGCGGCGGCCATCACTTTGTCTTGCTCAGCCCAGGCACCTGCGAGCGCACCCGCCGGGTCCACCGGCATCTGCAAGGACGGCACTTACTCTAACGCGGCAAACAAAGATGGCGCCTGCCGGGGCCACAAGGGTGTGCAAAGCTGGTACGCCGCATCGGTCGCGGCACCGGCCAAAGCCGCAGCGCAGCCGGCAAACGTCCCTGCACCAACACCTGCTGCGCCGACACCTGCTGCACGACCCGCTGCGGTGCCCGAGCCGACTGCCACCCCCGCACCATCCGCTCGGCAAACGTCTACGGCTTCCGCAGGGAACGGTGTGCAAACTTCGTCCAACACGCGCAGGACACCCCTTTCGCAGGAAGCGGCGGCAGCCGGCGGCGGCCCGGGTCAGGTTTGGGTCAACACAGCCAGCAAGGTCTATCACTGCCCTGGAACCGCTTATTACGGCAAGACCAAGGCAGGCAAATACCTGTCGGAAGATGCCGCGAAGGCCGAGGGCGACCGAGCCAACGGGGGCAAACTCTGCGCCAGGTAAGTACGCGGCCGCCCGGGTATCCACTGGAGGAATCCAGGAGTACCCGGGCATGATCTCAGGCGGCACGTTGCGGATAGTTGCATCCTAATGCCTGAGACACGGCGCAAATTGCCGCCCATGAAAGCGAGACACGCATGAACCTAAACCTGCTGCGCACTGGAACCGTTGCGATTGCCGCCCTGGCCCTGGTGGCCACCGGCTGCGACAAGAAAAAGGACGATACCGGCAACCTGAAGACGGCCATCAACAGCTACTACGACCAGTTTCCGGAATGCCTTTACAAGGAACCCATCCAGATGCCGCAGCAGCACGACAAGGATGACGCGGACAAGGTTCAGCCCTTTGACGCGCTTGTCGACCAGGGCCTGCTGGCGCGCACGCCTGTCGAAAAGACCAAGCTGCTGATCATCAAGAAGGAAGCAAACAGCTACGACCTGACCGACAAGGGCCGCAGCAACTGGACGCCTGACACCACGCAGCCGGGGTATGGCAACTTCTGCTTTGCGCACCGCAAGGTCAAGGACATTGTCAGCAACACACCCGCAGGCACCAACGTGGGCGCGACCACGACCGTGAATTACACCTACACCCTGGGCGATGTGAAGGACTGGGCGCAGGCCCAGGAGACTCAGAATGCCTTTCCGCAGTTGAGCGCCGCCCTGGCCGCCACCAACAGCGCACAAACCACGCTGGTGCTGACCAACGATGGCTGGAAAGTACCTACCAAGGCTGCGCGCTAACGCTGCTTGTTTGAAAGGGTGCGGCTACAAGCCGCACCCTTTTACTTTTACCGGCCGGCCGGGGCGGTTTGTGTCAGTTTGAACTCCCTGGGAGGTGTGCCGCCTGCAAGGTTCTGCACAAAATAATCCCAGCGGCGCCGCGTGATGTACAGCGTCTGGTCACCGTAACCATGGTGCGCGTTGGGCACCATCAGCAGGTCAAAATCCTTGCCCGCCTTCATCAGGGCATCGACTACCAGCAGCGTGTTTGATGGCGGTACGTTGTCGTCCATGGTGCCGTGGACCAGCATCAGTTTGCCCTTCAGGTTCTTTGCGATGTTCTGGTTGGCCTGGTCGTCGTAGGCCTTCTTCGTGGCCGCATCGTCCAGTCCGATCCACTTTTCGGCCCAGTCATCTTCGTAGTTGCGGTTGTCGTGGTTGCCGCTTTCGCTCCAGCCCACCTTGAAGAAGTCGGGATAGCGGAACATCGCATCCGCCGAGGCAAAGCCGCCGCCGCTGTGGCCCCAAACGCCCGCGCGATTGATGTCAATCCAGGAGTTTTCCGCTGCAAGCTGCTTCATGCCCGCCACCTGGTCAGGCAGGGTGTTGTCGCCCATGTCGCCGAAGTATGCCTCGTGAAACTTCTTTGAGCGCCACGGCGTTCCAGTGCCGTCGATGGAGACCACGATGAATCCAAGCTCCGCCAGCGCCGGGCTGTCGCCGCGCGCAGCGACGAAATTACGCGAGCCGACCGAGCCGGTCTGCGGCCCCGGGTAGATGTAGTTCACGATCGGATACTTCTTCGACGCGTCGAAGTTCGACGGCTTGAACATCACGCCGTACAGATCCGTCTTGCCATCGCGCCCCTTGACCGTGATCGACACGGGCGGCTGCCATCCGGTGGCCTTCAAGCGTGAGATGTCGGCGGTGGCGATTTCCGTCAGGCGCTTGCCCTCAGCATTGCGCAACACGGCCACGGGCGGCACCTGCGGCGTGCTGTACACGTCCACAAGGTACTTGCCGTCTTCGCTCAGCGTGGCGGCGTGATTGCTGTTCTCTGGCGTCAGCAGCTTCAGATCTTCGTTCGCGGCTTTGCCGTCGAGCTTTGCGCGATACGTGGCCGAGTAGTACGGATCCCAGCCCTTTTCACGGCCTACGCCCTCGAAGAAAATCTCGCCCGACTTTTCATCCACGCGCAGCAGTTGCG
This sequence comes from Janthinobacterium lividum, assembly GCA_050954525.1. GTDB lineage: Bacteria > Acidobacteriota > Terriglobia > Terriglobales > Acidobacteriaceae > Terriglobus. The sequence continues at coordinate 26,528 of JBPBPZ010000369.1, forward strand.
TCACGTTCCAGTCGCCAGCAGTGACCGGGTGCTTCAGCGCTCCGGTGCCCGCGTCGAACAGGTACAGGTGGCCCCAGTTGCTGCGTTCGCTGAACCAAAGGATTTCATTGCGCTTCGACAGGTAGCGCCAGTTCACACGGCCGTTGCCGCTCTCAAAAAACGTCGGAACGGTTTCGTTCATCACGTCGCGCACGTTGCCGGTCGCGACGTCGGCCATCCGCAGGTTTTCCGAGCGATGGTCGCGAGAGGTAGAGACAAAGGCCAGCGTCCTGCCGTCAGCAGCCCACTGCACGTCGTCCCAACCGCCCCCTCGGCAACTGATGTCGTCACATAGCGACGAGCGATGCTGGTCCGGCGGCGTCTTCAGTCGCGTCACCTTGCCCGCGTCCGTGTCGATGACGACGCGCTCTATCATGGTCACGTCCTTGTCGCCCGGCAGCGGATAGTGCCATGCATCCAGCGTGGGGTGGCCCACGTTGGTGCTCACCAGGTACATCATGCCGGTCTTGCGCTGGTCCTGCTGAAAGGTTGCGACCATCTTGGAATCGGGCGACCACACCACCACCGCGCGGTCGCTGTGCGTCCATCCCGCGTTGTCCGTAGCGTAGCCGTAGTCCTTCACGCCATCGGTCGTGAGCGGTTTTTCCTCGCCCGTGGCGACATCGCGCACCCACAGATTCCAGTCGCGGATGAACACGGCGCGCTTACCATCAGGCGATACCACGGCTTCATCACGGCCCGGGCGCAGAGGCGCAGCCGCTACGGGGTTCGTACTCATACCGGCGTTGCCGCCGGTAGCCGTCGCGCTGACACCGCCGTCGGGCTGGCCATTTGCCTGCTTCTGCTGATGCGCTGCGGGTAGCTGCTGCTTCGGGCAGGTGTAGGCAGGCAGGGCGCAGCGGTAGCGTTCGCCGCGCACGGTCACAATCAGCGTGGCGTTGCCATCGGCAAACTCAAGCTCGGTAATGGGCAGGGTGCCCGCTGCCGCGTTGCGCACGCCTGCCGTGTTCAGCGCAGACGCCATCTTGGCGTGATCAAACGCTGGTGCCTTGGCCGCACGCGCCGCGTCAATCAGCATGAACGTGGTCACGCCGTTCGCCGTGTCCTTGTACCAGAAGCGGTCGCCGCCGGTGGGTGCAGAATCGTTCTTCAGCCAGGTCACGCGATCCACGGCATGGTCGATCAGCGGAGCCGTTTTGTATCCCATGCGGCTTTCTGCACGCGTGTAATCCGCAGCGGTAAGCGCCACAGGGCCCTGCGCTGAAGCCAACGAAACACTCAACAAGCACGCACCCGCGTACACCGCTGCAAACGACCCAAAGCTGAACCTGTGCATGCAACGGAGTCTACCAAGACTTGTGAGGGAAGACCGAACCAACGTCTCAGTCATGCTCGGCGCTTTTCTGCTCCTCAACAGGAGAAGGTGAAAGCGGCAGCATCCGGATGAGCAGCGGGAACACAAACGCCACTACCATGTACATGGAGACCACGGCGAGCGCCAGCAGCAGCAGGCCGGCCCCGCATGCCATGCCAATGCCCGTCACCAGCCAGACGGTGGCTGCGGTGGTCAACCCGGTGACGCGGTCCGTGCGGACAAAGATTAGCCCCGCGCCGATAAAGCCGATGCCGGTCACAATTTGGGCGGCAACGCGCGACGGGTCCAGAACCACGCGACCGTTGGCAAGCACGTCATTGAACCCGTACTTCGAGATCAGCAGAAACAGCGCCGCCGTGGTTCCAACCACGGCATAGGTGCGCAGACCCGCACTCTTACGCCGAACTTCACGTTCAAGCCCTACGACCGACGACAACAGGAAGGCCGAGCCCAGTTCCAGCAACTGTCGTAGACCCTGCCCGTCGGTGGCAAACCAATGCATGCCGTTCTTGGACGCGCCCATACGGATTGCCTTTGCTCTGCTTAGCGCTTCAATTTCCAAAGTACCTGCCGCAGCATGCCGAGCCAGATCTCCACATCGTCCCCGGGCAGCTGCAGCCGCCGGACCAGCCTGCGGAGAGCGTCTTCGCCCATGTTGCCGGGAAAGCGACGGTCGTATTCACTGGCAAGCAGCACCTCGCGCAGCAGCTGCTCGAACCGCTGCGCCTCTTCCCCGGTCGCCTGCCGCGGTGCCTCGGGCAAGGTGCGCTGCGATGGTGCTTCGCGCGCCAGTTCGTACAGGCACACGGCCACGGCCTGGCCCAGGTTCATGCTGATGCCGCCATCGCGCATGGGTACGGTCAGCAGGCGATGGCAGTGGCTCATCTCCTCGGCGGAAAGCCCCGTCTTCTCTGACCCGAACAGCAGGGCCACACGTCCACCTGCAGCCACAGCTTCGTGCATGGGCGCGGCGGCGTCGCGCAGAAGGTCAACAGGATGCAGCAGACGGCGGTCGCCCAGGGCGGTAGTGCCGACCACAAGCGTGCAGTCCGCTACTGCTTCAGCAACGCTGCCAAACTGGCAAGCCGCGGCCAGCACCGGCGCGGCGTCCACGGCAGACCGCGCCTCCTGGAAAGGCACGTCATAATCATTCACCACGCGCAGATCGTTGAAGCCGAAGTTGCCCATAGCGCGTGCCGCCGCGCCAATGTTCAGCGGATTGCGCGCACGCACCAGCACCACGGCAACCCGGCTCAGCATCTCTCGATCCATATCGCAAATTGTACGGACTGCATCCCATACACGAGCGATTTGCAACGGAGTTACCCAACACACCATGAAGATCACGCGCCTGAGCGATAACCTTTGCCAGATCACCTTTCTCCGCTTTTCAAACTGCTACCTGCTGCGCGAAAGCGACGGCCTGACGCTGATCGACACCTCCATCAAGGGCAGGCAGAAGTCGATCCTGAAGGCGGCGGGTGCTTTTGGTGGCACGATCAAACGGGTTCTGCTGACGCACGCGCACGGCGACCACATGGGTTCGCTGGACGGCATCCACAGCGCGCTTGGGGGTTTGGACGTGGCCATCTCCGAGCGCGAAGCTCCCCTGCTGCACAAAGATCTGTCGCTGCGCCCAGGTGAACCGCAGCAGAACCCAAAAGGCGGATTTCCCGGTGCACAAACTCAGCCCACGCACCTGCTGACTGAAGGCGAGCTTTATGGGTCACTGCGCTGCATCGACACACCGGGCCATACGCCCGGGCACATGAGCTTTCTGGACGAGCGCGATGGCACCCTGATCGCGGGCGACGCCCTGGTTTCCGTCGGCGAGCTGCGGCCTGTGAATAAGCCTGTGTGGTGGTTTCCGCTGCCAAAGATCGCCACTTGGGATAAGCCGCTGGCGTTCGCTTCCGCGCGCAAACTGGCGGAACTGCCGATCAAACAAGTCGCCACCGGTCATGGAAAGTTTGTTCGTGACGGAGCAGCCGCGCTGGCCCGCGCCATTGCCAGGGTGGAGAAGAACACTTGACGCACGCCCGGACCTTGGCCGCAGGATAGACGTATGACGCACCGCCTGTGCCAAGCATGCCTGCTTCTTTTACTGATCGCGCTTCCCTGCTTTTCGCAGAAGCGAGCGCCGTCGCGGGTGCCAGAACCGACTGGCCCACTTGCCGTTTTCGACACCACGGCGGGCCGCATCACCTGCAGGCTTTATGCAAAACAGGCACCGAAGACGACGGCGAACTTCATCGCTCTGGCCGAGGGCACCAGGGACTGGCACGACGCCATGAACATGACGGACGTGCACGGCAAACCGTTTTACGATGGCACCGCGCTTGCCGGCATCACGGACGGCATTCGCGGCGGCGATCGCTTCGGCGGCGGTGAAGGTGCGGCAGGTCCGCCAATCGCCCGCGAGACCATCCCCGGCATCGCCTTTGACCGGCCCGGGCGGTTGGCCATGGCAACGCACCAGGGAGAGATCAGCAGTTCGTTTTTCCTGATCACACTGCATGCCGATGACGAGTTCGACAAGAACAAGCGCGGAGCGATCTTTGGCCAGTGCGACGACGCTTCAGTCGCGGTCGCCGCAAAGATTTCGCACACGCTCATGCAGGTAGGCAATCGCACCACAAAGGCCATCGCCATTAACAAGCTGCGCATCGTGCAGCCCGGTCAGCCGCTGCCCCCGGTTGCGGAAGATGTTCCGCCGTCCAGCATTGTGCCGCAGCCCGTGCCACCATCCATTCCAACGCTGCCCGCGCCAGACCCAGCCGGCCCCACCGCAGTCATCGACACCACCATGGGTGCGTTCACCTGCAGGCTGTTCAGCCGCGAAGCCCCTGTCGCCGTTGCCACCTTTACGGAGCTGGCAGAAGGCAAGCGTGCCTGGACCAACCCGGCCACGCACGCAACAGTTAAGAAGCCTTACTATAACGGCCTGCACTTCAATCGCCTGCTGCCGGACTTCATGGTGCAGCAGCAGGACTACCCGGACGGCGCGCCCGATGCAGGCTTCGCCTACAGCATCGAAACCGTTCCCGGCCTGGAGTTCGACCGCCCCGGGCGGTTGGCCATGGCGAATGACGGGCCGGATAAGAACGACAGTTCGTTCTTCATTACGGACGCACCCGCGCACACGCTGGACAATCGCTTCACCATCTTCGGCCAGTGCGATGAGGCTTCCACAAAGCTGGCGGGCGAAATGGCACGCGTTCCGCGCAACGGCCATAACAAACCGCTTACACCGATCACGATTCGCAGCGTCACCATCCAGCGTTGAAGTATCGCGCTTAGTCCAGACATTGCTTTGCTGAAGCAAGGACCGTCAGCGCGCTAGACCGACTGCCGCCTTCATCTTGCTCCACACCCAGGTGGGCACGGTGGAGCGCATCATGTGACTGCGCAGTTCTTCATACCGGGCCGCGCCCATGCTGTAACCAATGATCAGACGCAGCAGTTCCGGGTCCTCCTTGGCCTTACGCACAAGCGCGTCCATGCGGCCGGAGCCGTTGAACAACCGGTGCTGGATCTCGACCGAGTGCTGAAGGTCGCTGCCGATTTCAGCCTGCCATGCCCGCTGGTATCCGCTGAGTTCGCGTTCGTCGTAGCGCTGCTTGCGGATGGCTGCGAGCGCGGTGTCCGCAGCGAGCGAACCACTGGCCATGGCGTAGAAAATACCCTCTGCCGTGAACGCATTCACAAAGCCTCCCGCATCGCCTGCCAGCAGAACGCGGTCGGTATACGTCTTTTCAAGCGGACCGCTAACCGGGATGGGAAACGCCTTGTAGCCCGCGCGGTTGGTTTCGCCAGTGACGTCGCCCTTGGCTTTCAGCTTGTCGACCCAATCCGCGTGGTGTTCCGCACCCTTGCCGCGCAGGGCTTTCAAATACCAGTCCAGCTTGCAGCCGAAGCCCAGGTTCAGGTGCTGCGTCTTGGGAAAAATGTAGCCATAGCCGAAGGTTTCGGTCAGCGTCAGAAACAGGTAAATGCTTTCGCGGTCCTTCACATCGAGACGGTCATAGGTCGTCTCTTCCATCATGTCGACGGCGTATTCCTTGTGCGCGGCTTCGCTGCGCAGACCGGTGTGGCGAGCGATGACAGAGTTGGCGGAATCTGCACCGATGATCATGGGCGCGGTGAACAGCTCGCCGGTGGTGCTTTCCAGTTCGACGTGGTCCGGCTTCACGATGCAGCGCCGAATCATGACACCTTTACGCACGGTGCACACCTGCTCTGCACGGCGGAACAGCGCGGCATCGAACTCCCACCGGCGGATCAGGTACAGGATCGGTTCGGCTTGCTGGTAGCTGACGCGGGTGCCGTCGGGCGACTCCAGGTGAACGCGGCTCACAGGATTGACAGGAACCTCGCCCGCGGAAAGGAACTCCTGCACGTAGGGAAAGCGGCGCAACAGGCGCGCAGACAGACCGCCGCCGCAGGGCTTTTCACGGGGGAACTCCGAAGCCTTGTCCAGCAGCAAAACCCTGACGCCTGCCTGGCCAAGCTGGTAGGCCGCCGTTGCTCCAGCGGGCCCGCCGCCCACAATGATGATGTCGTAACTCTGATCCATGCAGGAACAGTGTAGATCGTGCGTGCTTACTGGCCCCTATAGTCGACGAACAGGTCGGGATACTCCCGTTTTAGCGCGTCGATCTTTGGCCGGTCACACACCTGGATGTAGGGGTTATCAGGATTGTGCAGCGCATAGTCCTGGTGGTACGCCTCGCCCCTGTAGAAACCCTTGAGCGGCGTCACTTCCGTCACGATCTTCGATTTGAAGACATGCGCCGCATCCAACTGCGCAATGTATGCCTCTGCTATCTTCTGCTGCTCCGCGGACGTGTAGAAGATCGCCGAGCGGTACGATGTGCCTTCATCCGGGCCCTGCCGGTTCAGCGTGGTGGGGTCGTGCGCAACCGAGAAGAAGATGCGCAGAAGACCGCCATACGTGATGACAGACGGGTCGTAAGTCACTTCAACGGACTCCGCGTGCCCGGTGGTCTCGGTGATTACCTGGTTGTATGTGGCGGTGTTCGCTTTGCCGCCTGCATAGCCTGCAACCGTCTTCCGCACACCCTTCACCCGCTCGAAGACAGACTGCGTTCCCCAGAAGCAGCCGCCCGCGAACACCGCAGTCTGCAGCTTCTCGTGGCTCAGCGCCACATCCTGCAACGGCTTTGGGAAGGTGCCGCGGTCCAGCGCCAGCGCGGGCAACGGCAGGGTAAGCAGAACGCACACCAACGCGGAACGAACAGGCTTGCTGAACATATGAACCTCACATCTATAAGACGCCACTGACGGCGCGTGCGTCATCCTGCAATTGCAGACGCCTTTGATGTCACACGTAAGAATTAGGCGGCCTCGATGCACAGCTGCGATCACCGGACGTGGAATGGACGGGGTCGATATTTCACGC
>JBPBPZ010000373.1:0-33271 GCA_050954525.1 Janthinobacterium lividum
CCGTGCCGGAAGTGTCTCATACCGGTAAAGATCATAGCGATGCCAAGCCGGTCGGCGGCGGCAATGACTTCCGCGTCACGGACGCTGCCACCCGGCTGGATCACGGCGGTTGCTCCTGTGCTGGCAACTGTCTCTAGGCCGTCCGCGAAGGGGAAAAAAGCGTCTGACGCGGCGACGGTACCGGCAAGCGGCAGCGCCGCCTTCATGGCGCCAAATCGCGCTGCATCCACACGGCTCATCTGCCCGGCACCAATTCCCACACTCTGCCCGTGACCTTCGTGCGTTCTGGCGTACACAATGGCGTTCGACTTCACGTGCTTGCAGACGGTCCAAGCAAAACGAAGCGCAATCTGCTCGGCCTCGGTTGGCTGGCGTGCCGTCACGACCTTGAGATCGACATCCGCAAGGGAGCCGTGATCGGCATCCTGCAACAGCATGCCTCCAGAGATCTGCTTCAGCGCGCGTTTGGCATGCGCTGGCGCAATTTGAAGCAGTCTGAGATTCTTTTTGGCGGAGAAGCGCTCCAGCGCCTCCGCAGTGAACGATGGAGCAACAATTGCTTCCACAAACAGCTTTGCAATTTCCTCGGCTGCCGCTCCATCCACCGCACGGTTGATGCCGATCACGCCACCAAAAGCCGATACCGGATCCGCCGCGAGAGCATTCCGATAGGCCTGGAGAACCGTCTCACCCGTCGCCACGCCACACGGATTGGTGTGCTTGATGATCGCAACTGCCGTCGATTCGAACTCGCTGGTCAGCTCCCAGCACGCGTCCAGATCGACCAGGTTGTTGAATGAAAGTTCTTTGCCCTGCAACTGCTTTGCGTTGGCGATACCAGTGGCGGTGCCGTCTGTGTACACCGCGGCTGCCTGGTGCGGATTCTCGCCGTAGCGGAGAGTCCCCTTCAACGGGAGGTTCAGCCGCAGCGAGCGCGGTACCTCCGCGTCGCTGAAGTCGGCAGCTTGTGACTCGCTGCCACTCGGTTCGGCAAGGCGCTCCAACGCATTGGCAATGGCCGTGTCGTAAGCCGCCGTGGTCGCGAAAGCAGCTTTTGCCAACCGCCAGCGCGTTGCCAGCGACAACGATCCGCCGCTCGCCTCCATCTCGCCTGCGAGCGTCTCATAATCCGCCACATCAGTCACAATGGCGACATCCGCGAAGTTTTTCGCTGCGGACCGCACCATGCTGGGACCGCCGATGTCGATGTTCTCGATGATCTCCGCGAAGGGCGCGCCGGGCTTGTTCGCGGTCTTCTCAAAGGCGTACAGATTCACCACGACCATGTCGATCGGCTCAATGGCGTGCTCGTTCACGGCGGTCACATGCTCCGCATTGGAACGGATGTGCAGGATGCCGCCATGCACCTTCGGGTGCAGCGTCTTCACACGGCCATCCAGCATCTCGGGGAAGCCGGTCAGGTCGCTGATGTCGCGCACCGGCAGGTCGCCCTCGCGCAGCGCCTTCGCCGTGCCGCCGGTCGAAACCAGTTCGACCCCCATGTCATGCAGCCGCTGCGCAAAGGGCAGCAGGCCCGTCTTGTCGGTCACGCTCAGCAGAGCGCGGGTGATCCTTGAACTCACGCGGTCCCGCTTTCAAGAAGATTGTCTACAGCTTTAAGTAGAACCGGCAGGTGCTGTTCCAGAACTTGCCAGATGACTTCATCTTTGACTTTGGTGTACTCATGCACGAGGAAGTTGCGTAGATCGATGACACTTTGTACGCGAGGCAAGTGCTCAACATCAGTTAGCCCCTTTTGCCGAGCCTGCACCAATGCCTCTCCGATAATGGCCAAGCATCGCTCTACAGCGCGACGCGTCTTACCATCTGTCCGGTACTGCTCGAAGGCCATGCCCTGCGTATAGTCGAGGATTTCATCTCCCGCACTTTTCACATCGTGGAGATAAACTCGAACATCACGCGGCATAGAGCAGTTCCTTTTCAAGGTTTACATGGTGCAAGAGGTACGGATTCTTCAGCGCGCTTTCTTGCCCCAGATCGATCTGCCTGTTCATCAGATCCTGCAATGCGACTCGTAACTGAAGGAAGGCATCAAGAGAGACACCTCCGGTACTGGGTAGAAACTCGACTAAGAAATCGATGTCACTTGTTTCCGGATTGAAGTCATCACGCAGCACTGAGCCGAAGACGAGCAAGCGCGCGACCCCGTGTTCACGGCAGATTTCTGCGATTTGTTCCCGTCGTTGCTCGATCTCATGCCGACCGTTCATACCTAAAGTCTAGCGCAGCACTTCGGTATGGTTACAATTTCAAGTCGCCAACCAGTTCACTTACCTTCTCCACGCCAGACTTCTCGCACCACTTCGTCAAGCCAGTGGCAATCTTCTCCGCAGCGCGCGGATCGGCGTAGCTTGCGGTGCCTACCTGGACAGCGGTCGCACCGGCCAGCAGAAACTCCACGGCATCTTCCGCTTTCATCACACCGCCCAGACCAACGACAGGGATCTTCACCGCATCCGCCACCTGCCACACCATGCGCACGGCGATTGGCTTGATGGCCGGTCCGCTTAATCCACCCGTGACATTCGCGATGCGCGGCTTGCGCGTTTCCACGTCAATCGCCAGCGACAGGAAAGTATTAACCAGCGACACAGCATCGGCACCGGCGGCTTGCGCCACTCGAGCCATACCGGCGATGTTGGTCACGTTCGGCGATAACTTCACCATGAGCGGGCGTTTTGAAACTGCCTTGCAGCGGTTCACCAGTTCGCCCAGCGATTCCGGATCTGTGCCGAATACCATGCCACCGTGCTTCGTATTCGGACAGCTTGCGTTCAGCTCGTACATGGCAATGCCGTCGGCATCGTTCAACTGCTCGATGACCCCGATGCAATCCTCGATGGTGAAGCCGAAGACATTCGCGATGCATATGGCACCACGCATCCGCCGAATGCCGGGCATCTTGTCCCGCACAAACGCTTCGACGCCCACATTTTGCAGACCGATGGCGTTCATCATGCCGCGGTCTGTCTCAATGATGCGTGGCATGGGGTTGCCATCCATCGGCTTCAGCGAGATGCCCTTGGTGATGAACGCGCCGATGCGGTCTACAGAAAGGATCTCCTCAAACTCAACGCCGTAACCGAAGGTGCCACTGGCGGCAATCACGGGCGAGCGTAGTTCAACCCCGGCAACCGTCACTCGCATGTCTGGCGTTGTGCTCACTGCCCTGCCTTTGCCGTGTCCGGCTTCATGGCTTCGGTCAGCACCTTGCCCACAGCTGCCGACGGCCGGTTGATGCGCAGCATGGACGCCAGTGTGGCTGCGATATCCACCGGGGCAACTACACCATGGTAGGTACCCGGCTGCACGCCCGCACCAAACATGTCCAGGGGCACATGACGGTCGTACGAATTGGCCGAGTAATGCGTGGCCCCCGTGGCGTAACCACCGTACTGGTACGCACCCAGGTTGAAGTGGACGCCCCAGCCCATGCGAGGCGTATAGCTGTGCATTTCGCGGCGACCATAATCCGTATCCGGCAGCAGCCCGGCCTTCATCTGCGAGATGGTGGAGATGAACTGAGTGCGCACAGGATCAGGCTGGCGGCTGCCGGTGCTTGGCGCTGCCGCTTCCTTTGTAGCCTGCCCTGCCAGGTACCCCTCCATGGCGTCGCGTGTAGCGGTTTCCGCGTCCACCTCGCTGACGCCTTGTGCAATGAATGGCGCAGGGTCAAGCTGGATCCAGGGCTGGTCGTATCCCAGCACATACTTCACCGTCCCGGCAGGCTTGAACCGCTGTTCCAGCAACGTTTCCACTGCAGTCACAAGGCCGGCAGGACTCAAGCTGCGCGCGGGCAGGCCATACGATTGCGCCGTCTGGATGGTGGGTCCCACGCCGTGGTCGCCGGTGAACGTGACCATCACGTTCTGCAGGCCCACGGTGCTGTCCAGCCATGAGAAGAAGCTGTCTAGCTGCCCGTCCGCCGCGTCGATCATGACGCGCTCTTCCGGCGAGTCTGGCCCCATGGCGTGGCCCAGAATGTCAGTCGACGAGATGGAAAGCGTCAGCAGGTCGGTCACGCCGGCAGGATTCGCGCCCAGGTGTTCGTTTTGGATCAACGCCTTGGCAAAGTCCAACTGGTAGCTGACCGAAGCGGGCGTGCGGCCCACTTTTTCGTAGAAGCTGCCCGTCGGTACGTTCGCTTCCTTGCGCGCGGCGGCCTGGCGCTTGCCGTCGTTGAACGTTGTGACCCAGGTCGGCATCGACTTCAGCCAGTAGGTGGACGTCACCCAATTGCCGGTGTCGTGATCGGTCCAGAAGGCAGCCTTCTGCGTATGGCCGGACGTAAGAATCGCCGCGCGATCCTTGAATGACACGCCATACACCCGCGCCCTGCCCTGGGTTGCGACTACAAGTTCATCGCCCAGGGTAGAAGCCATCTCATTCTTGGGCGACGCGCCGGGCGACACGGGTGCTCCCTGCGGAGCGCCGACGATCGTGTAACGCGGATCCTCCACGGAGGAAACCTGGTGCTCCTTGCCATCAGGCCCTGGCTCCCACCACTCGTTCAATCCGATGCCGTGGCCGTCGGTGTACGCCCCTGTGCCAATGGTGGAGTGGCCCGCCGCCGTGATCAGGTTGGCATAGTCGTAGTAGCAATCCGTAAAGTGCGCGCCCTGCCGCAGAAACAGGTTCCACCCGTTCTTTGCCTTGAAGTCGGCCCGGTAGCGGTCAAGGTAATCGCCGCGAAACTGGTCGAACACCAGCATAATGACCAATTTTGGGCTGCCCGTGTAGGCATCGGCATGGCTTACCGGGGTAGAGGCAGCAAAGATGCTGGCACAAAGAACGGCAGTCGCGGCACGGCGGAAAATCTGCATATCCAACATGCTAAACGTCGCCTCTCCGGTGAACAGGAACAAACCGCGACACCGACTGGACAAAGCAGACTGACAGAAACGACAAGTCGCTCTCCGGCTGGCGTGCCGAACCGCTAACATAGACGCATGCTCGACCTCGCATACGTCCGGGGCAATCTCCCGGAGGTGGAAGCCGCACTCAAACGCCGCAACACCGATCCCGCCAGCCTGCTGGGCAACTTCCCCGCTCTCGACACACGACGCCGCGAAACCATCACCGAGCTTGAAGCGTTAAAGGCGCGCCGCAATCGCCTGTCGGAAGACATTGGCAAGCTAAAGCGAACCGGTGGCGACGCAACCGAGTTGACCGACGAAGTCCGTGTGCTGCGCGACAAGATGGAAGACCTGCAGGCCACCGCAGACGCGCTGGATGGCGATCTGCGCAGCATGTTGGCCGCCCTGCCGAACCTGCCCGACAGTTCCGTTCCTGACGGCAAGGACGAGCACGGCAATCGCCAGGAAAAGACCTGGGGCGAGCAGCCGAACTTCGACTTCACGCCCAAGCCGCACTGGGAACTGGGCGAGCAGCTCGGCATTCTGGACTTCAACCGGGCCGCGAAAATCTCCGGTTCGCGCTTTGTGGTGCAGATTGGCGCGGGCGCGCGGCTGGAACGTGCCCTGGCGAACTTCATGCTGGACCTGCACACGCGCGAACACGGGTATACGGAGGTGCTGCCGCCGTACATGGTGAACGCCGCTTCGATGTTCGGCACCGGCCAGCTGCCGAAATTTGAGCAGGACCTGTTCTACTGTGTCGACAAAACTGCATTCACGGGATCCTTGGGCGAGGAAGAAGGCGCGGCCGATGCTGCGTCGGGTGAGGACAACCTTCGCGTCGACCGCGAGAAGTTTGAAGGGTTCGACCACTACCTGATTCCAACGGCAGAAGTGCCGGTGACCAACCTGTTCCGGGACGAAACGCTGGACGAGAAGCAGTTGACCACCAGCCTGTGCGCCTATACGCCGTGCTTTCGCAGCGAGGCCGGCAGCTACGGCCGTGACGTGCGCGGCATGATCCGCCAGCACCAGTTCCAAAAGGTGGAGCTGGTCAAGTTCACCTCGCCCGAGAGAAGCGCGGACGAGCACGAGGCCCTGACCCGCCACGCGGAAACCGTGCTGGAGCGGCTGGGCCTGCCCTACCGCCGCATGCTGTTGTGCACCGGCGACATGGGCTTCGCCTCGCAGAAGACCTATGATCTCGAAGTCTGGCTGCCGGGGCAGGCGCTGTATCGCGAGATTTCTTCCTGCTCCAACTTCGGCAGCTTCCAGGCCCGGCGAGCCAACATCCGCTATCGGCCTGCCGGTGCCAAGAAAGCAGAGTTCCTGCACACGCTGAACGGCTCAGGACTGGCAGTGGGACGAACCTACCTGGCCATCCTGGAGAACTACCAGCAGGCCGACGGCACGGTGCGCATTCCCGAAGCCCTGCAGCCCTACATGAACGGCGAGACGGTCATCCAGAAACAGGCGGCGCTGTAATGCGAAAGGCAACGGCATGCTAAAGACGCTTCGCAGTTACCTGTTCTGGACCTACGAGCGCGGTTCGTTTCATTACGACGTCATGGTGACGCTCATCCTGCTATTCATCTTTGTCACGCCGCACTTCATCAACTATCGCGACCGGCCTGTGTACCAGTTGCCGTCGCAGATCATGGTGGAGAACGACGGCTCAGGCGAACTGGTCTACCAGGTGCGTGAAACCGACGTGCAGCAGAGCCTGACCCATGTCAAAGGGCCTACGGACGACCTGCGCACCCGCCGCGCGTTGCGACGCCTGATTGAACCCATCGCAGGGGATGTCCTGATCGAACGCTACGAGCCGCTACCCGCGTCGAACGGCGGCGTCGGCACGTACCGTGTCTGGGCACACCGTTAACGACAACCACTTACGTCCATCTACTAAGTGGCGTAAGTGATTTGTCTGCCGTTGCGCTTCACTTATCAGGGCAGAGCCTATGTACAGGCCTGGAAACGAAGCCACACCAAGGAGCACCATGCGCCGCACCTACATCCCTCTCGCTGCTGCAATCTTTGCTCTATGCGCAACTTCCATGCATGCAGCCACAGATCCCGCTCTGGACAAGGCGTTGAGGCAGATCGACGCCGCGTCGGCGAAGTTCCAGTCTGCCGAGGCCGACCTGAAGTGGGACCTGTACGAACATGTGGTGCGTGAAACTACAACGCAGACAGGATCCACTTACTTTCTCCGAACAAAAACAGGCACTGAGATGGGCGCAATCATTACCTCGCCTAGCCTGAAGTACCTGCATTTTGCCGATGGCAAAGGATCGCTTTACGACGCCGTCGCCAAGAAGCTGACACCCTTTGACGCAGGGCAGAATCGCAGCCGCGTGGAGAGCTTTCTGACGCTGGGATTCGGCGGCAGCGGCAAGGACCTGGAGCGGGCCTGGAATGTCACCCTGCAGGGCACCGAAACGATCGACGGCACCCCGACCGTCAAGCTGGACCTGACTCCGAAAGACCCCGCAACCGCGGACACCTTTACTCACGTGACCGTTTGGGTGGATACGACACGCGCCATTTCGCTGAAGCAGGAATTCTTCACGCCAGAGCATGACACGCGCACCACGTACTACACGCACGTCCGTTACAACACACCCGTCAATGTGAAGAAGTACGCGGCACCGAAGCACTAGCCTCAGGCACCGCGAGTCTTCTTACTGCACGCTTCCCAGCGGCCGCATGCGCGTTAGTTCCAGGGCGCAGGCCACGGCAGTTCTTGCTGTCAGCTTTAGGTTGTCCATCGTCAGCCACAGCGAGAAGCGTGTGCCCGCTTCCTTTGAGGCAGGTTCTACGCGCAACAGGATCTGGCCCTGCCCGGCCGAACTCAGGTTGCTTGGCGGATCACCCTCTTCACCCACTAGGTCTAGGTGTTCGGACCGCAACGCTGCGTTCAAGGCATCAGCTGTAACCGGCTCCTCAAAATCCAGAAACATCGACACCGCAAAGCCATGGAAGACGGGAGCCTGCAACATCTGCAGCACGGGAGGCGACGTTTTGCCACCTGTCAGCGTTGCGAAATCGCGCAGGATGCGCACTTGCACAGCGGCCAGCGGCAGTTTGGCGTTTTCCCCTAGCGTTGGCAGCAGATTGAAGGCGACCTGTGCGTCGAACTCATCTTTCGGAACGGGTTGAAACGAGAGCAGGCTCACTGCCTGCTGCTGCAACTCGTCCACGCCCGCTCGGCCATTCTCGCTGGCAGGTTGCAGGACTGTAGCGAATGCAGACCTGAGCGCGCCAGCCTTACCAGCCTGCATCAAGACCAGCGACAGAGCCGACGCTACAGGATGGGCCACGCGGACCACGGTCGTCTCCAGGTCCAGTGGCGCACCTTCCGCGATCAGCGGCGAACGGACCGGCGCATTCGGCGCGAAGTCGAGCGTTCCAGTAGCGTCTACGACCGCAACGCCCATCTGGCGAGCGGTGCGGCCATGCTCGCGGAGCATCGCTGCATCGGCGAAGATGGCGACATCCACATTCTCAAAAGCCGCGGGTTCCAGCGTTTGGATAAAGGAAGCCTCATCGCCTACAGCTTCCAGTGTGCCGCTCTCCAACTCGTTGTCCAACAGAAGCGTGGTGGCGGTCGCCAGAGGGCTTTCGGCGATCTCGTCGCCTGTTTCCTTGCCCAGCAGCGAACCCGCGCCGACCACCGCAATTCGATAGTTGTTCTTACTCATAGGTGTTCAGATGCTGCTGCAACAGGGTCGGGTGCGCCTGGCGGCCAGTTGCGTCAGGTCTGGGTCGCGTTCGGCATCGGCATGCCTAACCGCCGCGCCCGACGGCTTTGCGCCGCATACAGGAACCGCGCCCAAATGCCGCTGACCATGTATGTCAGCGCCATGAAAATCAGAAGGTACTCGGAAAACTTCGCCAACAAGACACCAAAGACCATAAGAACTACAAACAGCCGAACCGGCTGCTGCGTTCCAAGGTTGATCTCCTTGCCGCTCCAAAAACGCCAACGGCTGACCATCAGAAAGCCTGTGAACAGCAGCAACGCCAGCCACACCAGGCCAATCCGAGGGTCGTAGATCGGCGAACCGTCAAAACAGTGAACCACGCTGGCGACCACCCCGGCGGCTGCGGGGATAGGCATGCCGACGAAGTACCTGCGGCCAGGCCGTCCGGGATTGCTCGGTTTGGGATTGGCAGTGACATTGAAACGTGCCAGGCGACAAGCGCCACACACAAGGAACAAAAAGGCCGCTACAAGACCGAAATCAAGCGCATTCTGCCGCAAAACAGGCATAGAGCCGAGCGGCAGCATACGGAAGCCCCACGTGTAGGCCAGAACGCTGGGTGCAACGCCAAAGGTGATCACATCCGCCAGGGAATCCAGTTCCCGGCCGAAGTCGCTTTCGGTGTTCGTCATCCTGGCGATTCGACCGTCCAGAGCGTCGAACGGCAGCGCAAACGCAATCGCAAGCGCTGCACGGTTGAAGTAGCTGTTGTCCCCCGGAACCGCTTGCAAACATTGCGTAATCGCGTAAAAACCAGCGGCAATGTTACCGGCGGTAAACAGCGATGGCAGGACATAGAGCCCGCGACGCGGACGCCGCCCTGCCGCTTCCGCAGTTGGCTTCATTTAGCTTTCCAGCACCGGGTTTGCTACAGAAAGTGTGGCCAGGGTGGTGCTGCCGCCCTTGACACGATCTCCCACGCGCACCAGCAGATTTGCGCTGGCAGGCATTATAATATCCACGCGCGACCCGAACTTGATCAAGCCGAACCGTTCTCCGCGTGCGAGGCGATCCCCTGGTTTGACGCGGCAAACGATGCGACGCGCCAGCAGTCCGGCAATCTGCTTCACCTGCACAACACCATGCGCGCTCTCAATGACGACGGCGTTCTGCTCGTTCAGGATATTGGAGTCAGCCCGCATGGCATTCAGATATTTGCCCTGCTTATAGTTCACCTGGCTGACGACACCCTCAATGGGCGCGCGGTTCACATGCACATCAAACACGTTCAGGAAGATGCTTAGGCGCAGGCGGCTGCCATCTGGCGTTTCGATCCACTCTGCCTCTGTGACCTTGCCATCTGCGGGCGAAACCAACGCGCCCGGCTCTGTCGTGATCCTGCGTGGTGGATCACGGAAAAACCAAAGAAAGAAAGCCGCCAGCAGCAAGGGCAGAACACCCAGTGCGGCGGAACCAGTCAGCTTCCAGAGCAGTACCGCGACCAGAACGAATCCGAGCGCATAAAAGTAACCATCGCGAACCATACCTCTGCATGATACTGGCGCTGCGCCCCCTGTGCCAGCATCCCGGCAAGGTGATGCAATAGCCGTCCCGAAAGGGTCTCTACGGCAAAGTGCGCTCCAGGCAAAGGGCGTCCTCTTCGGGTTGCGTGTAGTACCGTGGTCGCTTCCCTACCGACGCAAATCCATGGCGCGTGTACAGCCGCAACGCCGCGCTGTTACCGACACGCACCTCGAGGCGCAGGCGGTCTGCTTTTCCGTCCAGGGCCCAGGCGATCACCGCGTCAATCAAAGCTTTACCGATGCCTTTGCCTCGAAACAGCTGTGACACCACTATGCTCTCGAGCTCTGCTTCCGGAGGAGACACCGCGCAAAGCAGCAATCCCACTGCAAAACCGACGACGTGGGTAGCCGAAACCGCAACCAGAACGCAACGCCGGAGGTTTGCGTCTGGATGCTGCTCGTCCAACATCTGCCGGAATTGCGCAGCAGGCCATTGGGGTGCAAATGGGCTTTCCTCTGCGATCTGCAAGACGTCTGGAAGGTCGCTGGCAGTGGCTGTTCGAAACTGTGTCTCGCCGATCATTCCGCGTTGGCTGCCATGCGCGCCTGCCGCGCCAACTCCGCGTCAGGCACACGGAGGTAATTGGCATCCAGCAGGGCCACGTCTGCGAACAGGCCAGCCCGGGCTGCCGCGACGGCAAGGGGCAGGGCTTCTGCCACACCGACCTCCGGCACGGTTTCAGACGCAGGGTAAAGTTCGCTGAGCCGTTCCTCCATAACAACCACACTGTCGCCCGGCTGCAACGCGTTCACAGCGTCTGCGCCATGCACCATCTGCTCCTGCATAACTTCGCCATGGGGTTTTCGAAGGAACACATCACCGCGACCGGCATCGATCCAGGCCTGTGCCGACCTGTCTGAACCTGCCTGCGCGGCCAGGACCGCCAAACGCGAAACTGCCACAACGGGTTTACCCAGCGCTTCTGCCAGACCCTTCACAGCAGCCATCCCGATGCGCACGCCGGTAAACGAACCCGGCCCCGTCACCACCGCCATTACGTCCAATTGCGACGGCGGAAGCCCTGCCGCTTCCAGTAGCTCCGCGACAGTCGGCATCAGTTGCTCCTGCGTTGCGCGGCCTGGCAGGCTTCGCTCTGCAAAAGCGTCAAGTGCAAAACCTTCCCTGGCACGAGGGCTTGAGGCCGCCAGGTCCACCAAAGCCACGCCTCCACGGCTGCCACAGGTATCAATAAGGAGCATCCAGCGCATAGAACAATCCTATGCTGCACAGGTTTGTACTTGCGATCCGGCTGGGTAAACGTTTGCTTGACAACGGTTCTTTCCCAGTGGAATAAGTAGTTGCTTCCAAATAGCTCCTGGTCTCGCAACTCGATTGAGAGAGATCATGAACCGGCCAAGCAAGGCCACTGCTACATTTAGAAGCTCCACTGAGACGTCTCAGTTTCGTTTAGAACACAAGGGTCGGGCTACAGAAAGGGATACAAAAC
This sequence comes from Janthinobacterium lividum, assembly GCA_050954525.1. Classification (GTDB taxonomy): domain Bacteria; phylum Acidobacteriota; class Terriglobia; order Terriglobales; family Acidobacteriaceae; genus Terriglobus. The sequence continues at coordinate 11,616 of JBPBPZ010000373.1, forward strand.
GCATGCGAAAAATGGTTCTATGGTCATGCTGCGCGGTTGCATGCTCCAGTCTTTGCGTCTGGGCCGCGGACTGGCCAAGCACGGGTGGCAATCCGCAGCGTGATGGATGGTCGCAGGGCGAAACCATCTTTTCGCTGAGCAGCGTCAGCAAGGTAAAGCAGCTTTGGAAGTACCAGTTGGATAACAAGGCAAGCGGCCTTACCGCCATGACCAACCCCATCGTGCTGAGCCGCCTGATCGGATACCGTGGATTTGAGGAACTGGTGCTGGCGAACGGCAGCGGTGGCGCGTCATACGCGGTCGATGCGGACCTTGGCCGGCTCTACTTCAAGACACCATTTCCGCCGCTCGACGCAGCGAAGGCCGCGGCGTCTACAGCCCTCTGCCCCGGCGGCATTACCAGCAGCATGGTGATGACCGGCCAAAGCGCCACCTCCCGCTTTGGCGGGTTCGGCGGAGCCAACCCCATCGCCCGGCTGGCACCGTACTTCAGCGTCAGCGCTGACGGCTATGTCCGCACGCTGCGTGCCCAGGACGGCCAGGCAGAGATGATTCCGCCGGCAAAAATGCTGCCAGCGAACAGCAACGTCACCGGCCTTAACTTTGCAGGCTCAACCCTGTATGCTGCGACGATCAACGGCTGCGGTGGCCCGAATGGACTGTACGCAGGCACGTTTACACCACCAAAGTTGCCGCCCACGCCCGATCTGCCGATGGTGGCACCGTCGAAGTGGGATGTCACTTCCTTCATGACGGGCGGATCAGGTTTCTCCGGCACAGGCGGCGTGGCAGCCGGCACAAAGGATGACGTGGTCTACGGCATGCTGCCGGACGGCAAGGGAGACGCCGCCGGAACTTACAGCGATACCGTACTTGCACTTCAGGCCAAGTCGCTCACAGTAAAGGACTGGTTCACACCGAAAGATGCCGCGCCCGCACCCAAGGCTGGCCTGCCGGTCACCGGCATTACGCCCGCCGTGTTTGCCGAGGGCGGCAAGGACTACGTGATCGCGGGGGATCGCCGGGGCCGCATCTACATTCTGGACTCCACCGCGCTTGGCGGTTCGGATCACCACACGCCGCTGTTTGCATCCGAACCGTTGATCGCATCGGGATCGCAGGCAGGCGGCACCGGGCTGTACGGCACGTTTGCCACGTCGGTTGAGAACGGTCAGCGCTGGGTGTACGCCGCGGTTCGCGGTCCGCTCAGCGTCAAGTCGCCCACTGGCGATGCAACCGCCGCGACGGGCAGCATCGTTGCCTTCAAGTTGAGCATCAGCAATGGAAGCCCAACGCTTACGCCCGCCTGGGGATCGCGCGACCTGACTGCTCCCATGGCGCCCGCGGTCGCGAACGGCTTGGTGTTTGCGCTTTCGTCCGGCATGCCCACACGCGTTGGCAAAGATAATGGAGCAGCCTACAGCACAGGTGAAGTCCAGAAAATGTCACAGCCCGCGACGCTTTACATCCTGAATGCGGCCACCGGTAAGGAACTGTTCTCAACCGGCAAGGATGCTGCCACATTCGCCAGCAGCGGCATTGCGGTCGCCAACGGCCACGTGTATTTCACCACCCACGACAACATGCTGTACGCCTACGGCGTCCCTGAGGAGCGCTAGACCATGACTGTTTCACAAAGGAAGAGATTCTCCGTGCTTGCAACCGGAGCGCTTCTGTTGGCAGGCACCGCGGGTGCGCAAAACTGGCTGATGGATGGCGGCGACAACATCCGCTCGGGCTGGAACCGGGACGAGCACACCCTGACCAAGAGCAACATCAAGTCGATGAAACTGCTTTGGCAGGTTAAAACCGACGTGGTGCCGCACGCGCTGCACACCCTGATGGGCCCGCTGGTGGTGCAGAATGTGCCCACCGCAAGCGGTAAGAAGGAGATGGTCTACGTCCTGGGCTCGTCGGACGTGCTGTATGCCTTCGATACGTCTACGCAAAAGCTTGCCTGGGAGAAGCACTTTCAATACGCCGCGGCGGTCAACCTGAAGAACGGCCCACCGCCCGATGCTGCAGCCGGACCGATCGCACCCGGTGCATCGTCTGGACGGCCGCAAGGTGCTGCAGGAGCACCCGCGACGCCTGCCGCCGCAGCGCCAGCGCCAGACCCTTCGCGCGGCTCCAACACCGATCCGCGGCACTACAACTTCCTCAACCCGCAGGGAAGCACCGGCGTTCCCGCTATTGGGCCGGAAGAGGCGGGCGGAGTTCGGCCTATCTATGTCGTGGACGGCGGCGGTGTTCTGCACACGCTCAGCGATGTGACTGGCGAGAGCCTGCGCCCGGACCTCAAGATGGGTGCGCCTAGCAAATTCGCCATGCAGTTGTACAACGGTGAACTTATCTACGCGGTTTACGCGGGTAAGGTCGGCATCCTTTCGACCAAGGCCGACGGATCACAGACGACGCCAACCGGCACCACCGGATTTGGCGGCGGTGGCGGCCTTTGGGGCCGCCGCGGACCGGTCATCACCAGCGACGGCACGGTCTGGTCCACGACCGGCGACGGCCTCGTGAACCTCAAGAATCCGAACAACCTCGTGATCGGCAACTCCATTGTCGGCTTCAAGAAAAGCGACGACGGCAAGAGTTGGGTGGTAAAGGATTGGTACACCCCGCCGAACTGGGATTGGCTGCGCCGCCGCGACCTGGACCCGAACAACACGCCGACGGTCTTCAACTGGCACGGCAAAGAGTACATGGCGGCGTCCGGCAAGGAGTGCCGCATCTACCTGCTCGATCCGCAGAACCCGGGCGGAGCCGACCACAATACTCCGCTGTTCAAGACCCCCCTGGTTTGCAACGAGCAAGTGGACTTCCAGAACGCCGGATCATGGGGTGCGCTGTCCTCGTGGGAAGACGCCAAGGGAACGCGTTGGGTGCTGATGCCCTTCTGGGGTCCGAAGCACTCGCAGATGCACTTCCCCATGGAAAACACGCCCGAGACCAAGGAGGGTGGCCAGGCTGCCTTCAGGATGGTCGAAAAGAACGGCAAGCCCGAACTGGAGCCGGTATGGGTGTCGCGTGACATGCACCGCGGCGAGCCGAACGTGATCGCCAATGGCATGGTGTTTTCCTACGGCAGCGGCGAGAACTCGCAGCAGTCATGGACGGACATTGGTCTGAACTTCGATTCGAGCATCCGCGCGTCGCACGGCCAACCCGCCGTGATCTACGTACTGGATGCTGAGACAGGCAAGGAACTTTGGACCAGCGGTGACACGATCAAAAGCTTCAACCACTTCTCTTCCATCACGGTCGCCAACGGCAAGGTCTACCTGGGCACGTATGACGGCATGTTCTACTGCTTCGGCCTGAGCTAGGCTTCCATGGCTGCAACGCAAAAAGGCCCGCGCACAATGCGCGGGCCTTTTTGCGTTGCTGGCTAATCCAGAGCGTAGAAGGCCAGGCCGCTGAGCAGCTTTGGGTAGAAGTCCGTCGATTTTTGCGGCATGACTTCGCCGCTCAGTGAAACTTCCTTCATCTGGTCGAGCGTGACCGGCTTGATGAGGAAGGCAATGTCGGCCTCGCCGCGTGCGACTTGTGCCGCCGCGTCTTCGGCAGAGCGGAGGTAGCGAAGGTTCTCCTGGTTACGAATGCTTTCCGGCGTCAGGTCCAGCAACTGCTCCAGCACCAGGGCGTGCAGTTGCACTACGTCCAGCGCGCGCTGCCGTGGCGGAACGTGCTGCAGAGCGGCTTCGACCGCATCCTTCTTTGCCTGCAGGAGGAACGTGCCATCCTTCATGACGGCCAGGAATGCGACGCCAATCGTGCCGTTCAGTGGAGCGGTGCGTTCTGCGGCGGTTTCGACGTTCTCCGCGTCAGATCCTGCGGCGGCAGCCTTCGATTCCACCTTGGAGATGTCGAAGAACTCTCCGGCGCGCTCAAGAAAAGCGGCGGACGAGAAGTCTTTCAGGCCATACACGATGCGGTGCGTCGGCAGGATGGTGATGCCCGGCGCGTCGGTGTTGACCAGCGTCATCATCATGGCGGCCTCAGGAAAAGCCGGCACGGGCAGAGGAACGCCCTGGGTCATGTCAGCGTCGTTCGAAGGCGATTCGTCTCGGTCGCCGTGCAGTTGCTGGGTCTTGCCGCTCTGCATGGTCGTGTCCGGCACGCCGAGTTCGGCAGCACGTTCGCGCGCGTAACTGGTCGAAGTTTCGTAGCGATGGTGGCCGTCTGCGATGATCAGCTTTTTGTCGGCCAGCGCGCCTACCAACAGGTTCAGGACGTGCGCATCCGTCACCTTCCAGACGGAGTGGACCACGCCGTACTCGTCCGTGACCGTCTCATCCGCCGGGTTCGAGGGTTCGCCCGAGGCATTGCCGAAGATCAACTTTTCAACCGTAAACGCCGGGTCAGAGTAGAGCATGTAAATCTGCTCGCAGTAGGTGCGGGTCGCCTTGAAGAGCGAGAGGCGGTCGCTCTTTGGCTTGCTCAACGTCTGCTCGTGGCGGTACACCACCTGCTCCGCGTAGTCGTAGAGATGGCCCAGGCAGATGAGGCCGCGCCGCTCGCGCACCTCACTCGTCCCCGGAACGGTGTAGCGCTGGGCATAGCCGTACAGGGCCGGTTCCCGCTCTTCCACCAGAACGGCTTCGCGGCGCCAATCTTCCAAAGATTTCGCGGCGCGGGTGTAGACGTTGCTTGTGTCGGTGTCTGCCGCTTCCCGCTTGCCCAGGATCACGCGGATCAGGTTGTAGGGGCTGCGGTCGTAATAGGCCTGCTGCATGGCGGGCGAAATCTTGTCGTAGGGCTGGGTGACCACGTCGCTGAGCGCGACCTTCTGAGAGTTGTAGCGGAGGGCGCGAAACGGGTAAATACGCATCGGTGCGGTGTGGCTCCTGGATGGCTTTCTTTTCATTCTATGCGGCAGCCATGACAGCCGGATGAGAGTCGTGGACCGATATGGCCAGGATCCAGTGGCATCGACGGCGGTTTACCCGCATCGAATCAGCAGAGTAGCTGTGGCGCTGCGTTCACGCGCGTGCAGACAATCCACCTGCTTCCCCACAGGAGAACGATGCCGGACGAACAGTGGAAACCGCGGGTTAACCCATGGATCATCGCGGGAACGGTGGCGTTGGCCGCCTTCATGGAGGTGTTGGATACCTCTATCGCGAACGTGGCGCTGCCGCACATCTCCGGATCGCTGGCGGCCAGCCAGGACCAGGGCACATGGGTGCTGACCAGCTACCTGGTCTCAAATGCCATTGTGCTGCCGCTGGGCGGCTGGATGTCCAGCATTTTTGGCCGTAAGAACTTCTTTCTGCTCTGCATCACGCTGTTTACTGTTGCCAGCTTTCTGTGCGGCATTGCTCCGTCGCTTCCCCTGCTGTTGCTGTTTCGGGTCATTCAGGGCGTGGGTGGCGGTGGTTTGCAGCCCATGGCGCAGGCCATCATGGCGGACTCGTTCGACGCCAAGCGGCGCGGTGTGGCGTTCTCGCTGTATGCGCTGGTCACGGTCATGGCTCCGTCGATTGGGCCAACGCTGGGCGGATGGATTACTGATAACTACTCGTGGCGCTGGATCTTCTACATCAATATCCCGGTCGGCATCATTGCGTTTTTATTGGTCACACGGATTGTGGACGATCCACCCTGGTTAAAACATGACCGCCAGAACTTCTTCCGCGGCGACTTTGTTGGTGTGGGATTCCTGACCATCGCCATGGCTGGCCTGCAGATTGCGCTGGACAAGGGCGAAGAAAATGACTGGTTTGCCTCGAACTTCATTCGCGGCTTCTCTGCGATGTTCGTCATCGGCATTATCGCGCTGATCATCTGGGAGTTGAAGGGGACAAAGAACCCCATCATGAACCTGCGGCTGTTCCGCTTCAAGAACTTCGCGATTTGCTGTTTCCTTATGCTCCTGGTGGGCGGCATTCTGAATGCTGGAACGGTTCTGCAGCCGCAGTTTCTGCAACAACTGCTGGGCTACACGGCGACGAACGCTGGCAAGGCGCTGACGGCAGGCGGCCTCTGCCTCCTTGTTGCCGCCCCCATCGCAGGCATCCTGTCAGACAAGTTCCCCGCTCGAAACATCGTGGCAACGGCATTTATCTTCTTTGCCTTCGCGTACTGGTATGTTTCCGTCAATCTGACGTTGGACATCAGCTTCACGCACAACTCGTTGCTGCGCATTGTGCAGGTCCTGCCAATCCCCTTCTGCTTCATCGCAATCACCAACGCGGCGTACGTCGGCCTGCCTCGCGAAGCCAGCAACCAGGTTTCAGGCCTCATCAACTTTGCCCGCAACATCGGCGGCTCCATCCTGATCTCGCTCACAGGGGCAGAGGTAACGAATAGATCCCTGTTTCACCAGGCCACGCTGCAGAACTCCATGAGCTACGCGAACGACCAGTACACCAGCCAGATTCAGCAAACCGGCGGATTTCTGGGCAACATGTTTGGCCAGGCGCAGGGACATTACGCAGCGCAGGCCTCGATCTACCAGCAATTGAACCAGCAAGCCGCCGTCCTGGGCTATGCCGATGTGTACCGATTGCTGGCCTGGTTGACCGTGGGTATGTTCTTTCTGGCGTTTCTTCTGAGCAAGCCGAAGGGCGGCGAGAAAGCTCCGGAAGGTGCCGCCCACTAACCCGGCCAACGCTGTATGCCGTGGAAGACTGCAGCGCTGCATGGCGATGACGTACAATCGTCTTCCCCTGGCAGGCTGACGCATTGGCTGCTTGCCCGTCGAATGTACGTGGAGACATTTGCCGAACGCTGGCACAGCAACAGCATGGGCACACAGACTTCAGCACGGCAGATCGCACCCCGGCAACTAACCCTGCAGATTCGCGGCGGTCAGCTGCTTGTGTGGGTCGCCTTCCTGGTTCTTTGCGTAACCGTGGGTCTGCACGCTCAGGAGAATCCTTTGGATAAGGCACACACGCCAGAAAAGCCGGCGGTGCCGGCCCCTGCAACTCCGAAGGCCGATGTGATTACCGGCTCTGACGTCACCAGAAAGGGAGCCCTGCGACCGGGTGCAACCTTGCGCGTTGAGACAAACCTGGTGCTGGTCCCCATGACCGTGACCGATAGCGAGAACCGCTTGGTGACCGGCCTGGAACGCGAAAACTTCTACGTGTACGAGAACAACTTGCCCCAAACCATCCGCAGTTTCTCGACTGACGATGCGCCGATCACCATCGGCATCATCTTTGACTTGAGCGGCAGCATGAACAGCAAATTTGCCCGCGCTCGCCGCGCCCTGAGCGAGTTCATGCGCACCAGCAACCCCGAAGACGAGTTCTTCGTAGTCGCCTTCAACGACCGGCCCAGTGTAGTGGTGGACTACACCAGCAACGTGGACGATGTGGACGCCCGCATGGTCATGCTGAAGCCGGCCAACCGCACCGCACTGATTGACGCTGTGTACCTTGGCTTGAACAAGTTGAAGAACGCCAAACATGAGCGCAAGGCGCTGCTGATTATCTCGGATGGCGGCGATAATCGGTCGCGCTACACCGAGGGTGAACTACGTAAGGCGGTGCGCGAAAGCGATGTGCAGATTTATTCCATTGGCATCTTCGACACGACCGCTGCGACCGAGGAAGAGAAGAACGGCCCGGCCCTGCTGACTGACATCTGCGAACAGACGGGGGGACGCCTGTTCCGGGTGGCTGACATTGCCGAACTGGGCGACATCGCCGCACGCATCTCTGCAGAGCTGCGGAACGAGTACGTGGTTGGGTACAAGCCGAACGACCTGCGACACGACGGCAACTGGCGTAAATTGAAGGTGAAGCTGAATCCGCCACCCGGCCTGCCGCAGCTCTCGGTTCACAATCGTCAGGGTTACTATGCACCTTCGGATTAGCCGCACCGCTGCTGTTCTTGTATTCGCCACATTTTTAGCCAGTCCGGGGTCGTCGACGTTCGCGCAGCAGTCTGCACCGAAGGCTCCGGCCATGCCATCGCTTTCGGTGGATCGCGACCCCGTGCCCTCCCTGGATCCCGACACAGCTCCGGTGCCATCGACACCTGAGGCCGCTGGCGCACAAGCCAGTGCTGGCAGCCAGGTGCAGCGAGCCGGTGGAACCTACACGCTGCGTACGGACGTAGGCGAAGTTCGTCTGAATGCCAGTGTGCTGGACAACAATGGACGGGTAGTTCAGACGCTGCCACGCGAAGCCTTCCAAGTCTTTGAAGATGGTCAGCCACAGGCCGTGGCCTCCTTTCGGCATGAGGATCTTCCGGTGTCTCTTGGCATCCTCATCGATAGTTCTGGCTCGATGTACGACAAACGAGCAGCAGTGGGCAAGGCCTCGTTGGACCTAATCCGGCTCTCTAATCCCCAGGATGAGGCATTTCTTGTGGACTTTTCCTGGGAAGCGTTCATCGACCAGGACTTCACCCGCGACATCAAGAAGTTGGAAGAAGGCCTGAACTACGTCAAGGCCAGCGGTGGAACGGCGATCTACGATGCTGTTATCGCGTCGGCAGACTACCTCGCGCGCAACGCCAAGCAACCAAAGCAGGTGCTGCTGCTGATTACCGATGGCGACGACAACGCCTCCAGTTCCACGCTGGAAGAGACGATTCGCCGCGTGCAGGAGTTGGATGGCCCGACAATTTACTGCGTCGGCCTGCTGTTCGGGCCGGATGAGGATCGCCGCGAAAGCCGCCATGCCCGACGCGTTCTGGAGACCCTGGCCGAGCAGACCGGCGGCGTGGCCTACTTCCCTCGGCGGCTTGACGATGTAGACGCCATCGCACAACAGGTGGCGGCAGACATCCGGCAGCAGTACACCATTGCGTACACCTCCAGCAAACCGGCTCGGCTTGGCGGGTATCGCACCATCCACGTCACGGCCCAGCAAAAGGGCTACAGCAAACTGACGGTGCGCACACGCAGCGGGTACTTCCCCAAGGGCAGCGGCCCAGCGGGAGCGGCACCTGCTGCCGCCCGGCCCTGACATCTGGGACAGTCTGTCGTCCCGATCTAGCGCGGTCGACGATCTCACATTTTCGTCTCCCACAGAGCACAATGGCAGCATGGCAGAGGGAAGCCGATACAATCAGCTAGCCATTGTGACGCGTACGCTCCCCATCTTTGTTCTTTGCGCGTCGACTGCGGCCTGTGCGCAGCAGCCGATAGTTCTGCTTGACCCTGCTCGCGGAGGGGCGGAAAACGGCGTCCGCATTGCCGATCGTCTCCCGGAAAAGCAGGTAACGCTTGACCTTGCGGGACGCCTCGCGTCCTTACTGCGTGCCCGGGGGTTCACCGTCGCACTGACCCGTGAGACTGACATTGACGTGTCAAATGATGCCCGTGCAGCAATGGCGAATAATCTGCACCCAATTGCCTGCATTCTGCTGCATGCCGCAGCGGCCGGTAGTGGAGTGCACCTGTACACCAGTGCTCTCCACGGAAAGTTCACGAGGTCCGCAGTGCGCTGGGACGACGCACAGGCAGCCTATGTGGACCGATCGCGCGCCCTGGCAGACGACCTGAAGTCGGCCCTGGAACGGTCGCGGATCACAGCTTCCAGTGGACGCACATGGATGCGCCCGCTGGACAACATGCAGTGCCCCGCCGTCGCAGTCGAGGTTGCTCCGGAAAAGGATGGCACGGGCGCTGAGGATCGCACCTACCAGGGCCAGGTCGCCAACGCGCTGGCGAATACGCTGCTGCTGTGGCGAGGCAAAGCGGCAAGCATGGCGCCGCAGGCACCGATTCCGGTCCCGGTTGCACCCACGCCGGTAACTCCTTCCACAGCCCCTCCGGCAAACACCACGTCGGCTCCCGCTACTGGAGGGTCGTCATCCTCTACGTCTGTCCAGACTACTGCCCGGCCCGCTACCCCAAAGAAGCCAGCACCAGCACCGGTGGTCCGCGTTTCCGCCGCACCTGACACGCAGCCGGACAGGACAGAACCATGATTCCTCGCTACCAGCGCATCCTGTTCGCCGTTCTGCTGGGAAGCTCCGTCTTCATGGCGATCTTCCTCATCTACCTGAATCGCCGAAACTTCTCCGAGATCAAGAACGCTGACAACACGCCTCTGGAAGCTCCCGTGTATTCCGCTGCCGAGGACGCCACGCTTGTGCTGGCCAGCGACGCTGAAGGCAATCTGAAGCCGGTGACACAATCCCTGGCTTTGCCGCAGCAGCCTGCTATCCGCGCACGCGCGCTGCTGGAACACCTGCTGGCCGAGTATGCCCTGCCGCACGCTGAGCACAAAACCGGCAGTGGCGTCGCCGTGGATGATGTGTACCTTGTGCCGCTGCCGCTTGGCGGGCAGCCAACGACTGCCAGTGCTCCTCAGTCTGCCGCACCCGACGACGAAGCGGACCCGCTGACCCACGGCAGCGGAGAGCTTGCTGTGGTCAACCTCCGTTCTGCCTGGGTCGACGAGCACCCATCCGGCATTAGCGCCGAGACGCTCACGATCCAGTCCATTCTTGGCACGCTGCACACGAATCTGCCCGAGATTACCGCTGTACGTTTCTTGGTCGACGGCAAGCCGCGTCCCACGCTCGCCGGCAATGTCGAACTGGACCGCACGTACAGCATGTCCGACGTCACACCATGAACCTCGATAAGACGGAACCATCGCGCCGCCCGGTCATCGGCGTGTTCGACTCAGGTTTTGGCGGTCTGACGGTCTTGCGGGAACTGCTGCTGCACCTGCCGGGTGCCGACTTCATTTACCTGGGCGATACCGCCCACCTGCCCTACGGCTCCAAGTCGCAGGCGGCTGTAACGCGTTACACCAGAGCGGCAATCCGGATGATGGTGGAACGCGGTGCCGACCTGATCGTCATTGCGTGCAACACCGCGTCTGCGCTGGCTCTGCCGAGCTTGCAAAGGGATGCACCGGTGCCGCTGGTAGGGGTCATCGGTCCGGGGGCAGAAGCCGCAGCGGCCATCGCTCCACCGGGCAGCAAAGTTCTGGTGCTGGCGACAGAGGCAACAGTCGCGTCGCATGCCTATGCTCAAGCCTGTAAGGCGGCTGGCCTGAATGCGGTGGAGAAGGCATGTCCGCTGTTTGTTCCCCTGGTTGAAGAGGGTTGGACCGACGGCAACATTACAGAGCAGATCGCCGGGGTGTACCTGCGCGAAGCCATCCAGACAGTAGGTGCCGCGCCCAGTGCGGTTGTGCTGGGATGCACCCATTACCCCTTGCTGCGACCCCTGTTAGCGCGGGTGCTGCAAAGCACGGCGGGCGACGACATACCCATCGTGGACTCCGCCGAGGCCACGGCGCGGCACGTTGCAGCCATGCTTCCAGGTGCCGTTACGGGCACCACCGGTGGCGCGACCCTGGGTTTCTTTGCCACTGATGGTGCGGCAAAGTTCCAGCAACTGGGTGCCCACTTCCTGGGCCGGGCCATCTCTGCGGTGCAGCAGATTGACCTTGAGGACTAGCTCACCACCAGTCTTTCAATAGGTCGGGCTGATATCCTCATCCACGACAGCCATGCCCTACCTTTTGAAGTCGGAACCTGATGTGTACTCGTTCGATGACCTGCTCCGCGACGGCGAGACCGTTTGGGACGGCATCAAGAACCCGCAGGCGCTGATGACGCTGCGTGCCATGAAGAAGGGTGAACACTGCGTCATCTACCACTCCAACGTGGGCAAGGAAGCCGTCGGCCTAGCGTCGGTCGTCTCCGTCGATGCAACCGATCCAAAGCACCCGGCTGTGAAGTTGAAAGCAGGGAAAAGGCTTAAGGCACCAAAGTCGCTGGCAGCCATGCGCGAAAGCGCTGTTTTCCAAGAATCCATTCTGTTCCGCCAGTTTCGACTATCCGTGGTGCCATTGACGGACGAGCAGTATGACTGGCTGGTACACGGCTAAGCTCCCCGCAACAAGCGAAAGGAAACACATGATCGACCTCCAGGGAAAGACCGCAGTCGTGTTCGGGCTGGCTAACAAGCGCAGCATTGCCTGGGCCATTGCGCAAAAGCTGAATGAGGCGGGCGCGCGCGTTGCCGTCTGCTACCAGAGCGAGCGGCTGAAGAAAGAAGCCGATGCCCTTTTGCCAGAGCTGAAGGACGGCAAGAGCTTTCAGTGCGACGTCTCCATCGACGAGGAAATCGAACGCGTTACGGAGGAACTGAAGGCTGCCTACGGAACCGTTGACATGGTGGTGCATTCCGTTGCATTTGCGCCCGCGGACGCCATCAAGAACGACTTTCTGGAAACAAAGCGCGACGACTTTCGCATCGCGCTCGATGTCAGCGCGTACTCGCTGGTTGCCGTAAGCCGCGCGCTTGCACCCATCATGCCAGAGGGTGGCAGCATTCTGACGCTGACCTACTATGGCAGCGAAAAGGTCTTTCCGAACTACAACGTCATGGGCGTTGCCAAGGCCGCGTTGGAGGCTACCGTCCGCTACCTTGCGGCATCGCTTGGATCCAAGGCCATCCGCGTGAACGCGATCTCCGCAGGCCCCATCAAGACACTTGCCGCGCGCGGTATTGGCGACTTCAGCAAGATTCTGGATGCTGTGACAGCACGCGCTCCCCTGCACCGCAACGTAGAAACCTCCGAGGTGGGCAACACCGCCGCCTTCCTGTTGTCGCCGCTGGCCAGTGGCATCACCGGTGAGGTAACGTACGTCGACTGTGGCTACAACGTCACCGGCATGTAATTCGCACCTCTTGAGGAACGTATGACCATTGCAGAGATCCTTCTGATCGACTTTGACGCGGAAGCAGTCAGCACCCGCCGCGTTCTGGAACGCGTGCCTGCCGACAAGGCTGGCTGGCAGCCGCACGACAAATCGTTCACCCTGGGCGCGCTTGCCAGCCATGTGGCTACGCTTGCAAGCTTTGGCAACATGATCCTGACCACCGGATCGCTTGACCTGGGCGCGACCAAGTTTCCGACTCACCAGTTCACAACTGCGGAGGAAGCCGTCGCAGCCGCGTCAGGTTTTGCCGCGGAGATCCGCACCAACCTGGCCGCCATGAGCGACGAAGATCTGCAGGCAACCTGGACACTGCAATTCGGCGAGCACAAAATCTTTTCAGGTCCACGCATGCTGGCGTACAAGATGATGTTCTTCAACCACCTGATTCACCACCGCGCACAGATCACGGTGTACCTGCGGCAGCTTGACGTTGCAGTACCCGGCATCTACGGGCCTTCGGCAGACGAGCCGTTCGGCGGGTAGACACCCACAGGTGCGCGCAGAGATTGGGCACACTGCGCCCCGGCTGGTCTGCAGTATGCTCACATCACAGCCCATGAGACTCTTTCTTGCCGCCGCCCTTCTCGGTACCGCGCCGCTCATTGCGTCCGCGCAGGAACCAGCGCAGCCAACTTCTTCGCCCGCACGGACAGCTACCGTGCTGCACGCCGCACGCCTGCTTGACGTAGCCGCAGGGCGGACCATCTCGCCAGGCGAAGTGCTGGTCGAGGGCAACCTGATCCGCGAAGTGGGTAAGCAGGTGAACCATCCTGCCGGTGCGAAGGTCATAGATCTTGGCGACACCACGCTGATGCCCGGCCTGATCGACGCGCACGTCCACCTATTCCTGCACGTTGGTAACGAGGCCAACCAGACCGTCGATGAGTCCGTGCCGGAGCGCGTGCTGATTGCCGCGGACGCGGCCAAAGCCGACCTGATGGCGGGCTTTACCGCCGAGCGCGACATGGGTACGGAAGGCGCAGGCTGCGCAGACGTCGCCGTGCGCAACGCCATCAACAAGGGCATGATCCCAGGGCCGCGCATGCGCATGTCGTGCAATGCCATCGACATCAATGGCGGCCACGAAGACAACGGCGGCCGCAATCCCGACGAACACCTGCTGAGCAATGCCGATCGCGCCGACACGGCGGACGACATCATCCGCGTGATGCGCGAACAGCACAAGCAGGGCGCGGACTTTACAAAGATGTATGAAACGGGCCGCGACAGCCTGCAGAATGGCGTGTTCAGCACGCCGTATCAATACACCGAGGCAGAGCTGGCCACAGCAGTAGCCGAAGCAAAGCGCACCGGCAGCCGCGTGGCCGTCCACGCCACGGGAGAGCCGGGCACAGGCTTTGCCGTGGCCGCGGGTGTTGTTTCGGTTGATCACGCGGACCTGCTATCGCCTGCGACCATGCGACTGATGAAGGACCGCGGCATCTTTGCGGTGCCCACCTTTGCCATTGGCGAGTACTTCGCAGACCATGCCGGTTCGCCCAACGCAACGGCGCGCCGCCGCGAAAGCGAAGCTTTCCACGCAGCGGAGTTTCGCAAGCAGATTGCAGCAGGCGTGCCCTTTGCCGCAGGTTCAGACGTTGGGCCTTTTCCGCACGGAACGCAGGCGCATGAGTTTGTGCTGATGAACCGGTATGGCATGCCCGCCGCCGACGTTCTGCGCGCCGACCTGTTGAACGGCGCGAAGCTGCTGGGATGGGAAACCGAGATCGGCCAGTTAAAGGCAGGCTTTCTGGCGGACGTGATCGCCGTTCCCGGCGATCCCGTTGCAGACATCAGCGTGACGGAGCACGTCACCTTTGTTATGAAGAACGGCGAAGTGGTTCGGCAGGGTAACCAGTAGCGCTTACAAAGCGCGCTCCGCCAGTTGCTCCCATCGCGCATACAGGGCAGCGGCAGCGGCCTGTGCTTCCGCCTGTTCCGCCAGGGCGGCCTGCAAAGACGCCGCATCGATAGCGATAGCTGGATTCGCCAGGGAGAGTTCAGCGGCAGCAGACCGCGCCTCGGCCGCTGCGATACGGCCCTCCAGGCTGTCCCACTCGCGCTGGTCGTTGTAGCTCATCTTCTTCTTTGGAGCGCTGGAAACAGCGGCGGCGACGAACGGTGCGGCTTCCTGCTCTTCCGGCTCCGGTGGCAGCTTCATCCACTCTTCCCACTGTCCAAAGTCGGCAAACTGCTGCGCCCGGCCAGTGCCGTCCAGTCCCAGCACCGACGTGCTGACACGGTTCAGCATGTAGCGATCGTGCGTTACCAGCACAAGCGCTCCCGGATATTCCAGCAGGCTTTCTTCCAGGATTTCAAGCGTCGGAATATCCAGATCGTTAGTCGGCTCGTCCATCAGCAGCAGATCGGCGGGTTGCAGCATCAGCCGCGCAATCAGAACGCGCGCACGTTCGCCACCGCTCAGGCGTTCCACCGGCTGGTTTAACTGCTCGCCCGTGAACAGGAATCGAGATGCCCAACTGGCCACGTGAATGACACGCCCGTTGTGCACCACGGAATCGCCCTCTGGCGCGAGCGCCCGGCGCAGCGTCAGTGACGTATCGATCTCACGAGCCTGGGAGAAGTAGACAACACGCAACATGTTCGCCAGCTTCAGCGTGCCGCTGGTGGGCTCCAGTTCCCCAGTCAACATGCGCAGCAGCGACGTTTTACCGCTGCCGTTCGGACCCACCAGGCCCACGCGCGTGCCCCCCGTCAGGATGAAGTTAAGTTTGCGAACGATCTGCTTCTTGTCGAAATTCAGGCTGACATCTTCCAGTTCCACCAGGCGCTTGGTCTGGCGGTCGGTCGCGCTGAAATCGATGCCGGCACTGCTCTTCTGCGTGCGCGAGTTTACATCGGCCAGTTCGCCGATCATTTCGTGCGCGCGGTCGATGCGTGCCTTGCTCTTGGTGGTGCGCGCCTTGGGTCCACGCCGCAACCATTCGATTTCTGTCTTGACCTTGTTGCGAAGGCTGTCCTGCTGCTTCGACTGCGCGGCCAGATGCAGTTCGCGCTCTTCCAGGAATTTGGAATAGGCGCCGTCCACACGCAGAACCCCGCCCGCGTAGATGCGGTTCAGTTCGACCGTTTCGTTCGAGACAGCCTCCAGAAAATATCGATCGTGCGACACAATGACGCAGGCACAGTTTGCGCCCGCGATGAGTTCTTCAAGCCACTCAATGCCCTCAAGATCCAGGTGGTTCGTAGGCTCGTCCAGCAGAAGAACATCCGGCTCAGAGATGACGCCTTCCACAATCGCCAGACGCTTGCGCCAGCCGCCGGAAAGCTTCGCGGCCTCGGCATGCTCGTCAGGAAAGCCGGTGCGTCCCACTGTCTCGCGCAGGCGCTGCTCGCGCTCGTTGTCGGCAACATTGGCAGCATCCATGGCGCTTTCGAGGATTTCCCGGACGGTTGCGCCCTTCTTGAACTCGCTGTTCTGCTGGATAAAGCCGACGCGGGCGCGCCGACGAACTGCAACATCGCCGCTATCGGCTTCTTCACGACCGGCGAGAATAGAAAGAAGGGTCGATTTTCCCGCACCGTTCGGACCTACCAGGCCGATGCGGTCACCGTCTGAAACAACCAGGGAAACGTCTTGAAACAGAATGCGAGCGCCGTATCGCTTGCTTACCGATTGCGCGTTCAAAATGGGCGGCATACCCCTAGTTTACTGGTTGCGCCGATTCCTGCTCCAAAGTGGGCTTTTCGATGGCAGGCGACAGCTCTGCAAAAAACAGGCGCATCACCGTTCCCGTCCCGGCACCCCCAAAGCGGGTGCGTGCACGTATCTTCCCGCCGTGCTTCACAAGCACGCCCTTGGCCACCCACAGCCCCAGGCCTGTGCCGCGAATCCCCTTGGTGGTGTTAAAGGGCTGGAACAGCCGCGCAAAGGTTTCGGGTGGAATGCCTGTTCCGGTGTCGGCGACCGTCAGGTAAACGCCTCGTTGTCCGCTCGTGGGGTCCTGGCCGTCGCGCATACGCAGCAGAAGCTTGCCTTTGCCGCACGCCGCCAACGCGTCCAACGAGTTTGCAAGCAGGCTGGCCAGCACCTGTCGCACATCTTCTGCAAAACAGACCAGGAGGCGTTTCTGACGATCCCGCAGATCGACCTTCACATTTGCGTGTTCGAGGCGGGTGCGAAACAGCAGAAGCACAGACTCTGCTGTTTCTCCCAGTCGAACAGGCCGGGGTCCGCTGGACTGGCTGTGGAAGCGAAGGGTTAGAGTCACCAGGTGCGAAACTCGTCCCAGTTCCTCATTGGCAAGCCGCAGATACTCAGCGCGTTCGGCGCGGTCATCCGTCGTTTGCACCATGAAGAGGAGGTTCGTGAGCGACTGCAGCGGGTTGTTAATTTCGTGTGCCATGGCACTGGCCATGCGACCCACTGCGGCTAGTTTCTCGGCTAGACGCAGCGAGTCTGCCGCCGCCTGCTCCTGCCGCATCTTTCGCCCAAGCTCCATGCGGGCCATCACCTGCCGCGCCAGCGCCTGCAACGCCTCGACCTGGTCTGGTCGCAGGTCACGCGGTTTGTTGTCAAAGACACACACCGTGCCCAACATGTAGCCGCCGGGCGTGATGAGCGGCGCGCCCGCATAAAAGCGAATGCCAGGGCTGCCCGTTACCAGTGGATTCTCTGCAAAGCGCGGGTCCGTGTGCGAGTCCGGCACCACCATCGTTTCGGGTTCAAGGATGGCATGTCCGCAAAAGCTGTCGGCCCGATTCGTTTCCCGCGATCCGAGGCCGCGTTCCGACTTGAAGAACTGGCGATCGCGGTCGACCAGAGTCACCAGTGCGTACGGCGTCTCACAGATGTAGGAGGCCAGCAGCGTAATGTCGTCATAGCCCTGCTCTGCCGGCGTGTCCAGCAGGCCGTAGGAACGCAATTCGGTTAGGCGCTCTTCATCGTTCGCGGGGATCGGAGCAGATGACACTAAGTAATTCTAGATGACGCGGGTTGGCGTTCAAGCTTTTCCCTTGGACTGCGGCGTCCTAAGGCAGGACCCGGACGAAAAACAGCCTTTCATCCGGTTCTTCACCCTGCTGAACGTCGACTAGTCCACCTGCCCGGGCGACCAGAGACGGAAACTTCTCGCCCCACTCCACCAGCACAAATGCGTCAGGATCGGCTTCCATTTCTTCCAGGCCCAGCGCGAGTAGTTCCGCTTCGCGCTCCAGCCGGTACAGGTCCAGGTGGTACAGCTTCCGCTTTTTACCCTGGTACTCATGCACCAGGGTGAAGGTGGGGCTGGTGACCTCATCCGGGTCTGCGCCCAGGCTTTGCGCGATGCCTTTGACCAGGGTGGTCTTGCCCGCGCCCAGATCTCCTCGCAGAATGACCAGGCGTGGCGTGGGTAACAGCAGTTCCATGATGGTCTCGCCCAACAGAAGCGTTCCGTTCACGCTGCGTGTCTTCAACCGTTTCTCGATCACGCTGCACCTCCGGCATACACCGACTGGCGAAGGCCACAGATCCACTCTGCCCCGTTCGCGTCCTGTGTGCGGTAACGGAAGGCGTCGCTCAGGTGTGCCACCGTGTCAGTCGCCAAAACGGTGTGCTGGTCCATGCGGTGCGCGGCAAAGTCAGCCGCCAGGCCATGCAGGTAGACAGCAGCATGAACCGCGTCGGCGACGTTCTGCGGGTGCTGGGCAAGGCTGGCCGCGACAATGCCGGTCAGAATGTCCCCAGACCCGCCCTTCGCCATGGCGGGGTTCCCTGTCGTGTTCACCGCCACTGAACCGTCTGGATGTGCGACCAGGGTGCGCCATCCCTTCAATACCAGCGTCACGCCATGCTCCGTAGCAAACCGGCGTGCCAGGTTCAGGCGGTCTGCCTGTACATCTTTCGTGGACATGCCGAGCAGTGTCGCCATTTCGCCAGGATGGGGCGTTAGCACGACAGTTCGCTCACCCTTGCGGCTGGCCTGCTTCAACAGCTCTGACTTCCCTTTGAAGGCATTCAGGCCATCCGCATCCAGCACCAGTGGAATGTCCGTGTTAAAAGCCAGGCGCTGTACAAACTCCGACGCTTCACCTTCCGTACCCAGGCCGGGTCCGATAGCGAGAACGGAAATCTTCTTCAACAGCTTTGCGAGCCGGTCCGGCGCGGCGTTCGACAGGGCAACGGAGCCGGTTGCATCTTCATCCAGCGGCACCGTCATGAGCTCCGGCGTAATTGCCGCGACGTTGTTCAGGATGGACCTTGGCACAGCGGCCGTGACCAGACCCGCACCCGTCCGCAGCGCGGCCAGCGATGACATGGCGGGCGCACCAGATTTTCCAAAAGCACCGCCTATCAGCAACACATGACCGTACATCCCCTTGTTTGAGTCAATTGGACGCGGTGCCTCAAAGATGCGCTTGGAAGTGCCTGTCCATCGCAACCCGGTTGCACTTTCCACAGCATCGGCAGGCGATCCGATCGCCGCAACGACCACAGGGCCGAAAACATCCGGGGCAGTCAGGTGGCCAAAGATGTGCGCCAGCTTGGGCGCGGTAAAAGTCACAACAGCGTTCGCGCGAAACGCACCCAGGGCCGACCTCTCTGTTGAATCCGCGTCCCAGCCAGAAGGCAGATCCACGGCAACGACCGGAACGCTTGCTTCCTGCAGGGCATCGTGGAATGCGGCGGCAAGGTCACGCAGCGGAGGCTTGAATCCTGTGCCCACCACCGCATCCAGAACCACATCGGCATTCGTCAGCAGCCTCTGCAAACCTTCAGGAGAGGCACCGGAGGGCACCGTTGCGATTGCGATCACTGTTCTATCCAGCACGCCAAACGCGTCCGCGGCCGCGCCCTGCAGCTTCGCTTTATCGCCCAGCAAAAAGACCGAGACCTGCACGCCGGCTGATGCCAGCACGCGGGCCGCAACAAAGCCGTCTCCGCCGTTGTTGCCAGTGCCACACAACGCGATCACTCGCTGGGCTTTTGGATAGTTCGACAGGACGAACCGGGCTACAGACGTGCCCGCTCTCTCCATCAGTTCGCCAAAAGGCACGCCGAAGCGGGTTGCTGTTGCATGATCTGCCGCAGCCATCTCCGCTGCTGTAAGAATCTTCATGCGTCGTTGGATGCGCTGCTTCGTGCAGGCATTCGAACGCTTAGCTGAAGCGTGTGTTCTTCCAAAGCGCCCATCCCGCGCCTACCAGTGCGACTACCAGCACCACCGCTAGCGCGGAAAGCCAACGAAGATTCATGGCGATGGGCGGCACCACGGCATGAACGCCCAGCCAGACGAAGACGCCCGTAGCGGCTAGAACAATCGCCACGTCCCACCAACGGCGCTTCTCGTTGCGGCTGCCAAACTCGTCGCCGCTTTGGGCCGCCAGCACCTGCAGGTAGTCCAAGCCATACCGATTGCACTCGCGTTCCAGCGCGGCGTTGTTCGACAGGTGCTCGCGGGCCGACGCCACGGCTGTGCTAATGGCAAGCGCTCCAAGGATCATCAGGATCGATCCTGCAACCACCAGCATTCGGTGACTCTTGTCCGCGGTTGCAAGTTCGCCAAACACCAGCGCGCCCCATGCCAGACCCCATAGTTGGTTGGTGTTTGAGAGTGGAATGCCGCGGCCAATGCCCAGATATTTTGCTGCAAACTGCTGAAACAGGTCGCCGATGACCCAAACGAAGCCGCCCAAAAATAGCCAGAACAGCAGGTGCTGGCTGTGCGCCAGTTGAAACACCGAAGAATGCGCGCCGCCGTCCAGCGTCCAAGTCAACGCAAACATCGTCAGCAACTCGCCCACAGTAAACGCCGTGACGAATGAAAGCGGGTTCATGCCGCTGAGATACGCCTTGCGGTAGGGCACGTACATGGTGCCCCACATCAGGCTGGCACCTGCGGCTGCAATCAGGCCGCGTACGGCATGCGGCGCGGTTGTGCTGCCGCCGTGAATGGTGCTGAAGCCCAGCATGATGGCGGAAATCACAATCAGAACAGCGCCTAGCACCACCTTGACTGTATTTTTAGTGCCCGCACCCTGCAGTTCGCGGAACAGAACGCGGCCCCACAGCAGGCCGATCAGCGAATTGGTGTTCCACAGCGGAAATGCGGTCGCCAACCCTACATCGCGAATCGCAAATACTGTCAGCGTATTGGCCACGGCCCACAGGCCACCCGCCAGGATTGCCCAAACGATGAGGTGCTTTTTCGCCCGCAGATCGGCAAACACGTACGACGTGCCCTTGAGCAGCGTGGGAAACGTCCAGCGCGCGGTAAACACCCCGGCAACCATGCACAGCGAAATGGCAAAAGGCGAAAACCCGGCGTTCACTAGCTTGGTTGGCGCTTCTGCCGCTCCAAGCCATACGCCCGCCGCCAGCCCGCAGATGACGCCCATGCCATGCAGCGACAAGCCAGCCTGGCCGGTCTTCGGCGTTCCCACCGGTTCGTTCATCGCGCTTCCTTTATGGCCCAGGCTGAATGCATCAGTGCAAAACCACGAGCAGGACGATGCCGCCGATCAGCACAGCTGCCGGAATCCAGAACTGCACATCGGTAAGGATTGCCCGGGTCGTCTCGGAAGTGGTCATTTTGTAGGGCATGGATCCTCTTCCAGCAAGTACGTGCCGCCGGTGACGCTGCGCTACCGTAGCCAGCCAGTCCCCTACCTGTCAAGGAACACCACGCAAACGGGGACTTACCATAGACCCTGAGGGCTGCTGAACCGGTGATACGGAAGTTGTGCAATGCAGACCAACTGCCGCGTGAAGGTGAGTTGAAGGCCTTTGCAGGACAAGCTGCCTCCGGGCAGATCGCGCTGTGCGTAGGCGTACTCGAAGGCGTGCCCTACGCGGTAGACAATGCCTGTCCGCACGCGCGTGCAGAACTCGCCGGGGGCCACCTTTCGGAGTGCAATGTAGTTTGCCCGTTGCATGGCTGGCAATGGAGCCTCGTAGACGGCCAGCCCGTGCATCCCGGCGATCCCGTCATCCAGACGTACGAAGTTCGGCAGTACGGTTCAGAGGTTTTCGTCCGCATTCCGGCAGCAAAGTA
>JBPBPZ010000367.1:0-32580 GCA_050954525.1 Janthinobacterium lividum
CACAGGTGCACGTAGCACTGTAAAGAACTGACTCGATTATACCGGCTTTGTGCGGCAGATGGTGAACGCGTGCCGGTTGCTGGCGTACTATGTGTGCCATGACAACGGTGGCTCGACTGATTGTTGGTATTTTGTCCCTCCTTGCTTCCGCGTTGCCCGGCCACGCCTTTCCCGTACGCCCTGCCGTCTCAGTCCGCGTGGAGCTTGTGGACGACCAGAAACCAGCAGATCTTGGCACCTACGTCGCCGACCTGTCCGCCCAACTGCAGAAGAACTGGGAGACAAGGGCGAAGATGCTTCAAGCAGACCCGGCGCAACACCGGGTGGCGATACTCGAACTTACGTTGGCTGAGGATGGGCGAATCGTTTCACTTCGACAAGGGGGCGCTTCACTAGACGAAGCATGGGCCAAGATTGCCTGGGAAGCGACGAAGGACAATTCGTATAGGCCACTTCCTGCAAGCCTCAAGGGTGCGGAACTTACGCTCAGTGTCCGTTTTTATCAGTAAAGACTGACTGCCTTCTGCCAAAACGCTGCGTCGTGCGCTGTACACCTCTATGGGTATACTCAAGTCGCCGCGGAAACGAAGGGCACAGGACACACAGACAATGAGAGCATTGGCGCTTCTGGCGTTGGGATTGGTTGGTTTGGGTATGCAGGCGCAGGTGACAAAAGCTTCATTTGGCACGACCAAAGATGGCAAGGCTGTCGAGATTTACACCCTGAAGGACGCCGACCTCGAAGTGAAGGTCATCACCTACGGCGCACGTATCCAAAGCATCATGGCTCCCGACAAACAGGGCAAGCGCGCTGACGTGGTGCTCGGTTTCGCCGACATTGCCGGCTATGAATCTGACAACCCCTACTTCGGGGCGGTCGTTGGACGCTACGGCAACCGAATCGCTAAGGGTCAGTTCAGTATCAACGGCCATAGCTACCAGGTACCCGTGAACAACAATGGGCAATCGCTGCATGGTGGCCTGCTTGGTTTCGACAAGCTGGTTTGGACAGCAAAGACGATCGCGGACGGCGTGGAAATGACGCTGATCTCGCCGGACGGAGACCAGGGTTATCCTGGCACCCTGACAGCCCACGTCCGATACACGCTGCACGGACACGATCTGCGGCTCGAATACAGCGCCACAACAGATAAGCCAACTGTTACGAACCTGACCAACCACAGCTACTTCAACCTTGCGGGTGAGGGAAGCGGTTCGATCCTGCAGCATACCGTCACGTTGAACGCAGATCGCTATACGCCGGTGGACAGCGTTCAAATCCCGACGGGCGACTTACCCTCCGTCGCCGGGACGCCCTTCGATTTCCGCACCGCGCACAGCATTGGCGAACGCATTGACTCGGGCAACGAGCAGCTGAAGACGGCCGGGGGCTACGACCACAACTGGGTGCTGAACGGTGCAAACGGCACGATAAAGCAGGCAGCCAAGGTGACAGACCCTTCTTCAGGCCGCACCCTGACCGTTTCCACCACGCAGCCCGGGGTGCAGTTCTACACCGGAAACTTCCTGGTGGATGGGAAGATCACCGGCATCGGCGGCAAGCCATATAACAAGCGAGGCGCTTTCTGCCTTGAGACACAACACTATCCCGATTCACCAAACCATCCCACATTCCCGACAACATTGCTGAAGCCGGGCGAGACCCTGCACACTGCTACCGTGTTCAGCTTTGGCGTGGAGAAGTAACGCGTGCAATCAGGAGCGCTTCGACTGCCGGCCAGCGAAGCGCTCCACAGTTTCTGGGGACAAGCTCTGCTTCAGCGTCAGCATGTTCGCCCACGGGTCGCTTGAAAGCCTGTCCTGCCAGTCCTGAAAGTTTGCGATGGAGAAGTGCGGACGTTCTTTCATCGTGGACAATTCGTCCCACTCCAGCGGGATGCTGACGGGCGCTCCTGATCGTGCACGCATGCTATACGGAGCAACCGCCGTTGCGCCGCGCTCGTTCCGCAGGTAGTCGAGATAGATCCTGCCAGTGCGTGCGGCCTTGGTCATCTTCGTCAGGTATAGCTGCGGACGCGCATGCTCCATGGCCTGCACCAGACCGTGCGCCCACGCCTTCATCACGCTGAAGTCCTGCTCCGGTGCAATGGGGAATGCAACGTGCAAACCTTTGCCGCCGGTTGTCTTCACAAAGCTCTGCAGTCCCATCGCTTCCAGGACGCTCTGTACTTCCACTGCAGCTTCCGCCACGATGGCCCAAGGCAAGCTTTCATCCGGATCCAAATCGATCACAATGCGGTCTGGCTGCTCGAGATGTTCATTGCGGGATCCCCACGGGTGTATCTCAAGCACAGACATCTGCGCCAGCCCGGCCAGCGCGTCAGCGTTGTTCAGGGTGATGTACGGCTCTGGCGTGCCACCCTTTTTGTCGCTGACCATCACTGAGCCGACGCCCTCGGGCAGCAGGTGATTGACGTGCTTCTGATAAAAACAGGGGCTGCCGCTCCCTTCCGGGCAGCGCACCAAGCTAAGCGGCCGGTCTGCGATATGCGGCAGCATCTCTGCGGAAACCGCCCAAAGGTACTCCGCCAGCTGCAGCTTGGTCAGCCTGCTCTCTGTATCCACGACCTTGTCCGGATGGGTTAGCCGAATGGCCGGCATCGGCAGTAAAGCTGTAGTGGTTGGCTCCCCAGCAGACTTTGTTGCTTTCGGTCTCCCGGGCTTGGTCGTCATGACGGGCGGTTTAGCCTCGGTCGGCTGCACATCTGGTTCTGGAGTTGCTTCTTTTGGCTTGTACTTGGCCTTGGGTGGCCCCTGCTCACGCCGCACTTCACTGGCAGCCTTGTCTTCGCGTAAGCCTTGATAGGCTGCCTGCCGCACCTGCTGTTCGCCGGTCCATGTGGCGAATCGGACCTGCACGACAAGTTCCGGCTTCACCCAGTGTGCGCCCCGCCGACCTTCGGCGCTGATGACGGGAAAGGGGGAGGTCTTCTGGACAAGGACGTCCAGCTTGTCGCGAAGCATCCCGTGGATCTTTTGCGTAAAGCCCGTGCCAGTACGTCCGGCGTAGATCAGCTTGCCTGCATCGTCGTGGTAGCCCAGCAGGAGTGAACCGACGCCTCGCGATCCGTTGGACAGGTCCACCCAGCCGCCCACGACAAACTCCTGCTCGTACAGGCACTTCGACTTCAACCAGCGCTTGCTCCGTCCGGCGTTGTAGGGTGCATCGGTTCGTTTGGAAATAATGCCTTCGGCGTGCAGCTTGCAGGCAGCGGAGAAAATTTCGGCGCCGTCTCCCGCAAGGTCCTCGCTCAGGCGGACGTCATCCGTGTCATCGCCCATCACGTCGCGCAGCAGCGCTTTGCGCGCGTGCAATGGCAGGTCTCGCGTGTTGTGGCCGTTGGCATGCAGCAAATCGAAGGCGAAGAACGTTAGAGGATGCTTTTCATTCTTCTCGAACGAAGCCTGCAGGCGCGCAAAGCTGGATAACCCCTGCGCATCCAGCACGGTCACTTCGCCGTCCACGATAGCGTCCCGCACGTTCAATCGTTGAAGCGCAAGGGCAATGGGCTGCATACGGTGCGTCCAGTCGAGCCCGGTCCGGGTGTAGAGCGAAACCTTGCCGCCACGTTTATGGGCCTGCACGCGGTACCCATCCAGCTTCAGCTCGTGTACCCACTCCTTGCCGGTCGGAGGAGCTTCTGCCTCATCAGCTAGCTGCGGCTTCAGGAAGTCTGGCATTGCTTCCTTCGGCAGCTTGTCGAGCGATAGCTTGGCTCCTGCCTGCCTGTTGCCTTCGATCGCAGGCTCCTGCTTGGTGACTGCGGCGGTGGCTTTGCGCGGCTTGGTTGTGGTTGGCGAGTTGGTGAGGCGGCTATCTCCGCCCTGATTGGCAGCAGCGGTTGCAGGTGCTGCGCCTGACTTGCTGACCGCGGCTCCATCGGCGTCACGCGCCCGCTGCCGATACCACGCCTGTCCTTCGCCAGCTGTCTCCTTGGAGTTCCAGACGTGCGTGCTGGCCGTGGCAATCTGTTCCAGAGAGCGGCCGGTAACGGCAGAAAGCGGCGCTTCTTCCGTGATGCAGGGAGCACCCGTCGGACGCTCGAACTCGTCATGCTCCTTGATCAAAAGCCAGTTTGGCTTTCCCTCGTGCGCGGCTTTGCCGCCCATGCGCACCAGCGTCCAACTGCCGTGCAGCTTGGTGCCATGCAGTGCAAACTTTAGCGTGCCTTTGCGCAGACCCTCATCCACGTCCGTGTGCGGCTCCCACGTACCCTGGTCCCACACCATAACGGTGCCGCCACCATACTGCCCACGGGGGATGATCCCTTCAAAGCCGCCGTACTCTATGGGGTGGTCTTCGACCTGCACCGCCAGCCGTTTGTCGTGGACGTCATAGCTCGGGCCTTTGGCGACAGCCCAGCTTTTCAGCACACCATTCCAGCCCAGGCGAAAATCATAGTGCAGGCGAGTGGCAGAGTGCTTCTGAATCACAAAGGGCAAGCCGTCGGCTTGAGCAATCGACCCTCCGCTCGGTTCTTGCGTGATCGCGAAGTCCCGCATCGAGCGATAGCGGGCAAGCTGTTCATCTACCGCGTCACCGGCTGACTGCGGCGGCCCTGGCGGGTCGGTATGCGGCGCTGCAGGTTTACCTTTCTGAGCCAAGGGAGACCTCTAAGCCGATTTGCGACGTCCAGTGGGCGCCTTTGAAGCAGCTGGTTTGGCGGTGGAAGGCGACTTCTTGGACGCCTTCACCAGAGTCGGTCCAGGCTTTTCCGCTTCTGCCGCTGTTTCGGCGTCTTCTGCAACCTTCTTTGCGGGTGCAGGAGGTGCCTGCTCCTCCGCGTCCTCAGCTGCAGCCCGGGTTTGCAGACTGCTGCGGAGCGCGTCCATCAGATTGATGACCTTGGCCCGCTTGGGCGCAGGCTCATCCTGCGGGATGGGCTGATTGTTCACCTTGGCGTCGACTAATTCACGCAGGGCGATCTCATAGCCATCCTTGTATCGCTTTGGATCGAAGGTAGCGGTCTTCTTCTTGATCAACTGTTCGGCAAGATCGAGCTGGTCCTCTTCAATCTCTACCTTGGGAATGCTCGCGAAATACTCTGCAGGCGCACGTAGCTCTTCCTGGTAGCGCATGGTGTACGCCATCAACCCTGGCAGGTTGTCATCCTTGTTTGCCATCAGTGCGACGACATGCTCTCGCCCGGCAAAGGCGATCTTGCCAATGCCGACCTTACCCGCCTGCTGCATGGCCCTTCGAACCACGGCAAATGCTTCCGCCTGTGCATCGCCGTCTGGAGCTACAAAATAGGGTTTCTCGAAGTAGGCCGGATCGATCTCTTTCTCATCGACGAACTGCTCGATGGCTATGGAGTGCTTTGAAGGCACCCGCAGATTCGCTATTTCACTGGGTTCGATCTGAACGTACTGGCCCTTGGCGTACTCGTAGCCTTTGATGATGTCGTCCTTGCCAACGGCCGAAGGCGCAGGAGCTTCGTCGTCCTGCTGACCCTCACCACCCGCGTCCACGGCAGATTCCAGAACTTTCTGGTGCCGGACGCGTTCACCCGTGGACCGGCTGATCTGGTGGAAGCGAATCTGGGTCTTGGCCTCGGTCGCAACGAAGAACTTAACCGCGAACGAAACCAGCGAAATCTGGATGGTGCCGGACCAGTAAGGACGAGCCATGCGACAAACTCCTGTGTGTCACTGTGATTCCGCAGCAGCAAGTCGAGGATGTACGTGCAAAGTGTGCCATGTCAATGCGTTACCAACTCGTAAACAGGGCAAGTAACCGCTTGCTATGAATGGCTTCGGTCGTCTGCCGCCTATAGCTTGTCAGAAGCGAACAACAACGTAGCGCGGCCGGCGCGGCCAAAGTGGGCAACAGCCTCTGCACCTGGCGCGGCCCAGCTTGCGCCGGTCCAACTGCCGGTGGTGATCCAATCGCCCCGCTTCAGCCCGCCGGTCCGCCTGGAGCCCTCGTTCGCCAGGTAGACGAGTAACCGCACCAGGTCAGGTCCAGCCGGCGAGGAACCCCTGTTTTCAACCCGCACCGCACCGTCAATGGTGAGGGTTACCTTCTCATCTGCCCAGTCAATGTCCTTCCACTGTGGAACGGGCGGTCCCGCAACAAAGCCACCGTGCATCTGCAGGTCTGCCAGCATGTTCGCCCGGGGGACTGCTTGCGGATCGACAAAGGCCGACTCCAGGATCTCAATGGCGGGGTGACAACTGCCAATTGCCGAGATCACTTCGTCCCGGGTGTACGGCGTGGTTTGGGGAGGCAAGTTCTGCCCAATCTGAAACGCGATCTCCGCTTCGACTCCGAACAGCCGGTGGTTCAGGCCACGAAATAGCGAACCGTTCTCGCCCATCCAGCCTGCCGGCATGGGGGCAAAGAAGGGGACACCCTCAGCCCCTGCCGCGCCGATCTTCCAGCCGCCGATGGCACCGTAAGCCTGCGCTACCATATCCTGCACTGCGAAAGCCTCTGCTTCGTCGGCTGGCGCCAGCTCTGGGGGCAGATCTGCAATGGGTGTGTGCGTGCGCCGCGCTGTCAGTAACGTGTCTGCTGTTTGCAGCAGAACTGCCTCTCGTGCTGCGGTCATGCTCATGCGGTTTGTTCCCTTTCAGCTTCTGTCGTTCTCAGTCTTTCGCAATGCGGGTCGCAACGCAAACCGTTCAGACCCATGGGTACGTCCTATACTTAAGCGCGGCCTGCGCACGATGAGGAATGACAATGTTGATTGGTAAAGCCCCGGAATTCAAATCCTCAGAAATTACGCCGCGCGAAAAGTTCCTAAACCGTCGCAACGTCATCTTCGGTGGCCTTGCCGCTGCGGGCCTGGCTTACGAGTGGCACAAGAAGATGCCGCCGCTGTATACGCCTTCGGTGCTGGCGGCCACCAAGTTGCCCACGGTACCAGGTAAGGCTCCCGCGGTGAGCGATCCGGTGACTCCGCAGGGCAAGGCGACCAGCTACAACAACTTCTACGAGTTCGGCACAGACAAAGCAGATCCCAAGGCAAACGCGGGCAAACTCCACACTCGTCCGTGGACGGTCAAGATTGAAGGCTTGGTCAACAAGCCGCAGACCATCGACGTCGATACGTTGATGCGCTACAAGCCGCTGGAAGACCGTACCTACCGCTTTCGGTGCGTGGAAGCCTGGAGTATGGTCATCCCTTGGGTGGGGTACTCCTTGAGCGAGTTAATCAAGTTCGCCGATCCCAAACCGAACGCGAAGTATGTCCAGTTCTACTCCCTGGCAGACCACAAGCAGATGGATCTGCCGGGCGGCTTCGACTGGCCCTACACGGAAGGTCTGCGTATGGATGAGGCCATGAACCCTCTCACCCTGCTTACGTTCGGAGCGTACGGGCAGACACTTGAAAACCAGCAGGGAGCGCCGGTGCGCGTGATTATTCCCTGGAAGTACGGTTTCAAATCCGCAAAGTCGATCGTACGTATCAAGTTCACGGATCAGCAGCCAACCACCACGTGGAATGAAATGTCGGCACAGGAGTATGGCTTTTACGCAAACGTGAACCCGGCGCACGACCATCCCCGCTGGAGCCAGGCGCATGAACGCCGCATTGATGGCAGCACGTTCCCACGTACTGTGGCAACGCTGCCCTTCAACGGCTATGCCAACGAAGTCGCAGGCATGTACGCCGGCATGGACTTGAACCGGTACTACTGATTGGCTTGAGCCTGCTAGTGGCAGGCCGTTGTGACTATGACAAATCGCTCCATCAAAATCCTGAAGCCATTGGTTTTCGTGGTGGCGCTGACACCCTTCCTCGTCTTGGTGCAGCACGTCCGCACGAGCGATCTTGGCGCGGATCCCGTGCAGTGGATTACGCACTTCACGGGGAACTGGGCGATTTACGTTTTACTGGTGTCCCTGGCAGTCACACCGGTGCGCCGACTGTCGCCGCG
The DNA here is from genome assembly GCA_050954525.1 of Janthinobacterium lividum. Lineage (GTDB taxonomy): Bacteria > Acidobacteriota > Terriglobia > Terriglobales > Acidobacteriaceae > Terriglobus. The sequence continues at coordinate 7,909 of JBPBPZ010000367.1, forward strand.
GCTTGCATGGCTGGTGCGACTTCGCCGCATGTTGGGGCTGTTTGCATTCTTCTACGCAACATTGCACCTGCTGACGTATGTCTTCCTGTTTTCGGGCTTCGACCTGTCTGGAGCAATCGCCAGCCTGCGGGCGCACGATTTCGCGTCGATCAAAACCCAATGGCTGGCAGTCTGGCCGACCATGGTCGAAGACGTAAAGAAGCGCCGCTTTATACAAGTCGGGCTGGTGTCATACCTGCTTCTTTTCGTCCTTGCACTTACGTCTCCCCAATGGGTGATGCGCAGGATGGGAGGGAAGCCTTGGCAACTGGTTCACCGCTCTGTCTACGTGGCTGCTGCTCTTGCCGTGGTGCACTACTGGTGGCTGGTGAAGAAGGGTGTCATGGCTCCGCTGCGAGACACAGTAATCCTTGCGGCGTTGCTGCTGGCGCGTCCTGCATACCGGCTGCTGTCGAAAAAGAAGCCTGCGAAGGTCACTGCTAACGCCTAGTCCTCTAGCCCCTCAAACATGCTGCTGGTCAACGCTGCGGGTTGCGGCAGCGAAGCTGCCGCCAAGGTGTAATGTTCCTTGCTGCCGTACCTGTCCCAGAACGGCTGAACCTTGGCGAGAACGGGCAACTGGGAGGTGTGCTCGCGGAACGCTGCTTCTTTCGTATCTTTCACGGCAGAGATATCCAGCACGACCGTCCACGGCGTGGGCAGCAGCGGTTCACGGTCCGGCATGGTGAACTCTGTGCTTTGGTGGTAAAGCCGCTTTGGCGCGAACGTGTCCAGACCAAGATCAGGAAAGCGTTTCGCACGTGCCGACCAGTGAAATGCAAGTGTTGTGAAGCAGCTGACCATGCTGTGATCGGGGTGCACGTTCAAAGAACCGTCAGCACCAAATGTCAGAACGATATCCGGCTTCCACGTTCGGATGCGTTCGACCAGCTTGCGCACGGCGCCGTTGACCTCGGCAAACTCGAGCCGACCATCCTGGTAGTCCAGCAACTCATGGGTTGACACGCCAAGAATGTCGCAACTGCGAACGAATTCGTCGCGTCGTATCCGCCCCAGATCTTCACCGCTGGACGAAACGCCACGATTGGTCGCCGCTTGCCCGTCGGTCATGCAGATCACGCTGGTCTCGAAACCGGCTTGCTTTGCGAGCAGAAGGGCCCCGCCAAAGGCAAAGCACTCATCATCTGGGTGAGCGACAACGCACATCAATCGTTTGGACAAGGTTCCATTTCCTCCTGCAACTCGGTTTCATCAAAAAGCAGGTCTGTTGTAAGCAAAGAGTGCTCGAAAGCTTCGTCACCGTAGCATTTCGCCACCGGTGCGAATGATCTTCGATGCAGGGGGGTGGGTCCGTGCTGTTCCAGGGCTCGCCGGTGTTCCGGTGTGGCATAGCCTTTGTGCGAAGCTAAACCGTACTGCGGGTGTTCCTGGTCCCATGCACGTAACTGTGCGTCGCGATGCACTTTCGCTATGACCGAAGCCGCTGCGATCGAGACGGACAGCGAATCTCCATAGATAAGCTTTGTTTGTGCGCAGGCATGATCTAGCCGCATGGCGTCAATCAAGAGGTGGTCGGGAGTGCAGGGAAGCGAATCAACCGCCAGGCACATCGCCAGCCGCGAAGCCTGGTAGATGTTGATGCGGTCGATTGTCTCCGAGTCGACTTCACCTATTCCGACAGCGACGGCGCATTTTCGGATCTCTCGGTCCAGCGACTCCCGCTCTTCACGGGTGAGCTGCTTTGAATCGCGCAATCCGAGCTTTTGCAGGCGCGTCGTTCGCAGTGGAAGGACTACTGCGGCAGCGACAACCGGACCGAACAGAGCACCACGACCAACCTCATCCACACCTGCAATGCACGCAAACCCGTGATACCGCAAGGCTTGCTCCGGGGCATCAGAGCAGATCAGTTGGCTCAGCATCTGCTGCTTCGTCCAGCCGTCTGGAATCATCTGGTTCTTCCGGCGAAGTGCAGGCTGCTTTGGCATGGCGTGGGACTGTAAACGAGATGTCAGTGGGGCAATCCTACAGATGCGGTATGCAAAAAAGCGCCGGCATAAACCGGCGCTCTCTTTGGTCTCGTGAGACTTATGCCGTGCGCGCTACTTCACGCAGACGAGCAGCCTTGCCGCGCAGACCGCGCAGATAGAACAGCTTGGAGCGACGGACTTCATACGAGCGGACTTTCTCCACCTTGTCGACAACCTTCGAGTTGAAGGGGAAGATGCGCTCGACACCCTGGCCGAAGCTCATCTTGCGCACAGTGAAGCTGCCCTGCGGGCCGTTCTTGCGAGCAATGCACATGCCCTCAAATGCCTGAAGACGTTCTTTCTCGCCTTCCTTGATCTTAACCTGCACGCGAACAGTGTCGCCTGGAGCAAACGTCGGAAGGTCGGTGCGCTCGAGCTTTGCAGCGAGCTTCTGCATGATGGGATGAATCGACATGGTGCTGATTTCCTTACTTAGAGTCGCTATTCAGTGTAGCGTAAATGCAGCAATTTGCACAGAAGTTTACCCAGGCTTACCTCATGGACGCCCAAATCAGGCAGGCTTCACTCGATTGACCTATCTAACTGCTGCTGAAGAGAAGCGAGGAACCTCTGGTCGTCGAGACTGAGTTCCGCATTCATCAGCAAGTCCGGCCTATTCAGCAACGTTTTGCGAAGTGCCTGTTGACGCCGCCAGCGACGGATTGCCAGATGGTCACCACCGGCAAGCACGTCAGGAACCGGTACTCCACGGAACAGGGCAGGCCGAGTGTAGTGGGGGTAATCGAGCAAACCGCCCGCAGCGGAAGTTGCTGCTGGTGGGGCAGTCGCTCCTCGGGGAGCCTCGTGCGACGCGCCAAAGCTTTCATAGTGGGCAGAGTCAGCATTGCCCAACACCCCTGGCAGCAACCTAACTACAGCATCGACGATGACTGCCGCCGCGAGTTCACCACCAGAGAGCACATAGTCACCGATTGAGATCTCCCGGTCACACAGCAGTTCATTCACCCGCTCATCCACGCCTTCGTACCGTCCGCAGAGCAGCACAATATGGTCAAGACTTGCCAGCTGCTGCGCTACTGCCTGCGTGAAGGGCTCGCCCTGGGCAGAGAGGAGCACCACCGTCTCCCGTGCGGGATCGCGAGTCAGCTTGGGCGCAAGGCCTAGCGACTCCACCGCAGCGGTAATTGGTTCGGGCTTCAGCACCATGCCCTCACCGCCCCCAAAGGGGCGATCGTCCACCGTGCGGTGCCGGTCATGCGTGAAGCTGCGTAAATCGGTCGTGGAAAGACTGGCCAGGCCGTGCTTCAGAGCACGAGAAACCACGCCATACCGCAGCGTGCTCTCAAAGAACTCAGGAAAGATCGTAACGATGTCGATGCGGAGAGCGCCTGCCGGGCCACGGCTGCTTTGCTCCGTCGCGTGCTCTTTGAGATCTGGCTGAACATCATCCACGTCAGCTAGCCATTCAGATCCACGAGGCCGGTCGGCAGGCTCATCCGGATCTGTTTCGCCGCAACGTCGATGCTTTGCACGTATGCGTTCGCGAACGGGATCAACAACTCCCCGGTGGGATGCGTCACTACAAAAAGTGGAGCCGAGTCCGCCAGCCGATGACCCTGCGAATCAACCGGGAAGTGGATGTCTTCCACCTGGCCAAGCACCGTGTCATCGCTAGTGATTTCGCAGCCGACCAGATCACTTACGTAGTAGGTACTATCGTCCAGTCCAAGCCTTTGCTCTGCCGGCATTTGTACCTCAAAGCCGGTGAACAGCTCGGCTTCTGAAATCGACTCACAGCCCGCGAGCTTCAGAACGATGCGACCGGCACTGCGGCCTGTTGGCAGCCATAAGTCCTCAACTGCAACATCGAGGCGCTCACCAGTAGGTGGCTTCAATTGCAAACCTTTCACGGACCGAAAGAGGTCCGGAAAGTCAGTGAAAAGGTCTGCCAGTACCTCTCCTCTGCGGCCCTGTGGCCTGACAATCCTGGCTAGCGTCATCCATTCCTGCACGGCTGCCTGCAATCTTCCTACGCTTCCGCCTGGATATCCACGGAGCAACGCGTCTCCAGCTGATTCGAGGCCGCGCCCACGACCGTGCGGAAGGATCGAGCCGTTCGTCCCTGTTTGCCGATCAGCTTGGCGAGATCGGGTTCGGACACCGAGAGCCTAAGGACAAGGCTGTCGTCAATCGTCTCTGGCTCCACGCGCACCTGCGCTGGCTCATCAGCCAGCAAGCGCGCCAGGCCAGTGACCAGATCGCATAGCTGCTGTGTTGAGGAAGCTGCCGAACCGTGATGCTCTGTCATTCACTTACCTATACGATCCGGCGGTCTGAGTGCAAGCCAACACTACCCCTGTGGTCCTGTGAGAGCAGTAACATCTGCCCGATACAGGATGGAACATGCAAAAAGCTGCACCGCAATGTAAGTACAAGAGCAGCACAGCTTTTCGAACGTTCGGTTTGGCGTGAAAGTTACGCTGCTACTGCGTCTTCCGTGACAGCAGGCGTGTTCTTGACCAGCTTGGCGACGATCTCAGACATCTGAGCGCCTACGCCCGTCCAGTAGTCGATACGATCGCGCTTGAGCGAGATGGTCTTTGGTTCGGTCCGGGGATTGTAGGTACCTACGACCTCGATAGAACGCCCGTTGCGTGCACGATCCTTCTCAATCACAACGATGCGGTAGTACGGCTGCTTACGCGCTCCAACACGCGCCAAACGAATCATGACCACTTGCTTGCTTCCTCACTCAAATCGATGTCTTGGTTGCCCACGGATTGCGCCGTATTCAGGACAGACGGCCAGAAATCGACCTTCCATCATCTTGCAGGCATGCCAGTTCGCAGCTCTTCCAACCCATCTATTGTGTGCTAATGCGGGCATTTTCGCAATGGCTATCGCGTATTCAGGGTGCGGGGAAGAGAAATCGGAGCAAATCCTTCATGCGCCCTGCCCATGCAACTTCGTTGTGAACTGCATCAGGATACAGCCGGTAGCTCAGGTCTACACCGTCCTGCCACCCTTTGCCTCGCAGCAGATGTGCCAGCAAATCGGTATCGTGGACGTGTCGTAAGCCCTCGCCCGTCCCCATGTCGAGCCAGATCCTTAGCGGAAGACGTTCTTCCAGAGACCGTACGTCTTTCAGAATGGCCCGGTCGTCCCACCAGAGCGAGGGCGAAACTGCACCCACCTGCCCAAATTGCTTAGGGTAGCGAATGGCAATCGCAAGCGAGATCAACCCACCGAGTGATGATCCTGCGATACCTGTGTGCTCCGGGCCAGGAAGGACACGGTACCTTTCGACAAACAAGGGAATGATCTCTTCCACCAGCATGCGGGCGTAGAGCCGGCCCTTGCCTCCGCCCAACCTTGCGTCGGGGGTCGGCGTGTACTCGGCCAGGCGTTCGGTGCCCGCATTTCCGACACCGACGATGATCACTGGTGCGATCCTGCCAGCCGCGATTTCCTCATCCGCCGTGCTGCCGACCCGCCAGGTGGAACCTTCCACGTAGGACAGGCTGCCGTCAAACAGATTTTGTCCGTCGTGCATCAGCAGCAGGGGAAAACTCCGCTCCGGCTGGGCGAAGTAAGCCTCCGGCAGATAGAGGAACAGGTCGCGAGCAGACGGTAGAAACCGCGACAACCAGCCCTCGATACGAAGGTACCGCCCCTGCGCAGCGGCAATCGCGACCCACGGAGTAGACGTGCCGCCTGCGTCGACGGATTGTAGGGTTTCAGCTTCCATGCGACGATCTCTGTGCGACGATTCTGGAAGGTTAGCAGAGCAGGTCCTGTCGAAGGAGCCACGGCATGCATCGCGAATATCACGTCGACCACTCGGAAGCTCTTGGCCGGCAAATGGAACGCCTGGTCTTCGGTCACGGCGGTCTACCTGTAATCGTGTTCCCGACCTCATGTGGCCGCTTCTTCGAGTTCGAAGATAATGGCATGGTCGCCGCGGTAAAGCACAAGATTGACCGAGGAGAGCTCCAGTTGTTCTGCGTCGATTCGGTCGACAGCGAAAGCTGGTACGCGACCGGGGTCGAGGGCAGTTGGCGCATCGCCAGGCACCTGCAGTACGAACGCTACATCATGCAGGAACTGCTGCCGCACATACGCTGGCGCAACCACCATCCGTCCGTAGCCATGATCGGCTGCTCATTCGGCGGCTTCCATGCGGCCAGCATGGCGCTGCGTCATCCAGACGAAATCAGCGCCATGCTGTCGATGGGCGGAGCGTTCGACATCGGTCGTTTCCTGCGTGGCCACTACGACAATGACTGCTACTACACGCTGCCAACCCATTTCCTGCCAAACCTGCAAGAGGGCCATCTGCTATGGAAGATGCGACACAACACCTACGTGCTGGCTACGGGGCACCATGACATGTGTTGGAACGACAATGAGAGGCTCGCGGCCATCATGAAGCAGAAGGGCATTCCCGTTCGTCTGGATGTCTGGCAGGATGATGCCGGGCACGACTGGCCCTGGTGGCGTCGCATGTTGCAAACCTATCTCTGAGCGTCGAATCGAACGCAGGGGACTGAAACGGCATCCACAAGATGAGAGGGGTACCGCATGAAGAAGATAGGGATCCTGTTCGGCATCGAAAATACGTTTCCGCAGGCCTTTGTGGACCGGGTGAATGCGATGAACGTGGACGGCATTACGGCAGAGTTCGTACAGGTGGGCGCCGTACAGGAAGCCGTTTCGTGCGGCTACTCCGTCATTGTGGACCGCATCTCGCATGACGTGCCGTTCTATCGCGCGTACCTGAAGAACGCTGTGCTCACGGGTACGGACGTGATCAACAATCCATTCTGGTGGAGTGCGGACGATAAGTTCTTTAACTACGCACTGGCTGCAAAACTGGGCGTTGCGGTTCCTAAAACCGTGATCCTGCCGAGCAAGCAGATGCCGCCGGACACGAATGACGTCTCATTCCGGAACCTTCAGTACCCCTACGACTGGCAGGCAGCTTTTGACTATGTGGGATTCCCGGCCTTTCTAAAGCCGCACGACGGTGGTGGCTGGAAAGACGTCTACCACGTACATAGTCCAGAGGAGTTTTTCCAGGCGTATGACCAGACGCGCGACCTCTGCATGACCCTGCAGGCGGCGGTCAAGTTCCGTGAGTACTTTCGCTGCTATGTAGTCAATCAGCAGAAAGTTCACATCATGCCGTACGATCCAACGCGTCCGCACGCTGAACGGTACGTCATGAATCCGCCGACATACGCGCCAGAGCTAATCGAGCGCGTGGAACGCGATGCCCTTACCCTGTGCCGAGCCCTTGGATACGATCTGAATACGGTGGAGTTTGCAGTGGAAGATGGCATTCCTTATGCAATCGACTTCATGAATCCAGCTCCGGACGCGGATCGCAAATCCGTCGGCGAGGACAACTTCGAATGGATCGTGCAGGCCGTAGCAACTATGGCAGTGCAGCGTGCGCAGGCAAACGACGGCACGCCGCCGGAATTACGGTGGGCGAGCCTGCTTGGGCACCAGGCTGCAGCCCCGCAAGCAACCGGCATGGTTCGGCAAACGGTGCCGGTGAAGTGAGGGTGATCGACAAAGCGATCACCGCTTGTGTCCTGCTCCTATCCCTTAACGGAGCGGCAGGACAGCAGCAAACCGGTGCTCCGGCCGGCATCGCCGTGCCACCTGTACCGCCCGCTCCTGGCGCTCAAGCGTCGCTAACGGGCCCTGCACAATCGGCTGTCTTTCGTGTCCGCGTGGTGGACGGCCGCAACGGTGCAGCCATCCGCAATGCCCACGTAAAGCTGTGGTACGACGAGCCTGCGGGAATTGGCTATGATCTGGCGACAAATGAGCACGGCACCGGTAACATGCCGGCTCCTGTAGGTGAACCGCTCCGCGTGTTGCTGCGCATCACGGGTTACACCGATTGCCGCAAACCCATGCGCGGCGATCCTCCCCAGGGCTATAGCATGTCAGCCGTTGCAAGCACGGGCTTGGCTGCACAGAACACCTGCGGCAGTGTTGCATTGCACGCCCACCCCGGCGAGCTAATCCTGTTCGCGCGGCCGGGCCGGTGGTATGAAGGCCTGAACCGTAATGTGGGCAACTAGCAACATGCAGCAAGCACAGCCTTGGGCTTAGACTGCATCGGAGAACCCTATGCGACCCACGTTCACGCTTGGCATTGAAGAGGAATACCAGACCGTCGACCCCGTGACGCGCGATCTGCGCTCTCACGTCGCGACCGAGATGCTTGAGCATGGCAAGCTGCGGCTGGAGGAACGCGTCAAGGCTGAGATGCACCAGTCCGTGATTGAAGTGGGAACGCGCATCTGCCACAACATTCAAGAGGCGCGCGAGGACCTCTTTGATCTTCGACGCAACATGATTCGCCTTGCCGAGGAAAACGGATTGATGCTGGTTGCGGGCGCGACTCACCCGTTCGCAGACTGGCGTGCGCAGGAGATTCATCCAGACCCGCGGTATGCGCAGGTCGTCGAAGATCTGCAACAGGTCGCCCGTGCCAATCTCATCTTCGGCCTGCACGTGCATGTGGGCATTGAAGACAGGGAAGCAGCAATCCGGATCATGAACTCCCTGCGCTATTTCCTGCCGCACATCCTTGCGCTCTCCACAAACTCGCCATTCTGGCAGGGTATGGAAACGGGCTACAAGAGCTACCGCGCCAAAGTGTTTGAGAATTTTCCGCGCACGAATCTGCCAGATAGTTTTGCTAGCTACTCGGAATTTGAGAATTACGTGAACCTGTTGATTAAAACCAACAGCATCGACAATGCGAAAAAGCTTTGGTGGGATGTGCGTCCGCACCCATTCTTCAACACAGTAGAAATTCGCATTTGCGACATTCCGATGCGGGCAGAAGAGTCGGTCGCCATTGCCGCGCTGATCCAGGCAACCGCCAAGAAGCTGTATCAACTACATTCCAGCAACGTGGATTTTCGGCAGTATTCGCGGGCTTTGCTCATGGAGAACAAGTTTCGCGCGGTCCGCTACGGTTTGGATGGAAAACTAATCGACTTCGGCAAAGAAGTAGAAGTTCCGGAACGCGAACTGATCGAGGAGTACCTGCATTTTGTCGACGATGTCGTGGACGAGCTTGGATCACGCAATGAAATCAACCACATCCGCACCATGATGGAGCAGGGAAGCGGCGCGGACAGGCAGCTGAAGGTGTGGCGCGAGACCGGCGATCTGAAAGCTGTGGTCGACTATATGGCCGCTGAAACGCGCTCGGGTCTGTAAACAAACGGAACGATTTACAAGCCTTCTTAAAAAAAGTTGCTTTATTTCCTGCGTTCTTCTGTTTTTCACGCTATTGTGATTACAAATCCTCATGCAACCGGCCGTCCTGCATGGGCGATCCCGCTTCAACCAAAGGTTTCCAGCAACGCATTTGCCGCGTCGATCGCCGACGTGTACCTCCGATTCGCTTACCGCAGTTCACTCTGAGGAGAGTCGTCCCATGGATTTGAAGTGTTATGCATCCGCCCAGCAGTATTTCTCACGCCGTAACTTCATGCGTTCCGCCGGTATTGCTTCGGCAGCCGTAGCCGCCATGCCGGCACTTGGCTTGCAATCTGCAGCCAACCAGCCCGCACAGGCAGGCGCAGGACGTCGCAGCGGCATGGGTGCAGGTGGCGATGACATGGGTGGCGGCCGTCGTCCCATGTCGCCGGATACCGTCATCATCTCCTCGAATGAGAACCCACTTGGACCTGCGCCCTGTGCCCTTGAAGCAATCGGCACCGCAGCCAAGAAGGGTGGTCGTTACGATCGCGAATACAGCACGGCCATGACCAAGGCGATCAGCGACCAGTTCCAGTTGAAGCCAGGCTACGTGCGCATCTATCCCGGTTCGGGCGGACCACTTGACCTCGCTTTGTATTCCAACATCGGTCCTGACAAGCCGTTGATCCTCGGCGATCCGACCTACGAGCAGGGCTTCCGCGCAGCTGCCACCATGAAGGCCAAAACCTTCATGATCCCGCTGGATAAAACTACCTACAAGTACGACGTAAAGGCCATGCTGGCTGCCCATCCCAACCCGGGTGCGTACTACATCGTGAACCCGAACAATCCGACCGGAACCATCACACCGAAGGAAGACATCGTGTGGCTGGTTAACAACAAGCCTGCTGGTTCTGTTGTGATTGTCGACGAGGCCTATCACCACTTCTCGGATCAGGACTCCGTTCTGGATCTTGTCACCGCAGACAAGGACGTCATCGTTCTGCGCACGTTCTCGAAGATCTATGGCATGGCAGGCGTTCGCGCTGGGTTCGCCTTCGGTCGCCCGGACCTGCTGGCCCGCTTTGAGACCGTCACGCCGAACGACCGGCAGATCGGTAGCATCTCGCTTACCTCTGCTGCCGCAGCAGCAGCCAGCCTCAACGACAAGCAGCTGGTCCCCCTGCGTAAGAAGATTAACCGTGACACGCTGGACGACACGCTCGCTTTCCTCTCCAAGAACGGCTACAAGTTCGTTCCCGGAGCACAGGCGAACATGTTCATGGTCGATGTAAAGCGGCCTGGAGCTGAAGTGCAGCGCGCCATGCTTGGCGAAAAGGTAGCGATTGGCCGCGTTTGGCCGATCATGCCCAACTACGTTCGTGTCACAGTCGGTACACCCGACGAGATGAAGAAGTTCCAGACCGCCTTCTACAAGGTGATGAATGAGCCGACAAAGCCACTTGCCGCTCATCTGGACCACAACGACATCCCACACGAACTCTACCGCGCCTGATCGTTCGCATTCCCTGCAGAAGAACCCCGGCGCGCAATCGCCGGGGTTCTTCTTTTATTTAGGGGCTTCCTGAACTTGTCACCAGCATCCAAAGGAACAAGATGATTGCCGCCAACGCGACCACGCGCCTTGCTTCCGTTCCGTTTCCACCGTCCTTTCAAAAGGGTGCGCGTAACGCAGTCTCCACCTGCCTCCGCATTCAGACAGAGGAAAAGATCACCCTGATCACGGACGAGAAAACCATGGCTGTCGCAGCCTCCATCGCCGTCGAACTGGACCGCATTGGCTGTCTTTGGAATGGTTTCGTGCTGGAAGAGCTTGCGCCTCGGCCACTCAAGGGGATGCCGTCTGCTGTACTTGCGGACATGGAGACCAGTCAGGTCAGCATCTTCGCCGTCGAGGTGCAGCCCGATGAGTTGCGGAGCCGCATGGAGATGACCGACGTGGTCAACCGCAGGCGGATGCGGCACGCCCACATGGTGAACATTACCCCGGAAATTATGGTGCAGGGCATGCGTGCTGACTTCCATCAGGTGGATGCACTATCCCAAGCCGTTCTGGATCGGGTGCGTAAAGCTACTTACGTTCGGGCCACGACCGCTGCAGGCACTGATATACACGCCGAGCTAAATCCGGCGTACCGCTGGTTCAAGACTTCCGGCATCATTTCGACAGAAAAATGGGGTAATCTGCCTGGCGGAGAATGCTTTACCGCCCCAGGTGAAGTGAATGGTGTGTTTGTCGTAGATGGTGTCGTCGGAGATTTTCTGTGCGCCCGCTACGGCATCCTTCGGGACACGCCGCTCACCATCGCGATCGAGGGGAACCGAATCGTGCGGATATCCTGCGAAAACAAGCAGCTGGAACGCGAGTTTTGGGACTACACGCACACAGATGCCAACTCTGACCGAGTAGGCGAGTTCGCTATTGGAACCAATATCGGAGTGGACCGAGTGATCGGGAACATTCTGCAGGATGAGAAGTTTCCCGGCATACACATTGCCTTTGGAGATCCCTACGGGGCCCACACAGGCGCACCGTGGAAGTCATCCACGCACATCGATGTCGTCGGACTTGGCTTCAACATTTGGCTTGGCGATGCAGCAGGCGAGGAACAGATCATGCGTGATGGTCTATTCCTCATACAGCCTTAACCCGCGGTGCGGAGCATGGATCGGCTAGAGATCCATGCTCCTTAGCTATCTTTGTAACCGAATTGAATTACGAAGCGTGAAGCGGACTGCGCTCTCAGAAGGAATGATTACGTCCCGGCTGCCCGTATAGGCGCCAGCGGCTGTACCTGCACCGCCGCCTGCAAGTCCACCGATCAGGGCGCCTTTACCACCACCAGCAAGTCCGCCAATCAGTGCACCGATTCCAGCACCACCGCCGATGAACCCAGCGGTTCGCTTGCCCCGGCCTTTGGTACGAGCGACATACTCACTGCTCTCTACCCGATAGCCGCCGATGTTTGTCAACGTAATGCCGAGAATGCCGGCACCGGCGAAGTGTCCCCGTCCTTTGGCGCTCGAGATTTCACCCCGAACGAAGGTGCCACGTGCGAACGCGGTGACTCCACGTACAGAGATAGACGAATTCAAAACTCCACTGAATGGAGCGCCTACGCCGCCGCCGTGCTCGGCCGAGAGGGTCTCAGTGGTCCGGATCGTAACCCGTGTTCCTGACGGGACGATCAAAGGCGCGGGGGCGCTGACCGGTCCCTGCAGAATAGCGGACGTGGCCGCCTGAGACGCCTGCGCTGTCTGCACAGGACCGGACGTGCCTGTGGCTGGACTGCTGCTGGTGACTGTGTTCGGACCCACGGGTGCATCGGGAGCGGATGTTGCAGGCTGCACGGTCGTTTGCGCAGTTACAGGCGCAGAGCTTCCTGGCGCGATCACCGTTGCACCGACCGGGATGGGCTGACCTGCCGGGATCACCTGGATGGTGCCATTTGGTAGAGACACGGTCACTGCGCCAGGTGCTGGCTGTGTGTTCTTATTGCAGCCGAAAAAGGCCACACTGCTGAACGTAGCGCAAAGAAAGATGTATTTGGCCTGCCGAACCATGTGACCTCTGGACGCGGTGTGAATTGCTGATACGTTGGGCATGACTTGAGCTATCGGAGAAGTTGACAGGGACTTGAACCTATCCGAACGGTCATAGCCTGGATATTGCTCCTGCCTAGGCGCAAAGAAAGGACGGAGCGCCTGCAGGCATCCGTCCTCTCTAAGAAAAATGAAGCTGAGTTAGATCTTGGCTTCGCGGTACGATACGTGCTTACGCACGACCGGATCATATTTCTTGAATTCCAGCTTGCTGCTGGTGGTCTTGGGATTCTTGGTAGTTGTGTAGAAGTGGCCGGTACCGGCGCTGGAAACTAGCTTGATGATCGTACGCATGGGTTACCCTTTCGCCTGGAGCAGGGCTGTCTCGACGCCCAGCTTGTTAATGGTCCGCAGGCCGCGCGCGGAAACGCGCATACGGACAAACTTCTTTTCGCTCGGAACCCAGATGCGCTTCCACTGCAGATTTGGTTCCCAGCGGCGACGCGTCTTGTTGTTCGCGTGCGAAACCTTGTTTCCTGCCATCGGCCGTTTGCCGGTGATGGGACATACCTTAGCCATACCAATCTCCTGATGCTGGGTCCAGACACAGACCAACCCTGTTATTGTCCCATGATTTGTGCAGCTTTGCACGCCTTTAGAGGCATTCTGGCGAGCTTTGTTACGAAACAGGCAGTCTTAGAAGCAGGATCACCAGGACGCCGCCTAGCAGCATGCAGGTCAGCTGCAGTAAAGCCGTTCTTAGTCCTTGCGCGCCCATGAGCTCCGGCATCAGGCTGACCAGCGCAATGTAGACAAAGCTGGCGGCACTGATGGGAAGGAGCCAGTCTGCCGCACCGAAGGCATGCCCGACGGTAGCCACCAGGAATACACCTGTAAGAGCTGCTACCCCCATCCAGACGATCAACTGCATCGCAAGAGGCTTCTTTACACGGAGGTGCGTGAGCAGCGCATAATCGCCCATTCGGTGCGGCACTTCGTGCAGTGTGATCGCAGCCGCGGTAACCCAACCCACTCTTCTTCCCGCAGTGAACGCTGCTGCAACACTCACCCCGTCCACAAAGCTATGCAAAACGCCACCGACCACAAGGCTTAAAGGACGCACCCCATGGTGTCGTAGGTCGACGTGATGGCCACCTATTCCACTTGCCTCCTGTCCGAGCAGAGCAGAGGAAATGCGCTCAATGCAGAACAGGAAAAAAATGGTGGCGGTAAACGTCAGCCATAATGATTGGCGGTTGCCCAGGCTTGTGACCGCCTCTGGAAGGATGTGGAGCAGCGCGGTTCCAAGCAAGACGCCGACTGCCAGGCTTACAAGGTAGGGCATACCCGTTTCGAGCCATCTGCGACGTCCACTAAGCCATACAGCGGAAAGTACTGCGACCGCCTGAATTATGCCAACCGCAAAACCTGCTTCCACGCTTGCACATCGCTCCTGGCCATTAGAGCGCCTGCCTACTTGTATCATGTTGAGAAGCTGTTCTCAACAAGCAGTACAGCAGCTCGATAGTCACTAGGCGCGATGACTCCGCGTGATAATAATCGCCTTCGCATGGACACCGGCATCGCAAGCATATTGACGCTTTCGCATCGCATCGATCCAGGCGACATCCCCAGGTTCTAGTAATCGTTTTTCATTCTCGGAGGTCAGCGTGAGGCACCCCTCCGTTACAAACGTAAACTCCAGACCTTCGAAAATGCGCGGGCGAAAGATGACCTCATCGCCGGTTCCACGGAATTCTGCAATGCAGGGAACCATGCTCTGATCAGTAACCAGTGCACTCATGCTCTCCGAAAGAAATGTGGAGGAGGAACCCGCACTGCGCTGCAATCGCACACGTTCCGACTGCCGCATGATCCGAAATGTGACCGGCTGCTCATCGCGAAAGAAGTAGGCAAGATCCTTCCCGAACGTGAGGGCAATGCGCGCGAGGTTGCGCACGGTCGGAACAACACGTCCGGTCTCCAATTGCGATAGAAAGCTGGCGGACAAGCCCGTTTTTTTGCCTAACTCAACCAGGCCCATTGAGCGCCGCATGCGCAGGCGTCGAATGCGCTCACCGATCTGCTTGGCTTCGATTGCTGACTCGACCTGATTCTGCTCCACAACATCTACTGCGTCCGCCGCAGGCAAAGATTCATCCACTCGCATGTAATTTGAGATGGTGAACAAAAGAAAGAAGCTGCCCTGGGGGACAGCTTCTTTCCATGACACAAACTTCTGATAAATCAACACACGGTTTGTTTAGAAGTCGTCTCCAAAAGCCACTTCTCCGGCGACCGCGGTCTGATAGGCAGAGACGCGGCGTTCAAAGAAGTTTGTCAGTTCCTGCACGTCCTGCAGTTCCATAAAGCTGAACGGGTTTTTGGTTTTGAAGTGCGGTGCAATGCCCAGCCGCTGCAGCCGAGAATCAGCCACATAGCCCAGGTAGGCGCGCATGTCGCGCACGGACAGGCCCGCCACGCCGCCGGACAGCAGGTCCTCTGCAAATTGCGCTTCGCAATCCACAGCTTCTTCCAGCATCTCGACGATCTGCCGTTCTAGGTCAGCGTCCCACAGGTCGGGCTCCTGCTGGCGCACCGTGTTCACGACTTCAAAGGCGAATTCCAGGTGGCAGCTCTCGTCGCGGAACACCCAGTTGGTACCAGATGCCAGGCCGTGCAGCAGACCCTTGGAACGGAAGAAGTAGACATACGCAAAAGCCGCAAAGAAGAACAGGCCTTCAATGGACGATGCGAAGCAGATCAGGTTCAGCAGAAACTGCCGGCGATGATCGCGCGTCTGCAACGTGTCCATGTCCTGGATGGAATCCATCCACTTCATGCAGAATTCGGCTTTCTTCTGGATGGAGGGAATGTTCTCGACAGCGGCGAACGCTTCTGCGCGTTCGTCATGATCTGGCACGTAGTTATCCAGCAGAGTCAGGTAGAACTGCACGTGAACTGCTTCTTCATACAGCTGGCGGGAGAGGTACAGTCGGGCTTCTGGCGAATTGATGTGCTTGTAAAGATTTAGAACCAGGTTGTTCGAAACGATCGAATCTCCAGTGGCAAAAAAGGCCACCAGTCGCTTGATGGTGTGGATTTCCGCAGGGCTCATTTTGGAGCGCAAATCCACCAGGTCGGTCGCAAAATCAACTTCCTCCACCGTCCAGGTGTTCTTGATTCCATCGCGGAACATGTCATAGAACACCGGGTACTTCATGGGACGGAGCGTGAGACACATGCCGGGGTCGAGCAGCGTTTCCGGAACAGCTACAGAGGATGCGGTTGTGACTGGGTCAAGCGTGGCGGACATGAGCGGTTCTCCTGAGATCGTGTAGTGAAAGCAAATCGTTAGCTTCGCAAAAGCCCGCACCCATGCTGAGTGCAGGCCTGCGGATGAGGGATTACTGGCAAGCCTCGCAGCTCTCTGGATTTTCCAGGGAACAGCTGATTGCCGCAGACGTATCGCTCGGCTTCTGCTCTGGTTCTGGAACCGCAACTGCTTGCAACTGAGCCACTGCTGTCGGCAGGCTGCTGGACATAGCGGCCTTCTGCACGGTGGTCTTCGCGATTTTTGTCGCAGGACGCGAACGCAGGTAATAAGTCGTTTTCAGTCCGCACTTCCACGCGTACATGTACATCGACGAGAGCCGTCCAATGTTGGGGGACTCGCTGAACAGGTTCAAGGATTGCGACTGATCGATGTACGCATTGCGTGCCGCTGCCATATCGATCAGGCTGCGCATAGGCACTTCCCACACCGTGCGATAGATCAGCTTCAACTCGTCCGTCAGGTCTTCGATGTTTTGAACGGAGCCTTCTGACATCTTCAAACGGATCCGCATCTCCTCATTCCAAAGGTTCAGCGCTTTCAGTTCGTTGATCAGGTAGCGGTTCACCTGAAGGAACTCGCCAGATAAAGTCTCGCGTTTGAACAGGTTCGAAATCTGCGGCTCAATGCACTCGTAGCAGCCCACGATGGAAGCAATGGTCGCGGTGGGTGCGATGGCGATCACAAGCGAGTTACGAACACCAGTCTTGAGGATGCGCTCGCGCAAAGCATCCCAACGGACCATGTCGCTGGGCTTGATGTTCCACAGGTCAAACTGGAACTGGCCCTTCGCCATGCGGGTTTCCTGGAACGAAGCGTGCGCGCCGTTCTTCTCCGCAAGCTCCGTCGTTGCCATCATGGCGTAGTAGTAAATCTCTTCCTGGATCTTCGTGGACAGGGCCTGTGCCTCTGGCGAGTCAAAGGGCAGTCGCATCTGGAAGAACACGTCCTGCAGGCCCATGACACCCAGGCCCACTGGACGCCAACGTGAGTTAGCGCTGGCGGCGGTCTGCACCGGGTAGTAGTTAATGTCAATGACGCGGTCCAGCATGGGTACTGCTACGCGCACGGTCTCAGCCAGCTTTTCGAAATCGAAAACAGCCTTGCCTGCTTCGTTTATGACGACGTGCCGGGCGAGATTAATCGAACCCAGATTGCACACAGCCGTCTCGTCTTTCGACGTGACTTCGGTGATCTCTGTGCAGAGATTCGATAGGTGAATCACGTTTCCAGGTACGCCCGTCTGGTTATTCTTGACGTTGCAGGCATCCTTAAAGGTCATCCATCCGTTGCCGGTTTCTGCAAGAGAACGCATCATGCGTGCGTACAGGTCGCGCGCCTTGATCTGGCGGTAATAAAGCTTGTCCTCTTCTGCCTGGACATAGGCTGCCTCGAACTCCGCGCCAAACAGGTCCGGAAGGGTTGGCACCAGCTTGGGATCGAACAGCGACCACATGCCGTCCTCATCCACGCGCTTCATGAACAGGTCAGGAATCCAGTTCGCCAGGTTTAGATTGTAGGTGCGACGCGACACATCGCCAGTATTCTCACGCAATTCCAGAAAGCTTTCGATATCGGCATGCCACGGTTCCAGGTACACGCAGCAGGCACCTTTACGCTTGCCACCCTGGTTGACTGCAGCCACTGAGGAATCGAGCGTGCGCAGCCAGGGAATGATGCCGTTCGACAGGCCGTTGGTCGCGCGGATCAGCGAGCCTTCGCTGCGCACCCGGTGAAAAGCTAGGCCGATGCCGCCAGAGAACTTGGAAAGCAGCGCGACATCCTTGTAGGCGTCGTAGATGGATTCCAGCGAGTCGAGCGGGGAATCATGCAGGTAGCAGCTCGACATCTGCGGATGCTTGGTGCCGCTGTTGAACAGCGTCGGCGAGCTTGGCATGTAGTCATGCGACGCAATCAGGCGGTAGAACTCGATGGCTTCGTTCGGTGTCCCGGCCAGGCCGCACGCAACACGCAAAAAGAAGTGCTGCGGGGTTTCGGTTACCTTGCGTGACAGGGGATCGCGCAGCAGGTAACGGTCGTACACGGTGCGGAGCCCGAAGTATTCGAAACGGTCTGACAGGTTCTCATCAATGGCGTGGTTCAGCTTGCGCATATGCACGCGGACGAACTCTGCCGTGGCGGGCGAAACCACGCCTTCCTGCGCACCATATTCAATCGATTGCGAAAACGAGTGCAGGTTCTGGCCTGCGACTTCCTTAATGATGGTCGCCAGCAGGAGGCGAGCCGCAAGCTTGGAGTACTGCGGCTCTTCCGCAATCAGCGACGCCGCTGTGTCGATCGAGATCGCATCCAGTTCGCGTGTGGTGGCACCGTCGTAGAGACCGCCGATAGTCTTGGACGCAATCCGAATGGCGTCCACGTGAGACAAGCCGTGGGAACAGCGCTGCACGGCACGCACGATCTTATTGACGTCTACCGTCTCCAACGATCCGTTGCGCTTCTTCACGTGCATGGTGGGTGTTTCGTCACGTGCTGGAAAGCTGGGAGTTAGATCTGAGAGGCTGGTTTGAAATGTAGTCGCCAATGGTGCTCCTTGCATGCGCGAAATGCGCCGGTAGATGCTGATTCCTGCACAATACTGTGCGTTGTTGCGTCGCTAATATCTTCGCCGTTTGTTCGTTTCGCGGACAACATACACGGGCCCGGAAGGTTGGCTAGAACTGCAGTAGATGTACTGTAGCTCGCGCACGGGGCTAAAACAAGCACAAGATGTGGGGTGGGCTATGTGGAAAAGCTAACTGGCTGGTGTGATCAGCGCCAGGCTCTTAGATTCTGCCACTGGCTTCACTCTACGCCCTCTAGGACGGGGACACGAGGTGTGGAAAGCGAGCCAAATCCGTGCAAAACGGCTCCTTCTGCAGTCCATCTCTGCTTGTCAGCGAATGGTGCAACGGAGGGAACGCGTTAGATCGCGTTGGCCATTCTGGAACGATTCGCATAAACTGAAATCAAGACGGAGAGTTGGCAGAGCCCGGTTGAATGCACCTGACTCGAAATCAGACATAGGCGTAAGTCTATCGGGGGTTCGAATCCCTCACTCTCCGCCATTCATTCCCAAACCTCAGGCCAAAATGTCATACGGTACGAAGCCCGCACCAGCGAGAGCCGGGTCATCTGCGGCGGGACGTCCGACGCTGTAGGCGCACGACAGCTATTCGAGCAAGGCGCTTCCGGGTTGACGATCCCGCATGTGCGATCGCACCGTCCATCTCTGGCTTGCCGTGTGCTCTGTACACGTGTCCTAGTGATAGGACGCGTTCCTGGTGGTGGCCTCTACTGCGCCGGCCGTCCCCTTAGAAGCGTCTTGTTCTTCCGCAGCAGAACGACCAGGCCGCGCCGTATGTAGTGCGCCAGCAGCGGCATGGTGGCACCCGCCAGGACTCCCCAAACCACTAGCGCGTGCCACTCCCACTGCCAGATCTCGTGGAACAGGCGCAAGGGATGGTGGGCAAGGTGTTCCAGCTGTTTGCGATCTATAGGCAGCTTGCGGGTGTGGAACAGATGCACGCCAAGCTCGATGAACGGAATGAAGAGCAGAAAGTGCAGCGGAGCCACAACATGGGTGCCGATCAGAGATGCCAGCTTACTTAGGCCGAATATCCAGGCCAGAATCAACACCAGCACGGTAGTCAATCCGACGGAAGGATTGATCCCAACGACCATGCCAAACGCCAGACTCCACGCCAGCCGTCGCGGCGTTACACCGCCACGCAGCAGGCGCAACAGCGGGCGTAGAACGTGGCAGCGAAACCATTCGCGAATAAACTCTGGAATCAGCAAACAGGCCTCAGCACCGTTGACTCACTATAGGGCACACCT
Source organism: Janthinobacterium lividum (assembly GCA_050954525.1). GTDB lineage: Bacteria > Acidobacteriota > Terriglobia > Terriglobales > Acidobacteriaceae > Terriglobus. The sequence goes on from JBPBPZ010000367.1 coordinate 27,874, forward strand.
GTGGATTGGTGCCAAACACACTGACTTTCGTATCAAGAGCGGCTTCCATGGTGACCATCCCTGCAGCTTCAACTGCTCACTATTGATGTGCGAGACAAGCTGCTTTGCAGGGTCAACGTGCAGCCGGATCGCGCCCATCAGGGCAGGCCTGGAACGATAAGCTAGCAGGAAGTTCAAACTAAAGGCACTAATTTTGCTTAAGCAATTTGCGCATACCTGCGCTGCTCTTGTCTGTATTCTGCTGCAAACCGGTTGTGGGACCGGGCAAAGCTTTGTTACCGCGACCATCGGTCCACAGGGGCCTGCCGGACCTGCCGGGCCTGCTGGCCTTACGTTTCGCAACGCATATAGTCCCACCGCTAATTACATGTACAGCGATGTGGTGACTTACAAAGGAACGTCATATTTTGCCTTGAAAGCAAGTGTGAATGTTACTCCTGGATTGCTCACGAACGTGGACAGTGTCGCCGACTGGGCAGTCTTCGCAGCTGCAGGCTTGGACGGTGCCGCTGGAGCGGCTGGCCTGGCCGGACCCACCGGTGCGGCCGGTCCGGCTGGCCCAACAGGCCTAAGGGGAGCCACCGGGAGCCCTGGCGTCGCTGGATCGGCAGGCCCTGCGGGCCCGAGTGGCCGCGATGGTGCAGCAGGAGCCGCCGGTCCTGCTGGTCCAGTGGGACCAACAGGACTCACCGGTGCTACCGGACCAGCGGGCGCCATGGGGCCCGCTGGTCTGAACGGCGCTCCGGGACCTGCAGGTCCGATCGGGCTTACAGGAGCTATTGGACCAGCGGGACCCATTGGTCCTGCCGGTCCTGCCGGCTCATCGGGGCCCAGTGGACCTGCGGGAGTGCAGGGTCCGCAAGGTCCGGCGGGGCCTGCTGGACCGTCAGGTGCCTCAGGTACGCTGGCCGGGTCCTACCTGGCAGGGGTCAAGCTGGGCGTGCAGGGCGACAGTCTTTCCGCACAGTTTGGAAATGCCTGGCAAAACGTCGTAATGCAGCGTACCGGAGCGACTCTGGTTATGCAGGATGCGAGAGGCGGCAGACGCTTTGACCAGGCGTTCGAGTGCTGGGGAAATCCGCCGGTAGGTGGAAGGCCTGGATCGTTCGACCCGACCTACGTTTTTCCAGGACCATACGGATCCTGCGGTGGCAGCGCGTACACGGGGTTCAGCGGCATCACAGCCGGCATGAGTTTTGCCGACAGCCTGGCAAACGTTGACCTCTTGGTCATCGAACTGGGGACGAACGATCAGAGTGTCCCGCTTGGGCAATTGGGAGATGCGGTCACGGCGAACACCTTTTACGGCAACATGCGCTGGGTCGTAGAAACCTACCTCAACACCAAGCCAACGCTTCGCATCGTGTTGGTCACACTGCAATACAACCAGTTCGCGACTGCTTCGGTAAACCAGCAGTACGCGTCGGCGACAGAGGCGTACGGCAACAGCGTAGGTGTGCCGGTCATCAACATGTTCCAGAGGGGTGGAGTGAACGCGGCCACAGTGTCGGTGCTGACCCGAGACGGCGTCCACCCAAGTTCGCTCGGCTTCACGAAGTTTTACGGACCAGTCATTGCGCAGGAGCTTCAACGGACCTTCTGACCGGCGAGCGAATAGCAGGGCTGCGGCTTCTGTGTATTTCCGCAAAAGCCTTGTATGGCTACAATTTCGTTTGGCTACTCTTTCCGGGTATAGAAAGCATGCTTCGGAAAGCGCTCCAGGCGGTTTAATCGAATGCTCAGCCCTGCGCTTACCCCGTACGGGCTGAGTGTTCCATATGGGAAGTCACGCCACTGCTGATATTCGACATCAATCAGCCGAAGGCGCATGTAATCGCCAAGCTTGACGTCGACGCCCGCGCCCGGTGCATAGGCCGCGAAGGTACCGCTGGCGTATTGGTACGGCAACGTGATGTGCGCCGCACCTGCAAGTAACTTGACGTACGGCTGGATGGTCGACGGACGCGGCGACAGGATGATTTTCAAGCCACCCAGATAGGTGCTTTGGGAAACATAGGCGATGTTGGCTGCACGCAGAAAGCGGGCTTCGCCTTCCAGACCGTAGCGCCAGTGTGGCCGGACATCCACATAGAGAAGCCCACCCGCCACCTGGCGCTTGCCGTAATCCTGTTGAAAGAACGAAACTCCTCCACCCAGCTGAACGCTCTTGTCTGGGCCGATCGCTGTAGGTGCCGCCTGGCTGTAGGCACGCTCACAAACTCCAGCCGCGGCAAGCAGGCCCAGGACGCATTTGCCAAGTGTCCGAGCTATGCGGCGTGACGCGGGAAAGCTTTGGACGCCCATGCCGGCGGTGCAGGAAGTAAGAAGGTTGGGCACCCTCATTTACCCACCACCAGCACGACGGTTTGCGTTTGCTTTGCACCGGATCCGGTTCCGACGCCGGTGACCTGGAAGGCGTAGGTGCCGGCAGGCGTGCTGCTCATACGAAGTCCGCTGCAACCAGAACTACCCAGCATAAGAGCAGACAGGAACAGCACCGCAAGCACCGGAACCAGGCTGCGTCTGCGGAAGACGAGGAGCAGGAATCCGGCAGGCAGCAGGCAAAGCACAGCTGCGACAGACGTGCCACTTTGCCGGTTCGAGGCAGATGTAGTTGCTCCCTGGCCAAGCGGATCGCCCGTGTCGACCATCAATTGCATGCTTTGTGTGCCGTCTGCCGCCAGTGCCACGCTTGTCTTGGTAAAGGTGCATGTGGCTGCGTAGGGCAGACCAACACAACCCAGGCGAATGCTGTCATTGAAACCCTTGATTGAGGTCAGCGTGACGGTCAGCATCTGGTGTTGGCCAGAGGTTAGCTGCACCTGGGTCGCATCCGTGGTCAACGTGAAATTGACGGGTGGACCGCTCTGGACATTGGTGGAAGCAGACGTCGAGGCGTTGTAGTTTGCGTCGCCGTTATAACTGGCTGTCACCACTTCTTTTGCGCCGACTTCCAGCTCCTGGTTCAGCGTGGCGAGCCCTGCGTTGTTAATAACAACCGTGCCGATCACCTGCTGACCTTGAGAAAAAGTCACTGAGCCGGTCGGCGCGCCTGTCGGCGATAGGATAGGCGACTGGACGATGGCGATCAGCGTGACCTGTTGAGAATCCGCAGCGTTTGTAGCTGAACTGGTCAGGCTGGTGGTGGTTGCGCGGAGCCCGACGACTTCATTCACGGTCGGTGCCATCGCGGCGAAGTTCGCGTTGTCACCCGCATAGCGAGCGCTGATGGCGTGTGTACCAGCTGCGAGTTGCGGAACGGTCAGGGTCGCGGCGCCGTTGGCTAGTCTGGCAGTACCTAGACTGGAGGCCCCGTCAAAGAACAGGATGTCGCCGGTAGCAGGTGCAGCGTTGCTATTGGTCAGAACCGCTGTGATAGCGATCGGGTTCAATGTCAGGGCAGGATTGTTGTCGAAGTTTAGAGCCAGTGCGGTCTTTTGCTGCACCAGAAAGCTGACTGGAGCCGACATGGAAGCGGAGGTGCGACCGTCTGTCTGGTAGTTTGCGACGATGTTGTGTGGTCCCGGCAGGAGCGAAGCCGTGGTGAAGCTGGCGACACCTGCACCACTCAGGACGGCGCTGCCTACCGTCGTTCCACCCTCTGTAAAGACCACCTGCCCCGTGGCTACGCCGCCGTTCGTGGTGACGGTCCCGGTCAGCACAATGGCTGTGCCGTAGGTTGCCGGGCTGGCGCTCACCGTCTCTGATGTGCTGGATGCCGAGGTCTTCACCGTCTGCCCGAGAGACCCACTGGCCGATGAGAAGTTCGTATCGCCTTCGAAACTCACGCCGATCGTGTGCGAGCCAACGCTCAACGTGGATGTCTGCAGGGTGGTACGACCACTGCCGTCCAGGGTGCCAGTGCCGAGAGGCACGCCGTTATCTGTGAACGTAACGGTTCCCGTCGGTAGCAAACCAGCGATGTTCTGCATGGTGGCTGTAAAGGTGATCGCTTGTCCGCTGTTGCTAGGGTTGAGGCTTGAAGCAACGGCCACAACGGCCTGCTGACGAACGGATTCGTCAACCACCACCGACGTTGAGGAAGCGTGAATCTCGCTGCCGGCGTAGGCCGCAAAGAGCGCATGGTGGCCGAACGTGAGCTGCGAGGTTGTGAAGCTGGCAGACCCGTTGTTCAGGATCGCTGAGCCGATGATCTGCTGGCCGTCGTAGAAGTTAACGGTGCCAGTCAGGTTCGGCGTAGGTGCAGTCACGGCAGAGGTCAGGGTGACTGCCGATCCCAACGTGACGGGATTGATGCTGCTGACCAGCGTGCTGACCGTAGCCGCCTTCTGCACCGTAATGACTACTGCCGTGGACGTTACACCGTCGTTGAAGTCGTCACCGCTGTAGGCGGCCGTGATGGTGTGCTGACCCAGCGCCAGGTTGGCAGTGTTGAAGCTGGCAACACCAGATGCCGACACGGGAACGGACGCGATCACCGCCGCGCCGTCACGCAGGTTGAAGGAGCCGGTCGGTGTCACACCTGGATGCGACAGGGCGACTGAGAAGGTGACGTCGGATGTCACGTTCACTGTTGTGGAGGCAGGTCCATTCAGTGTCAGCGCTGGTACGGCCCGGTTGACCGTGTGCGTGACCGCGGCAGAGATGGCAGAGGTGTAGTTTGCGTCGCCGCCGTACACGGCGGTGACGATGTGGCTGCCGACTGCAAGCGACGTTGTGCTGAACGTAGCAACGCCGTGGGTGTCC
>JBPBPZ010000003.1:0-32509 GCA_050954525.1 Janthinobacterium lividum
CGCCAAGCACATCAAGGAACTTGGCGAAGCACTTTCCGCAGGCACCAAGTAGTTCTACTTTGCGCTCAGCAAGTAAAAGGCTGATCCCAACTTGGGATCAGCCTTTTACGCGTCTGTGCCGGTTTGCTTATCCGGTTGCTGCCTTTGCGTTCGGTAGCGTGGACGCTGTTCCGGCGCGGTCTGCGGCACCAGGCTATGCTCTCGCACCATGAAGCGGCGGTACCGCTGCAGCAGCGAGGTTGGTCCGTGGGCTGTAAACAGGATCAGGTTCCCTTCGAATCGCTTACCCTCAAGAAAGGCTCCGCCCTCCAGCGCTGCCAGCGTGCGGCCCTCGCGCTGGGGTATGCGGAAGTTTGCCGTTGCCGTAGGGTCGGTGGCTTCTGCCCCGCCGATCCGTTCTTCAATGGCAGCGATCAAGGCCTGCAGGCCTTCACCCGCATGTGCAGAAACCGCGATGATGTCGGCCGAAGGAAATGCAAGAGCTTCCAGCCGTTCTTTTTCCGGCAGGAGGTCAATCTTGTTCAGCACCTGCAGCGTGGGCGTACGGCTCACGTTCAGTTCGGCCAGAACCTTCTCCACCTGCGATTTCTGCTCGTCCAGCATGGGCGAAGACGCGTCGCGAACGTGGAGCAGCAGTTCCGCTCGTTCCACCTCTTCCAGCGTGGCGCGAAAGCTGGTGACCAGCGTGTGCGGCAGGTTGCGGATGAAGCCCACCGTATCGCTTAGCAGCACCTTGCGCCGCGACGGCAGGGTCAGCTGACGCAGCTTCGGGTCCAGCGTGGCAAACATGCGAGACGACTCTTCCACGCCTGCTGCAGTCAGCGCGTTGAACAGCGTGCTTTTACCGGCGTTGGTATAGCCCACCAGCGCCACCGTCGGCACGGGCACGGCTTCCCTGCGCTGGCGCTGCTGGTTTCGGTTACGGCGAACAGTTTCAAGCTGCAGCTTCAGCCGGTCGATGCGCGCGCGGATGCGACGGCGATCCGTCTCCAGCTTGGTTTCGCCCGGTCCGCGCGTGCCGATGCCGCCGCCCGTCTGCGACATGGCCTTGCCTTTGCCGGCCAGGCGCGGCAGTTGGTATTCAAGCTGGGCCAGCTCTACCTGCAAATGCCCCTCGCGGGTACGAGCGTGCCGGGCAAAGATGTCCAGAATCAACTGGGTCCGGTCGATAACGCGGCACGGCAGCTCGTCATCCAGGTTGCGCAGTTGCGAAGGCGTCAGTTCGTGGTCGAACAGCACCAGGTTTGCGCCGCTGCTGGCAACAACTCCGACGAGTTCATCCACTTTGCCGGGGCCGATCAGTGTGGCCGCGTCGGGCTTGCCGCGCCGCTGCACAACGGTGGCCACGATCTCCGCGCCAGCAGACCGCGCAAGCTCGTGAAACTCTGCCAATGCCGCTTCGAAATCCAGATCGCTTGTGGAGACTGGCGGCTGATCGTCATCCGCATCTAGGCTGGCAGCGGTACGAGCCTGCTGCGCGACCCGTGACAGGCGTCGACGTTCGCCGGTAATCTCCACCGACACAAGAACCGCACGTTCTGTGTCGGATTCGGTGAGAAACCCGGAAGTTTCAACGGCGGATGCTGCGTCCGCCAACGACACTGGATCAGCCTTCCCCACCTGGGGGCCAGCTTTATTGCTCTTCTGAGTCTTTGCCACGGTCACGAACCGACAGTTCCACCCATGGTGGAGGATCCTTCAGCACCCTCGGGGCGAGAGGATGGGTGCGCGCCATGTGGGCGCTCCATCTGCGAACTTCCGCCGCGCGCCGATACCACGGTCGAGATCGCGTGCTTGAAGATCAGCTGCTCCTGCGCATTGTTTTCTAGCAGGACGGAGTACTTGTCGAATGAGCGGATCTTGCCTGTGAGCTTGACGCCGCTGACCAGGTAAATAGTTACTGCACTTTTATCTTTACGAACCGTGTTCAGGAAGGTGTCCTGAATGTTCTGTGCCGGCTTCGAATCCATGGTGCCGATCTCCCTTCGCCGCTGTCTGGCGAGTGTGTTTTAATCCTGGTCCAACAAAGATCACCGGCGCGCGGCAATCCACAAAAGAAGCTCTCGCTCCTAAGAAGAAACATCGTACAGGCAACAGCGCCGTCGTGGTAGACGTTGTTTGCGCCGTGCTGATCATGCTGAAGTTTTAGACGCATTCCAAGCTGCTCGGTCGCATGCTTCTGTGCATTTGAAAGGTGTGGCACGCCTTTGCACAGGATCTTTCATAAGCAGGCAGCAGCGATAACATCAGAGGAGATGCTGACTGACAATCTCCCGCCCATCCCGATGCTTGATCTTCACCGGCAGTACGCCACCGTGGGAGAGGAGATTGGTCGCGCCGTCGCGGATGTGTGCGCAGCAGGCCGCTTCATCCTGGGCCGCGAAGTTAGCGAGTTTGAGGCAGCCGTTCAGCAAGCCACCGGGGCAACAAGTGCCGTGGGCTGCGCCAGCGGCACCGACGCCCTGTGGCTGGCCATGGCAGCCACAGGCGTTGGGCCGGGCGATGCGGTTGTCACCACGCCTTTCTCGTTTTTTGCTACGGTCAGCAGCATCCTTCGCGCGGGTGCAAGACCCGTGCTGGCCGACATCGATCCGGTCAGCTTCAATCTTTCGCCCGCTGCCACGGCAGATGCGGTTGCGGCAAACCCTAACGTTCGAGCCGTGATGCCGGTCCACCTGTACGGCCAGTGCGCCGACTGGGACGCGCTCGCTCCCGTGGCGGAGCAGGCCGGTTTCCTGCTGATTGAGGACGCCGCGCAGGCCTTTGGAGCCACGTGGCGCGGAGTCGCTGCCGGAGCGCTGGGCCATGCCGCCGCGTTCTCGTTCTATCCCACCAAGAACCTCAGCGCCTGGGGCGACGCCGGCCTGTCCACCTTCCGCGACCTCATCCACGGGGAGCGCGCCCAGGCCCTGCGCGCCCATGGCATGCGACGCCGCTACTACCACGACGAAGTCGGCTGGAACTCGCGCCTGGACACCGTGCAAGCCGCGGTCCTGCTGGTGAAAATGCGCTACATCGCGCAATGGAATGAAGACCGCGCACGCGTGGCAGCACGCTACGATGCCATGTTTGCGGGGACTGACCTCGTTGGACAGGTGGAGGACGGCGGCATTGTTCTGCCCACGGCAGACCCGCGCGCGAAGCACGTGTGGCACCAGTACGTCATCCGTACGCCCCGGCGCGACAGCCTGCGGGCGCACCTGGCGGAACAGAACATCGGCTCTGAAATCTACTACCCGGTGCCCCTGCACCTGCAGGACGCTCTCCGCAACCTCGGCTTTCGCGAGGGGCAGTTTCCTGAAAGCGAACGAGCCGCACGCGAGGTTTTGGCGCTGCCCATCTACCCCGAGCTGCGCGAGGACGAGCAGACCCGCGTAGTGGAGGCTATCCGCCAGGTCCTGCGTTGAGCCGTGCGGAGACCCTGCAACCTCGCCCGGCCCGAAAGCTGGTCTGCGGGCGGGCGACCGGGTACCATGAAACCCGAATGACACCTGCCGGTCACACCGTTCGTATTGGAAACGTCACCTTCAGCAACGACACGCCGCTGGCGCTGATCGCGGGCCCATGCCAGATGGAAAGCCGGGCGCACGCGCTGGAAACCGCGCATGCCTTGAAGGAGATTGCCGCCCGGGTAGGGATCGGCCTCGTCTACAAGTCCAGCTTCGACAAGGCAAACCGAACCAGCCTGCATGCAGAGCGCGGCATCGGCTTCGACGCTTCCCTGCCCATCTTCGCGGAGATCCGCGAGACGCTCGGCCTGCCCGCGCTGACCGATGTGCATGAAAGCTGGCAGTGCGCCCCGGTCGCCGAGGCTGTCGATGTCCTGCAGATCCCCGCTTTTCTGTGCCGCCAGACCGATCTTCTGCTGGCCGCGGCCGCGACCGGGCGGACGGTCAATGTCAAGAAGGGGCAGTTCCTGTCACCCGCGGAGATGGCTAACGTCGTGAACAAGCTGGAGGGCGCTGCAGGCGGCGTGCTGGTGACTGAACGTGGCACCACCTTCGGCTACAACACGCTGGTCACGGACATGCGGGCGCTGCCTGTGCTGGCGCAGACCGGGGCTCCGGTCATCTTTGACGCGACCCACTCCGTGCAGCAGCCCGGCGGCATGGGCGGTGCCAGCGGTGGCCAGCGCGAGTTTGTGCCGGTGCTGGCGCGTGCAGCGGTGGCCGTCGGCGTGGCGGGTGTCTTTATCGAGACCCATCCTGACCCGGACCACGCGCCCAGCGACGGCCCCAACATGATGCCGCTGCGCAGCATGGAAGCCCTGCTGCAGGAACTTGTCGCATTCGACCGGATGGCAAAGCAGTTCGCAAACAGTCGCGGCGGCGCATGAGTTCAGACAGCGCCAACCTCGCGAAAGGCACAGCGTCACCGGATTCTGAAAGCACCATCGCGTCTGCGATCGACACGGTCACCTACGCGATGCGCGGTCTGCATCAGCTGCGTGAAGCCATCGCTGGGCCGCTAGGTCCGTCATTTGCAAAGGCGGTCGCCACCATCGCGAACGCCCCGGGACGGGTGATGGTGACGGGCGTAGGCAAAAGCGGCCACATCGCTCGCAAGATCGCCGGGACATTCGCCTCCACCGGCAAGCCTGCCCACTTCATCCATCCCTCCGACGCCAGCCATGGCGACCTTGGCATGATCCGCGCCGAAGACGTCGTGCTGGCGCTGTCATGGTCCGGCGAAACGGGCGAGCTCGCAGACATCATCGCTTACACCCGCCGGTTCGGCGTGCCGCTGATCGCAAGTACGGCGCACGCTGAAAGCGCCCTGGCGCGCGCGGCAGACATTGTTCTGCTGCTGCCCGCATGCGAAGAAGCCTGCACGGATCTGCTGGCACCCACCACCAGCACCACCGTTCAACTTGCGCTGGGCGATGCCCTTGCCGTGGCGCTGCTGACGCAGGGCAGTTTCAGCAGCGATGACTTCCGCCACCTTCACCCGGGCGGCAGACTGGGCGCCCGCCTGCTACGCGTGCAGGCGCTGATGCACACCGGCGACGAGATTCCACTGGTCAACGAAGACGCGACGCTTGCCGAGGCGATTGTGCGCATGACCAGCGGCCGCTTCGGCATGACCGGGGTCGTGGACGCCGCTGGAAAACTGACAGGGGTCGTGACCGATGGCGACCTGCGCCGGGCTTTTGCGTCAGGCTTTCACGATCGCCCGGCAAGCAGCATTATGAGCGGCAGCCCGCGCACGGTTTCACCCGACGAACTTGCCCACACGGCGCTGGCGCGCATGAATGCGGAAAGCATTACGGCGCTGTTCGTCGTGCAGGAAGACAGGGTGGAAGGCGTGCTGCACATCCACGATTTGCTGCGGGCAGGTCTGGTCTAGGCAGCGCAGGAGCGAACCTTTAGTTGCTGATGGGCGCGCGCTTTGGCAGGTGCGGCGTCAGCCGGGGCACCACAAACTCCTGCATCAGGGCTCCAAACATGCCGAAACCCGTGCCGATGGCAACATTGCTCAGCGTCAAGCCGGCTCCGTTGCGGTCGCTGGCGGGATAGTACAGGTTCGAGAGCCCGGCGGAGGCGAAGTTCCCTACGATGTTGCTGTAGTTGAACATGCGCCTGCCATCGTCACCGCGACAAACAAAGACGCTGGCCACCGCGTGGCGCGCCCGTGAAGCGTTGGAACCTGTGCCCTGGTAGTAGTACCGCGGGTCCTGCCGGAACAGGGTAGGCAGAATCGCTCCGCCCAGAAACGTGCTGATCGTCCCATCTGCAAATGCGGCACCGTACCGCTTTGCAAAGCCCATGCCGCCTTGCCCATACCCGGGAAAGGAATTGTTTGCCTGCTCGATGCCTGCCGCGATTCCGCTGCCCAGAAATGTGAACGGATCAATGGTTGACCGCCACGCCAGGTGGAACTTCTGCCCTTTGGACAACGGCGTGGGGTTTGGAGAGTACACAACGTAGAAGTTTGGAACCACACCCAGGACACGCTGCTTCTCTTCGGCTGCAACTTCTGCCGCCGCTACCTCATGCTGGCTGGCGTACACGGTAACCGCGGCTGCATCCGCCTGTGGATGGGTCTGCCTGCCCGGAGCATCAGGCAAGCCGATCTCCTGCGCGGGGCAGACGGCACACGTGCTGCTGCAGCCGAGTGCAACAACCGAAACAAGGAGCCCAACGCGCATAAGGGGGTAGACGATGCTGCCGCGACATAGTTCCGAATGGCGAGCAATAAAGGTGCAAGGCAGGGTCAATTTGTCAGACAGCTTGCACTTTTATGGGAACCAGGCGCTTAGGGAACAGCTTGGAGACAACGAGAGCTGGGTCGTGACCGCACCTCGAACTCTGCGCGGCAAGCAGTATCCAGAACTTAGCGCCGCTTCCTGGCCTTCTTATCCTCGACGGGTTCCAGCCGTGCCTCAGCCGGAGCAACCGAGCCCGGTGGAAGCACACGCCGGGTGTTATTGCCTTCAAGCCGGTAAGTCTTGGTCACAAGCTGGTTTGGGGCGGGGTGAAACTGGCCGCTCGTGCTGCCTGGCTGCGGAATGGGAACGCCATCGGCGAGCACCGTGTAGCTGTAAGAGGGTGCGGGACCAGCTGGTGGAATGCCGCGTCCGGGCGACACGTTGCCGGGGTCTACGCCGATTTTCACCGGCAGAAAGCCGAGGATGTTCCTGTCGCGGTTTGCACCTTCATAGCGGTGCTTCTTCAGGTTCCAGTAGAAAACACGCAACTGGTTGAAGTCATAAGGCAGGCCCGCCTGGTACGGGCTCAGAACGACCACGTAATTCGGCACTTCCTGGCTGGCGCCCTGCAGATCGGGATCGACGACCTTGTTCAGAATGTAAGCGCCCACAATGCGCTGGCCTTCGGAGTATTTTGCGACTGCGTCTGGCGCGTCCGTGTCGAGCATGCGGCTCAACATCCAACCGGTGCGGCCATGACTGTCGTTAACCAGCCACCAATCTTCCATGGCGGGCGGCAGAGGCACGGCTGGGGCACTGGGGTCGGGCTTGCCGTCCTTGCCTTTCGCTGCTGCAGTGGGTGGTGGCGTACCGGGCGGCAGCGGCTTCAGGGTGCTGGCCCGCTGCAGCAACTTCAGCTTGTCGCCCTCGTCCAGGCGGAACAGCTTGTCCGTGTCCCGACCAGGAGCCGTGTGCAGGTACACGTCGTCGCGCACCGTTCCCGTGGCTACGGGTTTGTCGTCGCCATGTTGCTTGTGCAGGTTGTCGAACTCGTCCGAAACCTTTTCTGTGGCGACAGCGCGCTCATCAATCCAGCCAACCTCACCCTTGTCCGTGCGCACGCGATAAAAACGTCGGTTCTGCTCCACAATTTCAAGCCGCTGGCCATTGGTGACGTTGCCGGTGCGGTTGGACACGGCTGCGATTCGGTCTCGGAGGAAAGTCGATTTCGACGTCACGTAGACGTAGTGCGTCAGGATCTTTGGCTTGAAGCGGTTGCATCCGGCCAACAACAAAGGCAGCAGCGCGACAGACGCAAGTGGACGGGCAAAGCGCGGGGGAAGGATCGAACGGTGCGGCATCAGGACAGGCTTGAGGATAGCATCGCGCGCGGCGTCCAACGCCTTAATGCGAGAGAGCCAGGATGCTGGCGTTGGTTCCTGTTGCAGCGGAACTGACGCTGTACAGGCTGCCGGGCTTGGTGGCGTCGAAGCCATACAGCGAAAGATCCGGCGAACCGGAGTAAGCCGCAGCCAGCAACCAGTTGCCCGTGGAATCTGTGCCCAGCGAAGTTACCGCGGCGCCGGAAAGAAATGGCGAACCCGAAATCGCCGTCAAAGCAGCATTTGCGCCGATGCTATAGCCGGTGATGGAGCCGTCCGTGCGATTGGCCACATAGACGTATTTGCCCGTATTATCCAGCGTGACGGCGAAGGGTTGCGTTCCGGTGGGGTAAACCGTTGAGGTGGTTGGAGTAAGCGAGCCATTGGCGCCAATCACATTCACCACCAGGCCAGACGCGGTGCCGGAACGAGCCTCGTAGAGGTAGGTTCCCGTGCTGTCGATAGCGATTCCGTTGTCGCTGGTCAGGTTGGGCGGCGCTACCTGCGAGAGCTGTGTAAACGCTCCTGTCAGGGTGTTGAAGGCAAATACCAGTTCGCCCGCCGTTCCCATGGCCGCGACCACAAATGTTCCGCTGTTTGCAATGCGCAACTGCCTTGGCACAACGGTTCCGGTAGGCGTAAAGCCGACGCCGCTGGCTGGCGAGAGTGTGCCGTCGGTGTTGATGGCGAACAGGTCGATGCTGGCCCCGGTGCCGTCGAGCACCATCATCCATTTGCCGTCGGGCGTGGTCTGCATATCCACACAAAAGGCATTCGCAATGGCATTACCGCTGTTCAAAGCGGCCAATGTCCCGGTGCTTGAAATGCTGTAGCCGAAAATCTGCGAGATGGTTCCCACCCAGAGAAACCTGTTGTCGCGACTGACCGTAAGCGCCAGGGGCACGGTGCCGAAATTAATTGGGGATCCGGGCAGGGTCGTTAGCGCTCCGGTTGCGGAGATCCCCAGACCGGTGACCGAGTTCGAGCCCGCATTGGCTACAAAGGCGTAATTCACCGCGCTTGTACCCGTGCCGGTCCCCGGAGTCGTTGCGCCCTCCTTGAAGAAGAAGCCGCTGCAACCAGTCAGAAGCAAAAGCAGGAGCAAGGAAGCAGAGGGGGCAACGCGGCGCATACGAGACGAACTCCAGGAGGAGCAGTGGCCCTCTTCCACATAGGACGAAAACCGCGGCTCGAAGTTGCTCTTCTGTGTGGAAGCGGAAGCTAAACAGTCCTAATTGGGACTGCTCTGGCACTCCGTGCAAATGCCAATCACATCCATAGAAATGCGCTCGACGATAAATCCACCTGGCAGGCGAGTCGGTGTAGAGAGCGGGGCAAACCCCTGCTCCTCATCATCCGGCAAGTCCGCAACGCGCTTGCACACGGAGCAAACCATGTGGTGATGCGTGTGCTTGTTCATTTCGACGCGCAGCGTTCCATGGTGCATCGAAAGCTCACGAAACACGCCACTTTGGACAAATAAGTGGATGTTTTTGTACACCGTGGCGAGCGAAATGGACGGGATACGTTCTTTAACAGCGGCAAACACTTCTTCCGGCGACGGATGACCGTACATGCCCTGCATGGTCTCGTACAGGACTTGGCGCTGGTGCGTCACGGCAATGCCGTGTTCTGCGCACAAGTCCCGAAATGTCCGAAGCCCATCGACCATGTCATCATCAGTAGATAAGACTGTTACGGCAGTGTCAAGATACGTCCGCAGACGGATGTTCAGCCGTCCAAACTCAAGAGACTGAAGGCCGCATGTACGGCCGGGAGGGAGCCATATGAGGACATTTACCCTGCCAGAAGCACAAACCCTCATCCCGGTACTGGATTCGCTGTTGCAACGAGCACAGGCTGCTGCGGCCGTGGCCACGGCCCGTGAACATGCCCTGCAGGCTCTTTCCCAGGCCATTTTCCTTTCGGGTGGCCTCCGAGTCGATCTGCCCGAAGTAGCCCGCGTCAAAGCCGAGCACAACACGGCCGTGGGCGAAGCAAAGGATGCCCTGGAAGAGATCAGTTCCATTGGCGTGGAAGTGCGCGACCTGATGACCGGCCTGCTGGAGTTCCCCTTCCAACTGGACGAAGAAGTGGTCATGCTGTGCTGGCTGCAGGGGCAGGCAAAAATCACGGAATGGCACAAGGCCGAGGCGGGCTGGGACGAACGCGAACCGGTAGATGAGCGCTTTACCGGCGGCGAACGCCCTCAGTAACACCCCTCCTCTCCCCCGTTGCCGTTTCTGTCCGCTATGATGAAGGGCGATGCCGAGCTTCGCCGATTCTGCTGTCATCTTTATCCTGGCGCTGATGCTCTTCGGACCGAAGAAGCTTCCGCAACTTGCCCGGCAACTGGGCAAGCTGATGTCGGAGTTTCGCCGCGCCTCCAACGAGTTCCGCATGCAGATGGAAGATGAACTGCGTATCGAGGAACAGAAGGAGCACCAGAAGAAGGTCGATGCCATGGCCGGGCCGCCTTCTGACCTGCCGGATCCGCCGCATCCACATCTGCCCTCGACAACTGCCCAGACGAAAAGCAGCCTTGAAATTGCCGGGACTGATCAGGATGGTATCCACGACGGAACCGCGACGAGTCCTGATGAGGCACCCGCTGCCGCATCTCCCATCGCCGAATCAGGCAGCCTGCGCATGATGCCGCCCTCGACGGGTCTGCCAACGGAGAGAACAAACACCGGATCGAACAGTTTCGATTCCCACGAACCCGGCCAAGCTGCCCCTCACGTTGGTGATGAGCTTCACAATGAGCGCGCAGGTAACGGACACCACATTCCTGAACACAGCATTCTGCCGCCCGCGCCAACCGTCGGCATGAGCAGCGAAGAACCGGCAGCTGAAACCAGCCGCGCAGAAGAGCAGACCCATGCCTGACGTCCTCGACAATGTTCGCGAAGCCGTAGCTGAACGCGCCGAACTGCCCGGCATGAGCCTGATGGAGCACCTGCAGGAACTGCGGTCAAGATTGATCCGGTCTGCCGCTGCCCTTCTGCTGGGTTTTGTCATCGCCTACGCATTTTCAAAGCAGCTGTATGGCATTGTGCAAGCGCCCCTTACAAAGCTGCACCTAAAGCTGAGCTTTACCCATCCGACCGACCCGATCAACCTGTACATCAAGACGGCGCTTGTGGGCGGGGCCATGCTGGCGAGCCCGTACATCCTCTACCAGGTATGGCTGTTCATCTCGCCTGGCATGTACTCACATGAGAAAAAGTATGTCTGGCCGTTCATGTTCACGACCATCGGCCTGTTTGCGGCTGGTGCGTGGTTCGGCTACCACTATGTGCTGGTCAGCGCCATCAAAGTGCTGGTCATCGACATGGGCAAGGACTTCAACTCGATGCTCACCATCGAGGACTACACCGGCTTTTTTATGAGCATCATCCTTGGCCTGGGTGTGTCGTTCGAACTGCCGATCCTGATCTTCTTCCTGGCCCTGTTCGGCATTGTGGACGCGGGCTTCCTGATCCGTCATGCGCGTTATGCCATCCTGATCATCTTCATCGTTGCGGCAATTATTTGCCCGTCGCCGGACCCTGTCGCCATGTGCCTTTTCGCGATGCCCATGCTGGTGCTCTATGGCCTGAGCGTCGGGGTGGCGTTCCTTGTGCATCCCGCACGCCGTAAAGCCAAGCTGACACCGACGACCTAAGAGGCATCCCAACCTGATGCCTCACCCGCAGCTACTCGACTGGATCGTTTTTCACGCGCTGCTGCTGGTGCTGCTGTGCGCTGAAATCGCGCTGCTGCATAACACCACGCCCGCCTCGGCACCCAAGCGGTCGTACATTGCAACAGGCATGTGGATTGCGGGTGCCGTGGCCTTTGCAGGATGGGTCTACACCCGCCTGCACGCCCAGCTCGCGCAGGAGTTCCTTGCCGGATACGCTCTGGAAGAGTCGCTCTCGATCGACAACCTGTTTGTATTTCTCCTGTTGTTTCAATCATTTCGCGTCGCAGAAGCGAAGCAGAGAAAGGTCCTGTTCTGGGGCATTCTCGGCGCAGTGGTCATGCGCGCTGCGTTTATTGTCGCGGGCGTGCAATTGCTGGAGAAGTTTGAGTGGGTGACGTATGTCTTTGCCGTGATCCTGCTGATTGCAGCGGTGCGGCTGGTGATCCCGGAAGACCATGAGAATCCTAAAAAGCCGAAATGGCAGTTATGGCTTGAGAAGCGCCAGCCTGTCTCCCTGAGCCAGGAGGGCTTTACCGCCGTGGAGAACGGCAAGCGCCTGCCCACGGTCCTGCTGCTTGCACTGGTGGGCATCGCGTTTGCTGACTTTGTCTTTGCCCTGGACTCGATTCCCGCGGTGCTGTCGATTACCCGTCAGACATTTGTTGCGTACACGTCAAACATCTTTGCCGTCATGGGACTTCGTTCCCTGTTCTTTGTGCTGACCCACGCCCTGGGCAAATTGGCTTATCTGCACTATGGTCTGGCCGCCGTGCTGGCTTTCGCGGCAGGCAAGATGCTGATTGCACCCTGGTTTGAGGTGACGCCGCTGGAGTCGCTTGCGGTCATCTTCGGGCTACTTGCCGTTACGGTGGTGGTGTCGTTGCTGCTGCAGCGTAAAGGTCAGCCGGCCAGCACGGCCAGGTAGCCGCAACTGCTTGCTGTCGGTCTGCGCCACATGGCACCGGTTCCACCATGTGGCCGTAGGCGCACCGCCAGGCATCACAGCAGGCAAGGGGAACACTGTGGCGCTGCCCAAGCAGGAAACAAGTGAAAATCTGCACGGGCAACGCCCGCCGCACGTAAGCGAAGGTCGGCGATGGCTGGTGGCAGGTGCCAGCGTTTTGCTGCAGATGGCGCTGGGTGCCGTCTACGCATGGAGCGTCTTCCGCAAGCCGCTTGCGACGCAGTTCCACTGGAGCATTCCGCAGGTCACGCTTACCTTCACCATTGCAATCTTTGTGCTTGGCATCGCGGCGTTTCTGGGTGGCTTATGGGCCAAACAGAGCGGCCCGCGTGTTGTGGCCATCACGGGCGGTACACTGTACGGCCTGGGCACGATCCTGGCCAGCCTTTCCGCGGGCCGGCTGTGGTGGCTTTACCTGAGCTATGGCGTGATCGGCGGGACCGGGCTTGGCTTTGCCTACATCATCCCGGTCGCCGTGCTGGTGCGCTGGTTCCCCGAACGGCGCGGCCTGATGACGGGCATTGCCGTGGGCGGGTTCGGTGCGGGCGCGCTGATCACCGCTCCCATTGCGACGCGGCTGATCCAGACCGTTGGGGTCATGCAGACGTTCGCCTGGCTTGGTGCGGGTTTCCTGATCGTAACGGTGGGTGCGGGCCTTTTTATGCAGAATCCGCCAGATGGCTGGGCACCAGAGGGTTGGGTTCCAAAGACCGCCGCACAAACAGATGGTCAAGCCACATACACGCTGGCAGGCGCGCTACGCACATGGCAGTGGTGGGCACTGTGGGCGCTGCTGTTTCTGAATACCAGCGCCGGTATCTCCATCATTTCGCAGGAAGCACCCATTTTCCAAGACCTGGCAGGTGTTTCCGCCATCGTGGCGGCGGGCATGGTTGGTATCGCCAGCGTTGGTAATGCCCTGGGTCGAGTCGCACTCGCCTGGCTTTCTGACGTCGTGGGCCGCAAGTACACGTTCCTGCTCATGTTTCTGATCCAGGCGGCCTTGTTCTTTCTGCTGCCGTCGCTCAATTCTGCGGGCGTGCTGGCGGTGGTCGCGTTCGCCATTCTGATGTGCTACGGCGGCGGATTCGGCACCATGCCCGCCTTTGCCACTGACTACTTTGGATCGGCCAATATCGGTTCAATTTATGGCTTGATGCTGACAGCATGGGGCTGCGCAAGCGCGTTTGGCCCGCTGCTGATTGCACATATGCGGCAAGCCACCGGGCACTACACCAGCGGCCTGCACGTGCTGGGCGTGCTGTTGCTGGTATCTGCCGTTTTGCCCCTGCTGGTGCGCCCACCAGCACGCTTTGCCTAGTGGGCGTTGAATCCAGTACGTGGGCTGGCTGCGATAATGAGCGAGTGACCTCCATCGCTGTCAAAACGGATTCCGCGGACTACCAGGTACACATCGGATCGCAGCTTCTGCCTGGGCTTGCTGCACAAGTGGTCGAGTTGGCAGCCAAAGTTTCGCGGGTGTTTCTGGTAACTTCGCCTGAGATCGATCGGCTTTGGGCAACGCCGCTGCGCGAAGGCTTCAAGGCGCTGGGCATCGCGGTGGAGACGCTGCATGTTCCCGTGGGTGAACAGGAAAAGCGGCTTGGCACTTTGGAACTACTCTGTGAGCAGATGGCTGCGCATGGAGCCGATCGGGACAGCCTGCTGATTGCACTGGGTGGCGGCGTGATCGGCGACCTGACCGGATTTTTAGCTGCGGTCTACATGCGCGGCATACGGTTTATACAGGTGCCCACAACGCTGCTGGCACAGGTGGATTCATCTGTCGGGGGCAAGACCGGCGTGAACCTTGCCGCTGGCAAGAATTTGGTTGGAAGTTTCTACCATCCGCTGGCTGTGTTTGCGGACATCGACACGCTGGCCACGCTTCCACCGCGCGAACTTCGTGCCGGTCTCCAGGAGAGCGTCAAGGCTGGCGTCATCCGCGATCCAGCGCTGTTCGAATACATGGAAGCGAACGCAGATCGTATCCTGAGCGGCGATGTACAGGCTTTGCAGCATGTGGTTGAGGCAAGTGTCCGCATGAAGGCTGAAGTGGTGGGCGAGGACGAGCGCGAAAACGGCCTGCGCATGATTTTGAACTTTGGACACACGGTCGGCCATGCCATTGAAGCCGCCACGGGCTACAAGGCGCTGCTGCATGGCGAGGCGATCAGTTGGGGCATGATCGCCGCGACACGGCTCGCGCAGTCGCGGCGTGTGTTCGCGGATGCGGACGCAGACCGCGTCACAGCGCTGATCTATCGCTGCACGCACCTGCCGACATTTACCGCAGATACCCGGCAACTGGTCGCGCTGACCGGCGGCGACAAAAAGAAGCGCAGCGGCACGCTTTCGTTCGTGCTTCCGGTTGAGATTGGCAGGGTCGAAATTGTGCGTGACGTAACCGAAGGGGAGCTAACGGCTGCCGTGGACGCGATGCTGGCCGAGATGCGCGCGGAAGCCCCGGTGACCGCGTGAGCAACCCTGTAACCGGATCGCGCCCACAGGGAACGACGACCGAGGCCGAGGCCGCCGCTGCCGTCCAGCGGATGTTTGATGAGATTGCGCCCAGGTACGACCGGCTGAACCACATCCTGAGTTTTGGCATGGATCGCGTGTGGTGGAACCGCGCGGCGCGGCGTTTCGACGCCGTGCTGAAGCAGCCCGAGGCTCGCGTTCTGGACCTGTGCTGCGGCACTGCTGACATGACCGCCGCACTGCTGGCTCGGCGACCCGCGACCGGTGCCCAGCCGCTGCTGGCCATCGACTTTTCGCACGAGATGATCGAGCGCGGTCGCCAGAAGCTTGCAGGCAGACCGGTTGAGTTTGTTGAGGCAGACGCCCTGGCGCTGCCGCTTGAAGATGCATCGCAGGATTTGGTGGTCAGCGCCTTCGGCTTCCGCAACCTGGCCGACTACACCGCTGGCCTCCGCGAGATTCGGCGTGTGCTGAAGCCGGGCGGTCAGATCGGCATACTCGACTTCAGCGAGCCGCCAGGCCTGCTGGGCACCGCCTACCGGCTGTACTTTCGCCACGTGCTTCCAAAAATCGGCGGCGTAATTTCAGGCAGCGGTGCCTCATACAAGTACCTGCCAGCAAGTGTGGAGCGCTTCCCTGCCCCGGAAGTTTTCCAGTGCATGATGCAGCAGGTGGGATTCGCTGAGACTGCCTGGAAGCCCTACCTGTTTGGCGTTGCCGGCCTTTGGAGTGGACGCGTAGCGTAGCGTCAACGCACATGCATCCCGCCCATGCGCCGGGCATCCAATCGTCATACAGCCGTTGAGGACCCGCGCCGGCTCAGGTTTCGAACCCTTACATTCAAGGAGCACTACACCATGCCCCAGGCATACGGATACGCTGCGCAATCGGCGAAGGAATTACTCGCACCTTTCTCTTTCAACCGCCGCGATCTGAAAGAGCATGACGTACACATCGACATTAAGTTCTGCGGTATCTGCCATTCGGACGTTCACCAGGCACGCGATGAATGGGGCGGCAGCATCTTCCCCATGGTCCCCGGGCATGAGATTGCCGGTGTCGTCAGCGCTGTGGGTAGTGGCGTCACCAAGTACAAGGTGGGCGACCACGTTGGCGTAGGCTGTTTTGTGGATAGCTGCCGCCAGTGCGCGGAGTGCACCAAGGGCGAGGACAACTACTGCCTGGTCGGCATGAACGCGACGTACAACGGCCGGGAAAAGGATGGCGCGCCGACCTATGGCGGCTATTCCAACTTCATCGTCGTGGATGAGAACTACGTCCTACGCGTTCCCGAGAACCTGCCTTTGGATGCTGCCGCTCCGCTGCTGTGCGCGGGCATCACGCTGTACTCTCCCCTGAAGCACTGGGGTGCGGGACCAGGCAAGAAGGTCGGCATTGTTGGCCTTGGCGGCCTCGGTCACATGGGCGTTAAGCTGTCGCACGCCCTGGGCGCGCACACCACCGTGTTCAGCCAGAGCATGAAGAAGGCAGAAGATGCGAAGCGCCTGGGCGCGGACGAGTTCTACGCCATGAGCGACGCGGAAAGCATCAAGCCGCTTGCTGCCACTTTCGACCTGATCATCAGCACGGTGGGTGTGGCCATGGACTTCGGCCCTTACCTGAATATGCTGAAGAAGGACGGCAGCCTGGTCCTTGTCGGCGCTCCTGAGGACAACTCGCACTTCAACGCGTTTGGCGTGATTGTGGGCCGCAAGTCTATTGCCGGTTCCATGATCGGCTCCATCAAGGAAACGCAGGAAATGCTGGACTTCTGCGGCGAACACAACATCGTCAGCGACATCGAAGTGACGCCCATCGACAAGGTGAACGAAGCTTACGAGCGCATGTTGAAGAGCGATGTGCGTTACCGGTTTGTTATCGATCTGGCTACACTGCAGACCGCACAGTAGGAGCCGTGGCACAAGGAAGAGCCGTGGCTGCTGCCACGGCTCTTTTTGCGTTCTGTCTGCTAAGCGTCGACGGTACTGGAAAAAAGCTGAGCCACGGCAGCCCCAATTCGCGGCTGCTGACGTGGATTTAGTGACGACTGACCAGCTGATTGAAATTCAGGAAGATCGCATTCTTCAGTGCGTCTACCACGGGTGTTGCGCTTGGGCTTAGGGTGTTATCCATCTCATTTGCGGCGGCAATAGCGATCGTGATCTTGACGACCCAGGCGTTGTTGTCGAACTTGATGCCATCTGCACCGGTTCCGCCACTTGGAATCACGCCCTTCTTCATCGACTTCTCATATGTTGCCAGTTGGACCGCAGAAAGATGTCCCCCTGCGTGGAGTGCGCTGATGGCGATCTTGTCTAGGCGTGCGTATACCGTCTTGCCTCCGCTTTCGCCGACCGCGTCATAGGTCAAGCCGCCGTTGATCGCGGTCAGGCCGCTGTCCTTCACGGGGTCGTGCAAGGTCAGTTCACCGTTTGCGGCTTCCATCGCCCAACCCAGTGGATGTGCCTCCGCTCTTTTGAACGCCTTGTACTTCGCGTTCTGTGGCTTGATGGAGAGCAGATCGCGGTCACAGGCGATGAGCACATCGGCGTTCTGGCCGGTGCTCGTGTAAACAGAACCCTTGTGTTTCATGAAGTACTGCGTGGCGGCAGTGCTGATCGAAGATGCGGACAGCGCATCTAGTTCCACACGTTTGGTGTGTCCAGTGGATGCATAAACCAAGGTCCAGTTCGTCTTCAAGTTACCCAGCTTCAAAATGAACTCCTTACCTTCGAAGGAAATCTAGCACAGCCAACCTACCCGGAAGCTACGTTATCCGTTGTTCATGCATGCTCCACAGCAGTCAATCGCAGTCTGCCCTACTGTGCAGCGCTAGCGGTGTAGGCTGGTATTTCTGATGACCCAGATTTCAGGGCAAGCCCAACCGGTGCGGAAGCATCATGCAGATATCGACCCGCGCTCCCTGGAACGGGCCTCTGCCGCCAAGCGCAGCGCTGCGCTGCAGAGCGTTTTGGCTGCGGGTGGCATGACGCTGCTGAAGATTCTGACCGGGCTGGCGACCGGCTCCCTGGGTATGCTCAGCGAGGCCGCGCACTCGTCGGTCGATCTGATGGCGTCGGCCATGACCCTGTTCAGCGTGCGCGTCTCTGACCGGCCTGCGGACGACTCCCACACCTACGGCCATGGTCGCGTCGAAAGTCTTTCGGCCTTTGTCGAGACCGTTCTGATGCTTGGGTCGTCGCTGTGGATTGTGTATGAGGCCACACGTCGAATCGTTCGCTTCACGCATGGCGACGCGCTCGACCTGCGGCAGTCCATCTGGCCCATCCTCGTTCTGCTGCTCTCCATTGCCGTGGACTACACGCGTTCGCGCCAGCTGGCGCGGGTCGCAAAGGAGTCCCATTCGCAGGCGCTGGAAGCCGATGCGCTGCATTTTGGCACGGATATCTGGTCCAGCGCTGCCGTGCTGGTGGGGCTGGCGGCATCGTTCGCTGGCGAACGCTACGGCATCCGTGCACTGGAACTGGCGGATCCAATCGCGGCGGTCTTGGTGTCGTGCATCATTCTGAAGGTGACGTTTACCTTGGCCCGCGAAACGATTGATGCCCTGCTGGATGCCACGCCGCCCGAGATGCGGCGCGGCATGGTGGAAGCCATTCGCGGCGTGGAAGGCGTTCTGTTTGTGGACGACCTGCGCATGCGACGGGCAGGTAACCGCTACTTCGCGGATGTCGCTATCGGTATGGGGCGGAACACGACGTTTCAGCGGTCCGAGCAGATCGTATTCGCCGCAACAGAAGCAGCGCAGCGGCTGATGCCGGGCACGGACGTGGTGATTCGCACCGTTCCAGCCGCCAGTGTCGAGGAAAGCGTGTTCGACCGCGTCCGCGCCGTCGCGCAGCGCTCCAACCACGCCATTCACGACGTGTCCGTGCAGCAGGTGGAAAGCGGCCTCGCGGTCGAGTTGCACCTGGAACTGCCCGAGCACATGCCCCTGCGGGAAGCTCATGACACGGCGACCAGGATTGAAGCGGAGATCCGAAGCGAGGTGCCGGAAATCCGATCTGTCGTGACCCACATTGAGGCCGAGGAAAGCACCATCGCTTCCGCAACCATGGTGGGCGACGACCGTGACCTGGAAAAGCAGGTACGTGACGCCGCAGCCGACTTCCAGGAGATTGAAGACGTGCACAACGTGGTGGCCCTGCGGACTGGTGACCATGTGCAGCTAAGCTGCCACTGCAGCATGGCAGACGACCTGCCCATGGGCGCCGTGCACCGCATTATCTCGCAGATGGAAGCCGCATTTCTGCGCGGCCGCCCCGAAGTAACCCGACTGCTGATTCATCCTGAGCCTGTGACTGACAACGAACGCTAGCCTGCAAACCTCTCCGCGCAGCTAAGATAGACCCCAGTGAAGATCCGTCTACGGTACCGTGACAACGCGGCTGAGGTGAAGGCAGGTACGGCCCGGCTGTTTCACATGGGCATGGTGCTGCTGGCCATGAGCACGGTTGCTCTGCTTTCAGCCCTGATCACCATGCGACTGGCCATTCACACGGCAGAAGTCGAAGTACCCAACCTGGGTGGTCTGACGGTGGACGAAGCCGGCGAAAAAACTACGAGTGCGCGCCTGAATCTGACGGTGGAGAACCGCTTCTACTCCACCACGGTACCCGCGGGTCGGGTGCTTTCGCAGTCGCCCGCAGCCGGTGCAACCGTCCGTAAGGGCTGGCACATGCGGGTGACTGAAAGCCTGGGACCGCAGCGAGTCAGCATTCCCGACACCGTGGGTATGAATGAACATGACGCCGGTATGGCAATCCGCCGGGCTTCGCTGGACCTGGGTGCGCTGGCCTACCTGCCATCGCCCGGAACCGCCGATGTTGTGCTGGCCCAAACGCCGCCAGCCAACGCCGAGGGCGTGGAGAAGCCGGAAGTGGGCCTGCTGCTGAGCCAGCCGGAGACTGCAGCGCCCAAGGTGTATGTCATGCCAAGCCTGGTGGGCTTAAGCTACTCCGCCGCGAACGCAAAAATGAAGGAGATGGACCTGCACGTCTGGGCCATCGTGCCGCAGCCCGCGGCACCCGCGGCAGACCCTTCGGCAGCGCCGGGTTCTGTACCTACACCGGCTCCCACGGCAATGGTTCCTGCGGGCGTCGTGGTGACGCAAACACCGGCAGCCGGTGGACGCGTCTCAGCAGGAGACAATCCTCACGTCAAGATGAGTGCGGGTGCCCCTGCCAGTTCAGCAGCACCGGCAGCATCATCAGCGGCACTCTAGACTCCAAAATTGGGCAGAGGGTGCCCCTTCATCAAGATAGCGTTCAGGCCGTCCGCTCCAGCACCGCGACGTAGAAACCGTCGCAGGGCTGGGTTCCCGGCAGGATGCGCAGGGCATCCGGTCCAATCGCGCTCTCCAGATGTCCACGTGCACCTTCGTTCAGGCCAGGATGCTGGAGTAGCGCCGCCGGTTCGATTGGATGCACCTCCGGCATGGAGGCGAGGACACTGCTGACCACGGCCTCGTTTTCTTCCGGTTCCAGCGAGCATGTGGAATAGACCAGGCGACCGCCAGGTGCCAGCACCTTCAGCGCTGCTGCCAGGATGCCGCGCTGCCGATCCGCCTGCCGTGGCAGATCGCTTGGGCGCAGGCGGTGCCGAATCTCAGGATTACGCGCCAGGGTTCCTGTGCCGGAGCAGGGTGCGTCGCAGAGGATCAAGTCAAAGCCGGTGGCAAGCAGCGAATCGGTCAGCGGTGCGGTCATGTCGGCCAGTACGGACTTCACTTTAGCGGTCACCGGGTCACGGTCGAGCCGCTTGCGCATCGATGCAAGGCGCTTCTCGCTGATGTCTGCCGCAACGATTTCCGCGTCAGGATGGCGAACAGCCAGCACGGCGGTTTTGCCACCGGGCGCAGCGCAGCAATCCAGAATCCGCTTAGGACTTTGTACGGCGGCAGCCGCCAGCTCAGCGATCAGGCGCGATCCATCGTCCATGTCCGGCAGGTCGGCATCGGCGGCAAACAGGGCGTGCTGGGGCGGTTCGGCCTGATCGTACTCCGCGGCACGACGTGCGGCAGCGGTACCCAGGTGTTTGCGCCAGCGCGCCAGCAGCCATTCGGGATGTGCCTGCTCCGCAGGTGTCAGCGCCACTGCCAGAGTGTTGCGCGCGGCAGGAATTTCGCGGGAGGCGCGCCGCAGAATCGCGTTCACCATGCCGGCGGCATGTGCGGCACCATTTGCACGGGCCAGCTCCACGCTTTCGTTCAGGGCCGCGTGGGCCGGTACGCGATCCAGGTAAAGCAGCTGAAACAGGCCCATGTGGATTGCCAGCAGGGCCGCAGGGTGCAGATCGGCGTCTGGACGCTGCAGCATGGGCCGCAGCACGGCGTCCAGGTACAACTGCCAACGCAGAACGCCAAGCACCAGCGCCGTGGTCAGGTTGCGATCTTCCGGCGAAAGCGCGTTGACGGCCAGCGAGTGCAGAAGATCATCCGAATGGGCCGCGCTGGTAATCACGCGGCTGAGAATGTGAAAAGCTGCCGCGCGCGCCGGTGCAATGGCCTTTGAGGGAATGTTCGGCTGTGTGGGCTGCCAAGGTTTCACGAGGGGTTCGCCTCGCCCAGGACTTCGCCCTTGCTCAACTGAAAGCCGCGCAGAAATTCGTTTGCAGGCATGCGTTTTTTCCCTTCCAGTTGCACTTCATCCAGAATGAGCGTGCTTCCTCCGCCACAGGTGACCCGGAGGTTGCCGCCTTGCAGATCGAGACTGCCAGGCTGGCCAGAGCCGGCGGTAAGTGGGTCATAGGTCATGGCATGCACGATTAGTTTTTTGCCGCGTAGGCTGGTAAACGCCCCCGGCCAGGGCTGGAATCCCCGGAAACGGCAGTCGATTTGCTGCGCTGTACGTTGGAAATCGATGCGGGCATCGTCGCGGGTCAGGATGGGCGCAAGGGTCGCCTGTGTGCTGTCCTGCTCCTGCGGATAGATGCTTCCAGCTTCCAGGCCCTGCAGGGTCTCTACCATCAGCTTCGCTCCCAGGGCCGCAAGCACCACGAAAAGCTCAGGGGCCGAGGTGTGTTGCGCAATCGGAACGGAACGCTTCATCAGCATGGGACCGGTATCCAGGCCTGCATTCAAGCGCATGGTGGTCACGCCGGTCTCTGCATCGCCGCTTGCGATGGCCCACTGAATGGGAGCAGCACCACGCCAACGCGGCAGCAGCGACGCGTGGCCGTTCAGACAGCCGAAACGCGGCAGGTCCAGCATCCACTGCGGCAGAATGCGACCATAGGCAACGACGATGATGGCATCCGGGGCAAAAGCGGTGAGCTGCTGTTGGAACATTTCGTTCGTCTTGAGCTTCTCGGGCTGCAGTACAGGAATGCCATGTGCCATGGCGGACCGCTTGACCGGCGTGGCATTGACCTCACCACTGCGGCCGACAGGCTTGTCCGGCTGCGAGATCACCAGACCTACTTCGTGGCCGGCTGCCACCAGGGCTTCCAGCGTGGGTACGGCAAACTGTGGTGTGCCGCAAAAAGCCAGGCGCACCTACCACTCGCCGTTCTTTTGCAGCTTGTGGATGCGACGAAGGATCAGTTCGCGCTTCAACCGCGAGACGCGATCGATGAACAGCACGCCGTCCAGGTGGTCGTTCTCATGTTGAAAGGCGCGCGCCAGCAGCTCATCGCCTTCCACCTCAAACCACTTACCAGTAACGTCCTGCGCGCGGACACGGACGTGCATGGCCCGGCTGACTTTGTCGCGGATGTCGGGCAAGGACAGGCAGCCTTCTTCTTCCACCTGCTTGCCTTCGTGCGAAAGGATCTCCGGATTGATCAGCACCAGCTTGTCCTTGGGTTCTTTGCCAAAGGACACGTCCACGATGAAGATGCGTTTCAAAACGGCGATCTGAGGCGCAGCCAGGCCGATCCCCTCAGCCGCGTACATGCTCTCGAACATGTCGTCGACCAGCTTCGCCAGCTCTTTGTCGAAGACGGTGACCGGCTCAGCCTTCTGGGCCAGGCGCGGGTCAGGATACTTGATGACGGGGTAAATCATGGCTCTGTACGTGTCTCTAATACTTTCTGATCTGATCGCGGTAGCCGTCGAAATTCCGCCGAGTTTCCCGGAGGCTGTCACCGCCAAACTTTTCCAGCAGCAGTCGTGCCAGGGTCAGCGCCACCATGGCTTCAGCTGCCACACCCGCCGCCGGCACCACGCAGACGTCACTGCGCTCATAGGCGGCCTTTACCGGTTCACGGGTTTCAAAGCTGACGGAGCCAAGTGGCCTGCGCAGCGTGGAAATCGGCTTCAAGTAGCCGCGCACGGTGACATCTTCACCATTTGAGATGCCGCCTTCCATGCCGCCGGCATTGTTCCCCACCCGGGTAAAGCGGGTAGCGGCGTCGCCGCCCTCTTCCGCGTAACCAATTGCGTCGTGCACGTTCGATCCCATGGATTCCGCGGCGGTAACACCCCGGCCAATCTCGACGGCTTTGACCGCCTGCAGGCTCATCACTGCCTGGGCCAGCAGGCCGTCCAGCCGCTCATCCCAGTTCACGTGCGTCCCGATGCCCGGCGGAACGCCATGCGCGACCACTTCAAATACGCCGCCCACGGTATCGCCGGTGCGCAGCGCACGGTCCACCTCGCCCTTCATGCTGGTTTCGATTTCTGGATCGATGCAGTTCAGAAGTACGGCTTCGCGCGCGTTGCTCGCCACAATTTCGTCCCACTGATAGGCGCGTTCCAGCTCAACCGTACCCACGCGCACCACGTGCGAAAGCACCTCGATGCCAAAGCAGCGAAGCAGCATTTTTGCCAGGGCGCCGCCCGCCACACGCGCAGACGACTCCCGCGCCGATGCGCGCTCCAGGATGTAGCGTGCGTCGGGGAAGTCATACTTCAGCGATCCTGCCAGATCGGCGTGGCCGGGCCGCGGAGACACCACGGCCTTGTGCCTGGAAGCATCGCCTTCCTCTACCGGCAGGATCTCTTCCCAGTTCTTCCAGTCGCGGTTCGCGATGGTCATGGCAATGGGCGAACCTATAGTCTTGCCGTGGCGAACCCCTGAAAGGATGTGGGCCGCGTCCGTTTCGATACGCATACGGCCACCGCGACCAAAGCCCTGCTGCCGTCGCCACAGTTCACGAGCCAGAAACGTGCCGTCTACCGGCACACCTGCGGGCAGGCCGCTAAGCAGCGCAACCAGCGCTTCACCATGGCTTTCGCCAGCTGTCGAAAAACGGAGCATTCTTCTCCCTACAAAGCTGGATTGTATCAACCGGACCTGTTCTGGCGGGCCCCGCCGCCGATGAAGCATGTGTCTGCTAAATGACACAGCCTGTTCGCAGCCGGCATGCGCTCGTGCCTGACTCGAAACGGTGAGCAGAGTTCTTTTGTTTCACGACGCAGGTAGTGTGATTTGGCGGATATGGATTACAAAGACGAAGCCGACTTGCTTCCTCGGCTGGAAGAACACATCCGCCGGTTCGAAGCAGGCTATTTCAGTGCGATGTGGTTCCCGCCAGAGCTGGAATCCCGGTACCTTTCCGATACGGTAGTCTCCCGCGGTCGCATGCTTCTGGTGCAAGGGCTTATGGGACTGCTGGCCTACGACTTCTTCATCGTTGGCGACTACCTTCTGGAGCCGACGCATCTGCTGCGAGATGTCATCACACGGTTCGCTGTTGTAACGCCGCTCGTTCTCCTGATCATTCTGCTCGTAAGAGGCCGCCGCAGTACAGTGCTGATGGAGTTCGCGGCTTTCTGCCTCTGCATTTGCAGCGCTCTCAGCATCCTCTACATGCACCACGGCTCCGATACCGGTGCGCAGACTGGCTTGCTGCTGGTCCTGCTGGTGGCCAACTGCATGCTGCGAATTGAGCTGCCGTTTGCAGCGGCCATTTCGCTCATCACGGTTCTGCTGGACCTGCTCTCGCTGCATCTTGGCAGAGGCGTGCCAGCTGCTGAAAAGCTGTTTTCCGGCGGTATCCTCGCCTGGGTTGCGCTGCTTACGCTTATGGCGAACTACACCATGACGCGTGAACGCAGGTATTCGTACCTTCTGCATCTGCGTGGCCGCCTGCAGCGCGGTCTCCTGGCCGGCATCAACGCCGAGTTGCTTGCAATCTCGACGACGGACCGACTGACTGGATTGCCCAACCGCCGGGCCTACGACGACCGGTTGCCGGAACTCTGGAAGATCGCACAGGATCGTAAGGAACCCATTAGCGCCGTGATGGTCGACGTGGATTTCTTCAAGCGGCTGAACGACACGCATGGCCATACTTACGGCGACAAGGTGCTGCAGCGTGTGGCGTCGCTGCTGCAACAGGCACTTCGTGCCGAAGGCGACTTTGTGGCACGGTTTGGTGGCGAGGAGTTCATCGTTTTGCTCCCAGAAACGGACGCAGAAGCAGCCTTGAAAGTCGCCGAGCGGATGCGGACGCTAGTGCAGGTAGCAGGCTCGCCTGCCATGCAGAAAGACACGCCATTTCAACCGAGCGACCTTTGGACCACGGTAAGCTGCGGCGTGGCAACTGCCTTGCCCGGCCCCACAGCAGAAGCGAACCGCTTGATCGTGGACGCGGACGCAGCGCTTTACCGTGCCAAAAAAGAAGGCCGGAACCGCTGCTGTTGCGCTGCGGCCACACCGGCACCGGCTTCCTCTAAAGTCACGGTCTTTCCGGCAAGCAGCCGTCACGTCTGATGAGCCTGCCGAGCAGACGGCAGCTGGGCACCGGTCCATTTCTCTCAAGCAAAATGCTACGCTTACTGCCATGGCGAAGACGCTTTTTGAACATGTGCGGGAGCAGCACACTGAGGAACTGGCCCACTTGCTGGCGGCAATCGCAACTGCCGCAGTGACCATCGAAGCGGAGATTCGTACGGCCGGTCTGAATGATGTGCTGGGCGCCGCCGGGCATGAAAACGTGCAGGGCGAGCAGCAGCAGAAGCTGGATGTATTTGCGAACAACACGCTGGTGGAAGCCATGCGCGCGCAGCCGACGGTTGCCGCCGTAGTAAGTGAAGAAGATGACGAGCCAATCGTGTTTGCAGGCAGGCCCGATGCAAAGTTTGTCGCCATCTTCGATCCGCTGGATGGGTCTTCGAACATCGATGTCAACGTGAATGTTGGCACCATCGTTTCGATCCAGGCAGTGGAAGCGGGAGGCGACGCTACCGCTGCGGCCATGCAGCCGGGCACTGCGCAGGTTGCTGCGCTGTATGTGAACTACGGCCCTTCCACCATCCTGGTGTACACCGCGGGTAAAGGCGTGCACAGCTTTACGCTGGCTGACGGAAACTTTGTACTGTCGGCTGAGAACATGGTGATGCCGCTGCAGGGCCCCTACTACTCCATGAACGAAGGCAATCTGGGCGACTCACCGCCGCTTTATAGCGAAGCCGTTGCAGGTCTTCGTGATGGTTCGCTGACCGGGCACAAACACAGCTCGCGATACGTGGGCTCGTTCATCGCCGACTTTCACCGCACGCTTCTGAAGGGCGGTGTGTTTCTGTACCCGCCCACGAAGAAGACGCCAAACGGCAAGCTCCGCCTGCTGTACGAGGCCAATCCGCTTAGCCTGATCGCCGAACAGGCGGGTGGTGCGGCGACCGATGAACATCGCCGCATTCTGGAGATCATGCCAACCGAGCCGCACGTGCGTACACCGCTGATCATCGGCAGCCAGGCCGAGGTATCCGCGATCGGCAACCTCCTCAAACAAACGCCAAGGGAGTAGCGCTGCCGTGGTTGTCCCCGCAGGAACACAGGTTGCCGACCGCATCTACTACGACGATCCGGGCTGTACGTCGTTTACCGCCGAGGTGACCGCTATTCGCGAGATAGCCCGCGTCGACGGCAAACAGGTCTGGCAAATCGCTCTGGACCGTACCGCGTTCTGTCCCACGAGCGGCGGTCAGCCCTTCGATACCGGTGTGCTGACGGCTACGGCGCGGTCGGGTGCCTCCCTTACTGTGCCCATCACGAACGTAGAAGAAGACGAAAGTGGCGAAGTTTGGCACACGACTGCCAAGCCCCTGCAGGAAGGCACCGCGGTAAGCGGAGCAGTGGACGCAGACCGCCGGCGCGACCACATGCAGCAACACAGCGGACAGCACCTGCTTTCGGCGGTCCTGTACCGCGACTTCGGCGCAAGAACAATCTCATTCCATCTCGGCAGCGAGACTTCCACCATCGATCTCGAGGGCGCCACGCTCACCGAGCAGGCCTTGGAGCAGGCAGAACAAGCGACAAACCAGGTGGTAGGCCAGGCACTGCCCATCAGCATTCAACACGTGTCTCAGAACGAGGCCGAGGACATGCTGGCGAAGGGTCTGCTGCGGAAGCTGCCACCACGATCCGGGCGCATCCGGCTGATTGAGATCCCAGGGCTGGATCTGAATGCCTGCGGCGGAACCCACGTGGCGAATACTGCCGGGATTGGTCCCCTGCTTCTACGCGGAACGGAACAGGTACGAGGAGGTGTTCGCCTGGCGTTTGTATGCGGCGGACGCGCAATCCAGGCGGCCCATGATGACTTCCAGCGGCTCGCCGGATTGGCGCGTACCCTCTCAACCGGCGTCGAAGAGGTGCCGGACCGCATTGCTCGCCTGCTTGCAGAGAGCCGGTCTGCGGCCAAGGAGCGAACAGCGTTGCTGCGCTCTCTTGCCGAGGCGGAAGCGGTGCAGTTGGCGGCACCTGCCACTTCTTCGCTGGTCGTGCATACACTGGACCCGCAGCAGCCCGGCCGCGACGCTGCCTACGCCAAGCTGCTTGCATCAGCCCTTGTCACGAACACACCTGCGAAGCTCGCTCTGATTGCGTTCCCCCAGGGGACCGAGAGCTCAGTAGTGCTGGCAGCAAAGCGTGGTTCGCTCGATTGCGGTACCAGCCTGCGTGCCGCCTTGTCAGACATAGGCGGGCGTGGCGGCGGCAGCCAGGAGATGGCCCAGGGCAGCCTTGCCAGCGACCAGCTTCAGAGCTTGCTGCAGAAGCTCCAACGCGAACTTGCCTGAGGAATGTGGCCGCAGAGCATACGGCTCCACGTTGAGTTTGTCCGGGCTGGCCTGCTACACTGCAACAGTTGTTCCCGCTTCGCAGCGGTCGAGCAACTCCGAGTGTTCGTATCTGCACCCCGTGCAGATTGGGCATAGGGGCCTGTAGCTCAGCTGGGAGAGCGCCTCGTTCGCAACGAGGAGGTCAGCGGTTCGATCCCGCTCAGGTCCACCAATTCTAGAAAGCAGCGTTTACCGCAACACTAGCTATAATCGAGCCTGCTGCGGGAGTAGTTCAGTGGCAGAACGTCAGCTTCCCAAGCTGAATGTCGCCGGTTCGATCCCGGTCTCCCGCTCCACTTCCTTGCCCGGCTCTGCCGAGCATGTGCTCCCAAGATCGGTTACTTCCCGGTAGGCACTGTAAAGACCCATCCGTACCTGTAACTGCAGAAGAACTCCTGGGCGATTGAAGCACCCGGGCTTGAGAATCTTTTGCGCGTATGTCACACAGTAAAGGCCGCTCCCGGTTAGAAGCGGCCTGAACGTGCCTGGAGCGGCCCTACTGTAAGCTGGCCGTCTTGGTTTCCTTGCTCTTGTCGCTCCGCTGTTCCAATGCAAGGGCTTCGGGCATAAAGGTGATTGCCTTTGCCACCTGAGGATCTTCATCGGTCCGTGCGCGAAAACCTTCATTCGCACCAAACTGCGAGGTGAACAACTGCCCCTTGATGTTCGATTTGACCCACGCAAGGTTCGAATTGATGTCCGCGTCCGTATAGTCGATCTTCTCTGATTTGAGGAAGCTCTTGAAATCAGTCATCACGGCGTCGTCCACAGTGAACGTCTCTGGGATGGTGCGATGAGCCAGGTAGTGCTTGGTGAAGTTGAAGAAGGCACCGTGGATCAGGAGCGAGTTCTCAAACTGGTTTGCATGGGGTGACTCGATCTTCTCGTCCGGTGTAATGCCGCCGCCGCCGTACACGGTACGTCCGCTGTCCGTCTGCTTCACCTCAAGATTGCTCTTGTCTGCCGGCTTCGCATCCTTACGGACATAGTAGTAGTCGTAGAGCGAAACACCGTTGTAGTCGCGCTGGATGAGGCGTCCACTGGGCGTGTAGTAGTGGTAGGTGGTCAGCGCTAAACCGGTGTTCTCTGCAATCTGGAACACGGTCTGCACGAGCCCCTTGCCAAAGGTGGTTTCACCAACGATCAGCGCGCGGTCATGATCCTGCAGAGCGCCCGAAACAATTTCGGCCGCAGACGCTGTGCCACGGTTCACGAGGACCACGATCGGGTACTTCTTGCCAGCTTCGCCGTGGTTGGCCTTGTAGACAACGTCCTGAAACGAGCGGCCCTTTTGCGAAACGACAAGGTCTCCCTTGGCCAGGAACTTGTCGCTCATAGCGACTGCTTCGTTCAGCAGGCCGCCGGGGTTGCCGCGCAGGTCGATGACCAGGCCGGTCATCTCCGGGCCAAACTTCGCCAAGGCATCGCCCACCTCGTGGGAGGTGGTCTCCATGAACTGGGTCACGTGGATATAGCCGATGCCAGGTTTGATGAAGTAGGCCAGATCGACCGAGGGCCGCGGAATCTCGTCACGTACCAGGTCAAAGGTCAGAGGCTTGTCCTGACCTTCTCGCTGCATCTGCACCAGAACGTGGGTGCCCTTGCTGCCCTTCAGGATGTTCGAGACACCAAGCGAATCCATGCCATCGGCGCTCTTGCCTTCGATGAACAGGATGGCGTCGCCCGGCCGGATGCCAGCCTTGTGCGCGGGCGAACCCTCAAAGGTGTCCACTACGACCACGCGCTGGACGCCGTCTTTACCCATCTGCGGCTGAATGTGCATGCCCACACCGTAGTAGCGGCCATGCTGCTCTTCGCGCATCTGCGCGTACGCCTTGGGATCGTAGAAGTTCGAGTGCGGATCGAGAACGTGCAGCATGTTTGGGATCGCGCCGTCGTAGATCACCTTGTCGATCTTGTCGCTGTTCAGCTTGTCCGCGTAGTTGCCTTCGACCACCGAATAGACGTCAGTGAACTGGTGCAGGCTGTCACGCACCGTCGTTTCGTCATTTGCGGACTGGGCATTAACGCGCCCATTCAGAAATGAGCCTGCCACAGCGCAGGTACCAAAAAACAAGGAAAGGGAAACAAGGGCGCGGCGTGTACGTGTCGGCATGCGGACAGGGAACCTCGGGTGCTGCTTCGAAAAAGCTCGATGACGCACAGCCGACGCAAGGTACCGTACGGAGGCAGGCGCTCCAGAGTAAGACGGAGTATAGCACCGGAGTGTCACCCGTCTGGCGCTTCATCCTTGCTGACTTTCCGTGAAGCAGTCCGGTTCTGTCCAATGTAGAACGGCGAGACGGGTAGAATGGAAGCGTCTACCGGGTTGGCAGTCCGGCACGTCCAAAAGGGCAGGCGCGAAGGTTGCGCCCGCCCAAAGTCCATCTGCAGGTACGCATGACTCAATCCACCAGGCTTTCCCGCGCCGCCGTTGTTGCCGGCTCCCTTATCATCTCGGCCATCTCTGTGTGCCCATTGCAGGCGCAGACCTCTGCCCCCAAGGCATTACCGGTGCCGCGCTATCAAAGCCCCGGTGTGCCGCAGATCCAGGCGCCCACGCCGCAGTACCAGCTGCCGCAGACCGCCGCCATTACCCCCAACGCTACCGTTGTAGAAGACGTAATTGTGCGCGTGAACGACGGCATCATCTCGCGCTCGGATCTGGAGCGCGCGCAGCAGCAGCTGCAGGGTGAGAACGGGCAGAACACGGGCGGTGACATGGCAGAGCGGCAACGCAACCTGTTGCGCGACCTGATCGACCAGCAGTTGCTGCTGTCCAAGGGCAAGGAATTGAATATCATCCCGGATGCGGAAGTGGTTCGCCGGCTGGACGAGATCCGCAAGCAGAACAACTTCGCCACCATGGAAGACCTGGAAAAAGCCGCACGTTCGCAGGGCGTTTCCTTTGAAGATTTCAGGGCCAGCATCCGCAACAGCGTAATTACCGGCAATGTCGTGCGTGACGAGGTGGGCCGCACCATCCGCATGAGCCGTGGCGACGAGCAGAAGTATTACGACGCCCATAAGGATGAGTTCGCGCAGCCGGAGCAAGTCCGCCTGTCCGAGATCCTGATTCCCACAGCAGCGAATGCCGACGATACGACCATTGCTGCGGCACAAAAGTCAGCGAATGACATCTACGCCAAGCTGAAGGCAGGTGCAGATTTTGCGGCAACGGCCAAGGCTTCCTCTGGCGGCCCAACGGCTGCGCAGGGTGGCGATCTTGGCCTGTTCAAACATGGCGCGCTTGCCCCTGTTCTGGAGCAGAAAACCTTTGCCCTACCAGTGGGCGAGTACACGGAACCCACCCGCACGCGCCAGGGCTTCGTGATTCTCAGGGCCACGGAGCACCAGCAGGCAGGCACTCCTCCTTTGACCCAGGTAGAAGGCGAAGTCCAGAACGCGATGTACCAGGAAGCCATCCAGCCTGCCCTACGCGCCTATCTGACGCGCCTGCGGGAGGAAGCGTTCATCGACCTGCGTCCCGGGTTTGTAGACAGTGGTGCCAGCGCAAAGGAAACCAAGCCGGTGTTCGCGGCGTACGTTCCCCCTGCACCAAAGAAGCAGACGCAGAAGCAGCGCCTGGACGCTGGCAAAACTGGCCGCCTGGCACAGACCCGCGCAGCGGCAACGACCGCTGCTGCTGTGCCTGCCGTTCAGGATCTGGATAAGCACGGCAAGCCAAAGAAGGCCAAGCGCGAGAAGGTCCGCTTTGGCCAGGCACCGCGAACCGCTCTGCCAGAAGCTTTAGCGACGACCGACGCGGATACCACCGGACATATTGTGGCTGCAACGCCGACCGACGCAGCGGCTCCTGGGCAGGCAATCAGCCCGCTTTCCGCGGCTTCGAACACAGTTGCTGCCAACACGGCTCCTGAGGACGATCCACTTACGCCAAAGGCAGCACCACGAGCAAAGACCCGCTACTCGTCACGCGAAGTCGAGGTCAAGCAGAAGAAGACAGCAACCCAGCAGGCAAAGGTCGCTGACAAGGCGCGTGCCACACCTGAGGTGGCAACTTCGGATGAGAAGCAGACCCGAAAGGTGCAGGCTGACGCACTTGGCTTGAACGGCAGCAACGCGAAGAAAAAGAAGATCAAGCGCAAAAAGGGTGACCCCAAGGAACGCCTGCAGGAGAAGCCGGTGGAAGCGAAAGCTCCGCTACAAGACAACGGCCTGCCGGATCGCTTGCACCAGCTCAACGCTCCGGGTAAACCGGACGACCCTGCAGCAAACGCAGCGGCAGGCACTTCAACCAAGCCGTCCAGTGACACCACGACGCTCGCACCCGCGAGCGCAGCAGCCCCAGGCAGTCCTATGCCGAGCCAGACGCCACCTTCCAATGGTGCGGTTTCGCCCAGCAGCAACCTGCCCGTCCCACAGTCATCGACCGACCCTAGATAATCTCATCTGCGGTTAACCAGAGCAAAGGGAACAGCGGAAGCTGTTCCCTTTTGCTTTGGCTGAAAGTGGAAGTCAGTGCGCAGTATCCTGACACCATGAAGGACTTTTACATTGCCGATGCAGCCCAGCACGAAAATACCGTGGTCACGTCATTCTTCCTGTTGTCGCAGATTTCGGCCCGCGACAAGAAGGGTGGCGGCGGGCAGTACCTGGCCCTGACGCTTACGGACAAGACGGGCAGTTTCGAAGCCCGTATGTGGGAGGAGTTTGCCAGCGCCT
The DNA here is from genome assembly GCA_050954525.1 of Janthinobacterium lividum. GTDB lineage: Bacteria > Acidobacteriota > Terriglobia > Terriglobales > Acidobacteriaceae > Terriglobus. Next base: position 32,383 of record JBPBPZ010000003.1, read on the forward strand.
TGACCTCCTGCTCGCAGGGTTGCTACGTCAAGGCGCAGGGCCGCATCGATCGCTATCAGGGAAGATTTCAGATCACGCTGACGCAGATGCGCTCGGCTGCATCGCATGAAGTTGACGTTGCTGACTT
>JBPBPZ010000005.1:0-32195 GCA_050954525.1 Janthinobacterium lividum
ACTTCGTCGACCGCGCTTCCCTGCTCCGGTTCCTCGAGGACATGATCGCGGCCGAGACCGTCGAGGCAGGCATGCAGGCGAGGCAGCTCGAAGCAGACTCTCCACCAAAACCCAAGCCGCTCCGCGTCGCCCTGCCCGAGGATTTACGGTCCGTCATGCTCCGGGATCTGCCGGAGAACATCCAGATCTCCCGGGGGCGGCTCGAAATCACCGCACCCGATGCCATCTCCATGCTGGAAAGCCTCTGGGTACTTGCACAGGCGCTCACAAATGATCTGGACAGCGCACAGCGGCTGCTCGATCCCATCCCTCCGGCCGCTCAAGCCGGAGATGAAGACCTTCGAGCCCTCCTGGCAGAGCTACGGCGCGGAGCTACTTCGTAGGCACACCTGCCCGCCGCATCACTTCGGCAAGATGCGCTAGCTGCGATATCGCAGCTAGCGCATTGTTATTGACGCTCAGCGGCCCTTCACATCATCCAGAAGCTTCACGATTGCATCTTGGTAGGTCAACTCATGTTCGTCTGCGTACGCAACAAACGCGTCATACTGGCGGAGTGTTAACCGAATGGCTAGGTGTCTGGTCGGCTCTGCTACACCGATCCGCCGACGACGTGATGGGGAGGACGAAGCATTGAGTCCCCCGGCCTCCCGGCTGATAAAGCCATGGGGAGCGGCGGCTGCATCGACTGCTGCTAAATCTAATCGCGGACGAGGCGGAACTGGCGGAAAAGCTGCGAGCCTTTGAGCTAAGTTCGGCCCCACAGTCTCTGGTTCGTCGGGTTCCAGACCAAATTTGTTCACGCTGCTGCTCCGTGGGTAAGTGCGGCTAAAGTGCCTACTAGTTCCTCGGCAAGCTGATGAACATTCTCGTAAGCTGCCTCAAGATTGCCTACTTTGTGGTTGTAAAGCTCAGCTAAGCTGAGACGCTCTACGAATATGGCTTTAAATGCTAGGCGTTCAGCCAGACTGGTCTTAAATCGTGGAATCCCCGCGTTGTTGATTTCGGTCTCCAACTGTTGTTGGACTGACGACACAGGAGCGCCCGGAGCGGGTGTTCTCGTCATCAAAACTTTGTAAGGAATACGCCGACTAGCACTCGACCTTTGAGCAACTCGTTCTTCGTCGCGAACGGCTTTGATAGCTTTGCTTGCTTGTCGCACATCCACGGCGCTTGCCTGGACCGGGATGATCACGAAATCGGCGAGCGCAATCGAACGGGAGACTAGAACGCTTGCGGTACCCTCCAGGTCGATAAAGATGAACTGCTGCTTCTGCCTGTCGAGGATTTCCATAAGGTTTGACTCGCGGACTTCACCGACAACCTGCATCGGGCTATTGGACTCACCTTGTGTTTTCCAGTCGAGAATAGGTTGGTTAGGGTCCGCGTCGAGCACGCATACACTGGCACCATTCTGGGCAAGGTACGTCGCAAGTAGTAGAGTCGTGGTGCTTTTTCCGGCCCCTCCTTTGGGGTTGGACACAGCTATCACCGGCATAGATCGGTCTCCTTGGCACGCGAACTGCGATATCGCTTGTTTCTATCCGCGATCTTGCCACGATAAAGCAGAGATATCGCAATTTTCTTGTTGCGATATCGCAATAGGCATCAAGTATTGCACTACAACGATATCGTCGCGATATCGTTGCGATATAGCTACAATGTGCGCTATTGCGTGTAACCTACCGATCTCATGCGTGATCTAGGGTAGGTCGGTAAGTGAACCTCTACTGCATACTTCGAGCCGGGCTAATGCAGACACCTTCCAACCCGGTTCGGGCTTACGCCTTCTTGGCTCCATTGTTCAGATCCCGGACCCGGTTGGAAACGATCGCACCTTGTGTTGCCGAACTCGGCTGGAATTGCTATTTGCCTTGTCTTGCGAGCTTCTACACGATGGCGCGTGCGATGAGAGCTTCAGGCCTTTTTGCGCTGGAACAGACCGAACCTGGCTGGAACCTTGAGTACAGCACATCCAAATCCTCAATTTTCGATCGGAAACACCGAACCTCGGTGGAAAACTGATTCCCAGAACGACACAGATCCCCGAACTGTGCTGGAAACGCTTTCAACCATCCGATCTGCAGGTCCCTGAACTAAGTCAGCTCTAGCTGACGCTCTCCTCACCGAACCTAGGTGGAAACTTTACCGAACCTGGACGGAAAACCGCCCGAACCTGGCCTGAAAGAGATCCGAACCTCAGTGGAAAACAGATACCGAAGTCGACTGGCAGGAGTTCCGAACCCGGCTGGAAACTTTCCCGCACTTGACTGGAATTGATCGATATATAAACCCTTTACTTTCAACATCTAACAGCTTGCTAAAGGTTTTAAACTGCTTCACAGTTCTGTTTTTCTAGACCACAATTACAGACATCACATCAGGTGGGTGTGCTCAATGGCCAAGAGACCGCTGACAAGCGTACAGACCGCGATTGCTTTGCCTGATGCGATCGATCTCGTTCGGTTCGAAAAGAATTTACTTCAAATCGGATTCTTCAGCGCTCACGATCCTCGTACAAAGGGCGATCCGGACATCACTCGGCGTATCGAGCAGTGGGTCAATCGAGATGGTAAAAAGATCCGAGTTTCAGCAGAGTTTCGTTCAACGCTGGGACTACCATCTACCGCCGACCGTGACAAGTACATGGCCTTCATGAAAATAGCCATGGACCGAAAGCTTGCCCAAGGGCAGCTGACAAACCCTATTCGATTCTCGGGCTACAGCATGTTGAAGGCTCTGGGTGTCAGCGACTCTGGCGCAAACTATGACGACTTGAACCAGTGGGGAATGCGAATGGCAGACACCACGATTACGTCAGAGCAAATCATCTATTCTTCGTCACGCAAGAAGTACATGAACAAGACCGTTCATGTATTCCGTAGTTTCACGAGAGTTGGCGAAAGTGACTTCAACGGAAACAACAACACGGTGCACTTCGCTGTTGAGCTAGAGGACTGGCTGCTTGAGAATCTCAACCAATCTTATGTCGTCCCGGAAGATTTCACTCAATACCGTAAGCTCCTTCGGCCAACTGCAAAGGGGATTTTCGTCTATCTTTACGTCTGGTTCTACGCCAGCCGCGGGAAAGACGTAGAGAAAGACTATGCAGAACTCTGCGCATTGTTAAACGTGCGCTGCTATCAACATGTGTCCAAGATTCGCGAGACTATGGGCCTGTCGTTAGACGACCTGGTTCGTATCGGGTATTTGAAGACCTGGGATGTCAAGCCCATGGTTTCCAAAAAAGGTTTTAAATTGATCATGGCTCCCGGAAGGGAGATCCTCCAGGTGATAGCGAATACACAGCGCAAGCAAATGAGCGCGACCAGCGCAGCTAAGGAGCTCACATCAGCGCAACAAGCAGTTCAACACAGTCTGCAGGAACGCGGCGTTGACGAAGAACGCGCCTTGGCACTCTGTAGCGCATTTGATCCAGAGTTAATTCGAGAGAAGGTGGAGTACCTCGATCAGGAGATCGCGAGAGACAAAGGAAAGCGGATCCAAAATCCCGCTGGCTTCATCATTGCGTGGATAGAGAGCGGGAAAGCGGTCCCGCATACATTCGAGTCCTCGCGGCAAAGGGAAGAGCGGCATAAGCTTCTTGCGGAGCAGCGTCAGCAGACAGAAGAGAACGCGGCGTTACAACATGCAGAGTGGGCTCTTCGTGACAGATTCAAAGCTTGGAGGATGGAACGTGCTGATGAAGCGATCGCATCTTTATATCCAGCTGCCAAGGTCGACGAGAGATTGAAGGTCATCAGAACGCAAATTGCTAAAGACGCCACCACTGCACGGTACCTTGACCGGCTCATGCCGCAGGAGCGCAGAGAGGCGTTATTGAAGCTCCTTCGCAAGGAAGTTGCTTCTGAACTCGACCTTTTAACATTTGAAGAGTGGTCCGTCGCGAACGGCCAGGGAACACTCTTCAGCTAGCTACCCAGATCAAGCTACCAAGACAATAGAATCCGTTTCCAGCCAAGTTCGGATATGAGCATCTTGAAGATCGTGGTCGTCGCGTGTCGAGATTAATCCTCTCTACGCAGAGGCGGTTTCCCAGCAATAGCCCAATTTTCCAGCCAAGTTCGGAGCCTCCGGACTAGACATCATCGCTGTGAAGGCCGACCCCTTCTTTCGGCAAGCAGCCAAAGGACACGGCCGAACCCGCTCCAAATGTCGCAGGTGAATCAACGTCGGCTGACTTCTCTGCGAGACGGTGCGATTCACCCACCACCCTGTGCCCTGGCTTCTCCCTAGGTCTCTGCCGGTAAAGGTCTGAAATATACATCCGCTCGTGACATCCCGAAGTACAGGATCACCTTCGAAGATGCCCTCGAGCGCTGAAGAGGCGCGACACGATCACAGCAGAACTGATTAGTCTCTACGGCTGTTGTAGGGCTTCAGCTGTGATAGCTATGTACAGCGGCTACCGCTACAGCTTCGGCATACGGCGGAAGGGATGTTCAGCTCCGTTCGTCAGACTAAGAGCAATAGTCATAACGCTGATTTTAGGAGTGCCCAGCTCACTAAGCTGTTTGCGGAACCCACTTCCGATTGCACCCTAGGTTGTGAACTCCCCATTGCTTAGGAACTGGCGAAGAGGGAGTTCTTGAGACATCAGCAAATCCGTGACATCGCAATTGACGATCGACCGCTAGAGACTGCGCGTGCGGAAGCTTAGCACACGTACTTCAAACGTTAATGACCGTCCTGGTCCGTTCTCCCTGCTCGATATGTTCTCCAACCCTGAAGCTTGGACCTACTGCCGTAAAGCGGAGTACAGAGTGGCTCACCGATGCCACCGCCGGACTTGGCTGGAAATCAACGATCAGTTGACAGTGCGAGCATTGCGCCTAGAACGTGGTGCATAGAAAGCGCTCCGAGGCCGCAGTACACCGGATGATCTTTTGGAGGACCGCTGCTGCAACGGCGACATGGTTTCGTAGATTTGGAGGTTTGTGCCACGCTCATTGAACATCCTTTCGAGCAGCTTAAGGGGTTCCTGGTCATACTGTTCGGGCATGGACTTCAGTCGTTCCAACGCCTCCTGCATGGGCCAGGCATCTTCGTAGGGTCGTTGTTCTGTCATAGCGCAAAGCGCATCACAGACGGCAACAATCCGAACCGGTTTTGCGGTTCGTCGCGTCCTCCACCCGTCGGGGTACCCAGAGCCATCAAGCCGTTCATGGTGGCGCCGGACGATGTTGATGACCCGTTTGCTGCAGTATTGCTGTCCCGCGAGTAACTCTGCTCCGATCGTCGGATGAAGCGCGATCATCCGCTTCTACGCGTCACTCAGTTCCTTGGGCTTGTTCAACAGGGAAGCGGGAAGGCAGATCTTTCCCAGGTCGTGGAGAAGGCCGGCCTCGATGAGGTCCCATCCGCTGCCAAAGTCCATACCGCAGAATTGGTAAAAGTCCGCGGCAAGCTTTCCTACGCGGAGACTGTGTCGATAGAGGCCTGGATCATGCTCACGCATTCTTTGCAGCCAGCTTTTTACAACCGGATCACTACAGATCGAAGAGAAAGGAATAGCAAACTCCTGAAATGTCGTGGTGCGACTCCGACAGAACGATCTGCCTTGGAGTGACCTACGAATGATGTAATGCAGGGCTTCGTCGTGCCGATGAAGGCTGCGCAACAGCTCCTACAGACATAACGAGCTACAGCCGACTCCAGGATGGACCTGAGATAGGACACTCTCACGTTCCGGCCACAAGGCTAACGGCTTATTCCCCTGGCCTCGTCCTCGCAAACGCGGTTTTCGCTGACACCGGCGGTGCCGCTGGACGCCTATAAGAAAGTTGATAGTGGGCCGACGGTTACTGGTCGTCCTGGGGAGTCTGCCTGAGGCCCAGACCTCGAACCAGTTCATCCAGCCTGAGATCGAAGGCGGCACAGAGCTTGAGCAGGGTCTGGACCGATACGGGCTGACCGTTCTCGATCCGGTGGAGCTGATTGAGGTGGAAGCCGTGCTGGGAGATCATCTGGCGGTGCGTTAAGCCGCGGTCGGTGCGAAGTTTCTTGACGTGAGCGCCCAGCTCGCGAAGAAAACTCTCGTACTCATACTGCATTGCAACCCTGATCTGTTGCGGGTTTTTGAATAGTCTTCAGCGATCTCTGCACGCTTCATTTTGCCACTTGAGAGCGGTGGAACTGAACAGGGAATTGTACATATTTGAGTAAACAATATTGTTGTGTACAAAATAAGAGAACTCGGCGCGGCTTGCTGAGATCCACTTGGAAAGCAGAAATGCTTCCACTTCCCAGGAGAAACCGAAATGAATAGAACCTTTCACATCCGCGTAGCTCGCTTCCGCAGGAGCTTCGTCAACTCGCAGCGAGTAAGGCGGTATAGCTCACCCGCTGTTCGTAGTACGGCGCTTTTCGTGTTTGCGTGCGTTTTGACGAGCGCAGCACATGCCCAAGGGACCCTGGACCTGTCAGGCGCGACCGCTTTAATGGGCACCTTCAAGACCTTTGCTATGTACGCAGGCGCAGTCATTTGTCTTGGAAGTTTGATCTTTGCCGGGATAAAGCTCATGTCGGGCGATTTCGCACGCGCGATCCCTGGACTGTTTGGTGCTCTGTTTGGTGCTGGCGTACTCGGTTGGGGAGCCGGTTGGATCAGCTCTCTCACCGGCCAAAGCATGTAACCGGGAGCCATTGACATGACCAAACGAGGAGAACCACTTCCGATCAACCAGGCCATGAACCGTTCGCGTTCGAAGCTCGGACTCGACCTGCCCACGTGGATGATCATCGCCTTCGTCTCGATTGTGGTTTTCCTCGCCGGTCTCCGCATGGTTGCCGTCATCAGCTTTCCGACGATGGCCCTGTGTGCCTGGCTGATCGTCCGCAAGCACCCCAAGATGTTCCAACTGTGGGGCCACAGCCTCAGCCAGAAGAGCTACTATGACCCGCGCAAACACTGAGCAAAAGAAGTTCACGCCCTGGTTCGCACAGGCGGGCGCAGCGTCGAGCATCCTGCCGCCGACACGCTTCGTCGGACCGCATGCATTTGCAACCAAGACTGGCGGCTACGGCGTTTTCTTCAAGGTCGATGGTTCCGACCAGGAAAGCCTGACCGATCAGGAACTCGATTCGAAGGTGCGTGGTGCAGAAGCTGCTATGCGCAGCCTTACCGAAGGCTTCACCCTGCTGCAGTACACCCGGGTACGGCGCGGCTATGACGTGCCCCGCCAGGCCAAGTACTCCGATCCGGTCACGGAGTCGTTCGTCAGCGATCGCCTGTCGTTCCTCGACGAGACCGCGAGATTCCGGCGCGTCGATATTCACTGGTGCCTGCTGCTGGAGCCCGCCCAGACTAACCCCTTTTCCAAGAAGCCGGCGGCTCACGCAGACGACACATCCCGTATGCTCGCCGAGTTACTCAAGACCGCCACGATCCTGGAGTCGCACCTCAGTCACTCCATCGGTCTGAAGCTGCTACCCAAAGAGCAGGCGTTCCAATTTCTTTCCTACCTGTTCAACCTGGAAGAGTGGGCGGAACGTGACCACCTCCGCTCCGACACAGAAATCGATCGCCAGATCGTCAAGAGTGCTGTCAGCTGGGAGAAGGACCATCTCGGGGTAGGGAAGCGCTACGTGCAGATGTTCTCCGTGAAGGCTTTGCCGGAAGCCTCACGGCCCTGCCTGTTCTCGGGCCTGACGGAACTCGATTGCGATGCCGTTCTTTGCTCCACCTGGCGCCCGAAGTCCACTACCTCAGCACGCAAGGAGATCGACCAGCAGGAGAAGTTCGCCAGCTTCTTCAGCATTGGCGTGATGTCTCGGGTGGTTGGCAGCCGCGACACTGCGGCGCTGGACAAGACGGCTGGCGCAAAAGCTGCAGGCCTGGTGGTAGATGACCTCAGCGATGTCATCCGATCACTCGACAGAAAGGCCCAAGGTCTCTACTCGCTGACCCTGCTGGTCACCGCGAAAAGCGCACAGGAGCTCCGCGACATTTCGCCCACTGTACACCGTGCTTTCGTGGATGCACGTGCCCAGGTGATGGAGGAGACGCTCGGCAATTTGTCCGCTTTCTATGCCATGTTCCCCGGCAACACCACGAAGTTCCAGGTGTTCTCGCTCTGGCTGGGCGAGGATCATCACGCGCGTCTGTCCAGCCTCTTTGCCCCACACATCGGTCATCCGCACTCGGAAGACCTGGATGCGGAGTACCTGAATGTCCTTGAGACCCGGTCCGGCGCGCCGTTCTTCCTGGACCCTTACGTGAACGGCGTAAAGGTCTGCATCACCATCGGGCCTACAGGTTCAGGAAAAAGCGTTTTTCAGAATCAATCGGTTGCTTTGGAGCAGAAGTACCGCGGATTCACCTTCATTTTCGACGTCGGCGGCAGCTACGAATCCGTCGTGGAATTGTACGGCGGCAAGGTAGACAGGGTAGGGAAGGATGGACCGCGCGTGAACCCGTTCGCGCTGGAACCGACCGAAAACAACATCAAGTTCCTGCACTCGTTCGTGAAGCTGCTGCTGACCAACGGCGGAGCGGAGCTCTCCCCCGAAGACGACGATGCCGTGCACAAGGCCGTGCAGGATATCTACCACCTGGATCGACAGAACCGCCGTCTTTCCACGCTCTTCCTGCCCTTGCACCTGCAGCGCTTCCTCTCCAAGTGGACCGGCAAGGGTGTGTACGCAGCCGTCTTCGACAACGTCGACGACCAGCTATCGCTGGCACGTCTGCAGTGCTTCGACTTCCAGGGCGTGAACAACAAGCAGTATGCCGACCTGATCGAGCCGCTCATGGTCTGGCTGCTGCGCCGGATCGAGGATGTGCTTTACGCCAAGGAGAACCTCGGCGTTCCGAAGCACATCGTGATCGAGGAACTCTTCTCCTCCATGAAGAACAAGCAGCTGCTGGACGCTGCGCTCGCCAGTATCAAGACGGTCCGCAAGAACCTGGGTGGTGTAACCCTGATCGGCCAGTCGGCCATGGATCTCGGCGACAACGCCGACTCCATCGTGAACTCCTGCACCTCGTTTTTGTTCCTGCCGGACGCCACCCTCAACCGCGAGCACTACCGGAAGCTGTTCAGTCTGTCCGACCAGCAGATTGAACTCTTCGAGAGCCTGCAGCCGCGCGAGGCGCTGTACATCCGGCGCGACGGCATTACCAAGGTCGTTCGCCTGAACCTGGACGCGCGCAGCTACGCGGCCTTCTCCACGAAGCCAAAGGATCGGGTGCGCCGCGCCAAGCTGATCGAGATGCACGGCATCCGCGAAGGTCTCACGCGCTTCGCTCAAGGTGAAGGCCTATGAGCTGTCTCGCCCTTCTGCGCTCGCTAGCCCACAATGCGGGACTGCCCGTTCCTTCCTTCATCAAGGAGCTTTTCGTCTGCTTCAGCGCAGCTCCGCACTGGATCAGTGCTGTTTTTCTCGTTTCGATTACTGCAGTTGCCGCGTGGCTTCTCCTGAGCCTCCTTCGCGCTGTTCGACCCACCACGAACTCTTCAACCCGCCACTCTAAGGACGCCCTATGAAGACCCTGCTGCACCTCGCCACGAGTCTCGCACTCGGTTCCACGGCTTTGGCTGCCACCTCGCCGGCCAAGCATGCCCAGCCCAGTGCGCCACGCAGCATCACCGTGACCGATACCGAGCAGCCTCCCGTTATCCTGACCGGCCAGCTGCAGGCCACATTGATCGTTCTCCCGGCCGAGGAGAAGGTAGCTACCGTCTTCGGCGGCGACACGGTGAACTGGGTCTTCGACGGCGGCCATGTCGCGTCGCGCTTCATCAGCGTGAAACCCAAGATAGCAGGCGGAACCACGGACCTGCACATCGTCTCCGACCACGGCAACGAGTACACCCTGCAGCTGCGCGAGGTCTCCGCCGACACGGATCCTCACTTCGATTCCAAGGTCATGATCTCGCCCGGAGACCAGGCAGGGAAGGACAAGCTCACGGCCATGCCGGTGTTCGTCCCGGCTGCCGACCTTGAGAAGGCGAAAGCGGAGACGGCCGCGGCGAAGGCTGCCCAGGTTGCCGAGCTGAAGCTCACCGAAACCAAGGCTGAGCAGTACCGCAGCCAGTACCCTAACTCACTGAAGTTCGACTTCACCTGGGACCACAAGAAGGGCGATGCGCTTGGTCTCCAGCAGGTCTGGCACGACGACAAGTTCACGTACCTGCGCGGCCAGTTCCAGGAGACGCCGGCGCTCTACGAGCTGAAGGACGGCAAGGCATCGCTGATCAACTTCGACTTCGCCGAGGGCCTCTACACCGTGCCCAAGGAGCTCTCGCACGCCTATCTCACCATCGGCAAGAAGCGGGTCGATATCGACCGGACTGCGCAGGGGAAGTAGCCATGACCGAAGAGACACCCATCACCGTTCCAGCCCAGCCCATCGCTACCTCGCCGATCAACAAGAAGTTCCCTTTCGTGGTCATCCTGATTGCGATCGTCATCCTCATCGCTCTGGCCAACATCACCAACCTGGTCAGCAGCAAGGGAAAGACGGCAAGCAAGAGCAACCTGCCGAATCAACCGGCAACCATCTCTCCGCAGCAGGTGAAGAGCTACCAGTCGCTGCAGGCCAACGAGGCCCGCCGCGATGCCGAGGAGCGCCAACAGCGTGTCGATCAGCAGGCGAACCAGCAGGCAGCCGCTGGCTACGCCGTCGAAGTTCCCGGTCCGGAAGCCGACACCGCTGCTCCCATGACGGCGGCGCAGAAGCAGGCCATCTACGGCGATAACCCCAACGCTCCGAAGAAGACCTCCACTGCTTCCCAGGCTCACGCCGAGGCAGCGCAGCGCTCTCTGGCACGCGCGAAGCTCCACCAGGATGCGCTCAACTCCGGTACCGTGGCGATCGACTTCAGTACGCCGTCTGCAACGGCGCCTGGTGTATCCGGTACAGCCACGCAAGCAAACAACGCTGCGCAGGTCGCCAGCACCGATCAAGAACCCAACGAGACAGCAGAACCACCAGCACGCGGTAATTCCGTCTCGCTCAAGCAAGTCGCAGAGCAGCGCGCAAAACCGGCTGATCCCATGGGCGGCTATGACTTCGACAACTACCAGGGCAGGGTGTACCGGGTCTTCGAGGGCACTGTTCTTGAGGGCGTTGTCACCAACCACATTGACGGTGCGTTTAACGGCCCAATCCTCATCATGCTCACGACGGACTACTACTCGCACGATCACCAGCAGCTGCTCATGCCGCAGGGAACGCGTCTAATCGGCTCCGTCCAGAGTGTTGGCAGCCAGGGGCAACGCCGCCTATTCGTTACCTTCCACCGTGCAGTTTGCCCAGACGGCTTTTCGCTCGATTTCGACAAGTACATAGCTCTCGATCCGATCGGCACCACGGGTCTTTCCGGCAAGGTGGACAACCACTATCTGTCATCGTTCGCAGCCGCGGCCGCAGTCGGCGGCATTGGCGGTCTGGCTCAGATCGGCAACGGCGGCAGTGTCCTGAACTCGTCCGCACAGATCCGCAACGGGATCAGCCAGCAGAGTGCCCAGGAGTCCGAACAGATCCTGAACCACTTCCTCAACCGGCTCCCCACCATCACGCTCAAGGAAGGTTCCAGGGCGCGCGTCTACATCGGCCGCGACATCCTCATTCCTTCCTACGCGGAGCATCGCGTCGACCCGACGCTGTAGCAGCCGTGGCGGTGCAACCACGCCGCCGATCACCAACCCGCGCATTCCAAACCAGGCAACTGGTTACGGCTTTAACCAGTTGAAAGCGCCGAACCGCAGACGGGAGACAACATGAAGCTCCTCAGCAAAACCCGCCGCAACATCGCTCTCGGATGCGTGGCGTTCCTCTGCGTCGCGACGCCCAGCTACGCCCTCTTCGGTCTCGGAGACATCGTCTTCGACCCGACCAACTACGCGGAACTCATCACCCAGGCGACCACGGCATACAGCCACTACCGCGCTTTTATGTCGAACGTCGAGCACTTCAGCTTCAAGCAGGTCTGGCAGACCCAGGTCAACCAGCTTGAACACGTCAACTTCCGGAACCGCTTCGGAGAGACAGACGGCATGGACGCCGCTCTGACCACCAACAACCCCGGTGCCGCTCAGGCTGCATGGCAGAACTCCACCGTGCAGGTCGACGGCGCCGCAGACACTTACCTCGCCACCCAGAACCCGGGCAGCGCTACCCGCTCACAGCTCGCCATGATCGAAGCCGTCGACGCAACGTCGCCGGCCTGCATGAACGCTGTGGGTGCCTACCGTGCCTCCGTCACTGCCAACGTCGATGCAGAACAACAGCTGCAGGGCACACAGATGGACGGCGACGACACCACCAACAGCGAGGTTCAGCAGTTGAACCTCCTCAACGCTTCGCAGGCCCAGCACCTGGTCGAGCAGAAGCAGCAGGGCATGCTCCAGGCCTGCCAGGCACAGCAGGCCGCGATCGCGAACATGCAGCAGCGGAACGCAGCAGCCAACGACCTCAACACCTGGGGCTTTGTCGCGCAGCAACGTGCGATGACCAACAACAACTCCGCAGGCAGTTCCACAACCTGGACTACCTACCTGCCTTAACAGCGACGGGTCAGCAGTGAAGCGCTTCGCTGTTCGGCCCGCATCGCCTGGAGACGCTCCATGCTGAAGCTCATCAACACCAAGATTCTCCTAGCAACCCTTGCCGCTGTCGTTGCGATCGGTGCCTTCCTGGTCCACGAACACGACCTGAACGTGCAGGCCGCAGCGTCCGCGGCCAAGGCGGCCGCTCTCCTGCAGCAGCAACGCGACGACGCCGACGCTGCCAAGAAGCACGACGCCGAGCTCTGGGAACAGGTGCGCAAACACAAGCAGGAATACAACGCCATGCCTGCCAATAGCTCCAAGACCTGGACTCACTACCTCCCGTAGTTCCCTCTGCAGCGCAACCCCACACCATCGCCTCTGCGCAGAAAGACAGCTCATGGTTCACACAGCAATATCGATCGCGGCCTTCGCCTTTCAAGCTGCACCGACCACGGATTGGCTCTCTGTGTTCGCCCAGAATCTCACCGACCTCACGACTCAGAACGGGGACGCGCTGACTTCGTTCGGCATGACCGAGCTGAGCTTCATCGCCTTCATGGTCCTGATCAACATGGTGGTCAGCTGGAGCACCGCCAACATGAGCTTTTCGCTCCACCAGGAGCCGATTCGCATGGGCGACCTGGTGCAGTTCATGCTCCGCCTGATCTGCTGCCTACTTGCCGAAACCTACTGGTCGCATCCGCTCCCGGGTGCCAGCTTCGGCTTCAACAAATTGTTCAGCTACATGGCCGAAATGATCTCCCAGACGTTCGACCGCAATGCGCTTTCCAACCTCCAGAATCTTCTGGGGGCAATGGGCCAAGGAACTGCCGCACCGAGCATTACTGCGCCGATCGAGCTGCTGCTCTACGTCGTCATCCAGGTCAATCTGGCGATCTCGGCAGGCATCATTTTCCTGCTCAACATCTCGGGCTTCATCCTCTATGCCGTTTCCGCTCTGTTCGGCCCGGTGTTCATCCCGCTCTACATGACCAAGACGTTCCGCGGGAAGTTCCTGCACTTCGTGGACGTGCTTCTCTGCTCGCCATGATCCGCGCTGTCGCTTCCGCCTTCATCTTCGTGTGGGGCGGCTTCATGATGGCATTCGTCACCAAGACCTTCCATGGGGACTACTCCGTTGGCATGTGGCTTGCCAACCTTGTTCCTGTCCTTGCCACGCTGATCGCCTTCGATATCAACATGCTCTTCGTTCCCAGCCTCACCCAGATGATCTTCGGTGGCGGAGCCGGTGCAGCGGAGAAACTCGACTCCGCGCTTTCCAAAATCGCGCTTCTTTCCAGGTTGGCTTAGTCATGGCTGCTCTTCTCACCTACGTTCTGACGGGCGGGCCACGTTGGCCCCGTATGCTCTTCCTCTTCCTCTTTCTTCTACTGTTCGGGTTTGCCTGTATGCAGACCTACACCAACTTCCGCTATGCAACTGAAAGGCAGGCTCCGCACCATGGCCAGCACGCTCACACCAAGCCAGCAAGCTATGTCCGGCGCTGACGCCGTACTCGCCGACCATATCGGCAACGAAGTCTATGCCGCGCACTATTCAGAGCGTCGGCTCAGCCGCTTCATCATCGGGACGCTCGCCGGCCTGCTGCTCTGCGCAGCCATCTTTATCCACTCGCTGGCGAACCGGCCGATTCCAAACCGTTATGTCCGGATCGATGAGATGGGCCGTGCCCAGGCCATCCAGTACAGCGACCTGAGCTATAGCCCGCGTGAAGGCGAAGTGCGGACCTACCTCACCGACTGGGCCAACTATCGCTACACGATCAACCGTGAGACCGTCGCGCTCAAGTACCCGCTGAACTACTACTTCCTGTCCCAGCAGCTCGCTTCGCAGCACATGACAGAGGACAACAACAACCACTTCACCTCACAGGTTCTGGCAGGACAGATCGAGCAGAGCGACGACGAAGTACGCAACGTCACCATCACGTCCATGTCCGTGGAAACCATCGCCGGTGCAGCGACAGCAAAGGGGACTGCGCTCATCAATCTGGACCGCATCTACTCGCCGCGCAACTCCCACGAGCCGCGCACCGAGCACTGGCTGCTGTCGGTCACCTACTACCTGAACCCGAAGGAAGTCAGCGAGGAAGCCCGCATCTTCCCGCAGTTCGAGACGATCAATCCGCTCGGCCTGACGATCACGGAGTTCCACGAGAACCGCGTCTCCGTAGACACGATCAACCCCGATGCGACGTTCAACTCCGCAGCACCGCGCATCGCTCCTCGCAGATCGACTGGAGTCAGCCGTTGAGCTACCAGCAGATACTTCCGTTCTTCCCAGAGGAGCTGCGCGCGCTCCTCCTGGATCCTTCGATCTCCGATCTGATGATCAACGGCATCGATGGGGTCTTTGCCGATCGGAACGGCGTGGTCGAGCGGATCGAACTCTTGGAGCCATACACAAACGACCGGCTCTTAGCGGCCATCGTTCGCGTCGCCCGCGTGCTGGGACAGGACCTAACGCCGCAGAACCCGATCCTGAACACACGTCTGCCCGATGGCTCACGTGTTGCCGTGGTGGGTGCGCCGTCCTCCTTCAAAGGGCCGACGCTCACTATCCGGAAGTTTAACCGCTGGTACACCTCCGACGAGCTGATCGATTCGGGCAGCCTGCCCCGGGAGGTACGCGATCACGTTGTGGACATGATCACGCGCAAGAAGAATGGCATCATCGCTGGCGGTACAGGCAGCGGCAAATCGACGCTGCTGAAAGCGCTGCTGGATCACATCCCGATGACAGAGCGGCTGTGCGTTATCGAGCAGCCGTCCGAACTGAAGTTGTCTCACCCGAACGCGGTTCAGTGGGAAGCGGTGGAGGAGATACCGGGGCAGGTTGCCGTCACTCCCAGCGCTCTCCTGGCCGCTGCACTTCGCCACCGGCCCGACCGGATCATCATCGGCGAGATCCGCAACGAGTGCGCCTACGACCTGCTGCAGGCGATGAACACCGGCCACGGCGGCACCATGTCCACCATCCACGCGGGCAGTGCGGTCGATGCACTCGCCCGGCTTTCCAACCTTGCCCTCAGTGCACGCCCAAACATCAACCATGCCTTCATCCGCTCCGAAACCGCCGACGCCCTGGACTTCGTTCTGTACTGCGAACGAGCGGCGTCGGGCAGGCGTCAGGTGCGCGAACTCATCACCGTCAATGGCTACGACCATCACACCCAAACGTTCATCACGGAATGCGTTTACGACGCATCCCTCGCAACCGCCGCGTAACCAGGAGCACGCTATGTCGTTTGCCGAAGCCATGGAAGCCGAAGTCACCCGCGATGAAGCCGAGCGGGAGATCAACAGGCACCATCTTGACCCCGCAGACTTCTTCCACGAGGTCGGCGACCGGCCCTGGTATACGGGCGCTGAAGTTCTCATCTGGCTCGGCTACTAGCGCCCCTCCTCATCACTCTCCACGCACCAGATACGAAAGGCGACAGCACACTATGCCACTCCTCAAGATCTCCGAGTCGAAGAAGCTTACCGCGACCATCTCGCTTGAAGAAGTCACCGCCAGGCGCATCGAGCAGTACGCCGCTATGACAAAGGGAACACCCGACGAAGTCATTCAACAGGCACTCGACTACATCTTCTCCAAGGACAAAGACTTCGAGCGTTTCTGCACCGAACAGCCCAACGCCAAGCCGAAGATCGCACTCCGCATCAAGCGTCCGCCAGCACCCGCAGATGCAACGGCCACAGCAAAGGACAGCACGTCAGCCGCACGTTGACCATGCGGCTCCCATGACAAATCCCTGCAGGGATGGAGACGGTGCTTCGCACCGGAAAAAGGATGACACTCCATCCCTGATAGGGAGCCGCAAAGCCACAGCAAATGCAAGCAGTTGCTTGCACAACAAAACAGGACAGTTGCGGCAAAGCGCACTCGTCGCCGCAACCATCGTGCAAGCAATTGCTTTCACGGCCTAGGGAGCCAAACTATGACCTCTGAACCTCTTCCTCCAGACCTTGGCATCGCCGACCGGCTCACTCGCTCGGAGGGACGCACTGCGCGGGACCAGAACGCGAATGCTCGACTTACCAAAGACGAGCTTGAACAGCTCAAGCGTGCCGCGAAGAAGCAAGGCCAAGCCCTCGGGGAATGGACCCGCGATGTCTTGTTGAAGGAGGCCCGACAGGGGCAAACCGAGCGAGCCATCTTCACAGAACTCATGGCGTTGCGGTTACTCCTGAACGGTGTTCTAAGGCCGCTCGCCCTCGGGGAAACTCTCAGCAAGGAAAAGTACCAGGCACTCGTTGCGGAGGTGCGCAACAGCAAGCACGAGACCGCCCGCGATGTCCTCACGCAGTACGAACCGCCGCAGACTGGAGGGCAGTAGAAATGGCGACACAATGGGGACGAAAAGAAACGATTGTCTGGCAGCCGCACGTTCCGATCTTCAGCTACATGGCGATCGTTGGAGCCTTCCTCTGCGCGGCGCTCTTCCTTTGGCAGAGCTACGCTTTCCAACAAGAACCGCTGCGGAAGTCTTACACCGTCGAGTACCTCCGCGCGAGTGTAGGCTCCATGTTCAATCAGCATGGCCGCTACCGATTGCTCTATCTGGGCGGCGGCAAGCGCTCGGCTCGACCGGTCCTGCCGGCTGACTTCGTGAAGGGCACCACGCTGCTGCCCGGGGGCGACTCTGTGCCGGTCATGCTCGCAACCGGCACCCGCGCACAGGGCTATGACTTCTTCCACCGCGCGTCGGCCGCCAACTACAACGACGCCACCATGTACACCTGGCTGCGCCGCAACATCTTCGGCGATCAGACCCTTGTCGGGGCGTACGCCTGGCCTCTGGGAGAGGCAATCTTTGTCCTGGCGCTGAGCCTCTGCCTTGCCGTGCCGCAGGACATTACCCGTCTCAAGCAACTGAAGTATGGGCGCCTTCTAAAAGGCCCTGTCATGCTGACCGCAGGCGGCTTTAACAAGGCCGTCAAAGGCGACGGCATCGGGATTACGACGACCGACACCGTGCGTTCCCTTCGTCGCCCCCGCCTCTTCTCCGAGAGACAAGTTCTTCGGATTCCACAGGCAAATGAGGCGCAGCACTTCGAGATCATCGGCGATACCGGCTCAGGAAAAACGACCCTGATCCTGCAGATGCTCCAGCAGATCAAAGCCCGCGGCGAATCGGCCATTATCTACGATCCGGCCTGTGAGTTCGTGAAGCGGTTCTATGACGAGAAGACCGACATCATCCTCAACCCGCTGGACGAGCGCTGCCCGTATTGGGGACCGGCCGAGGAACTCCGCCGCAAGGCAGAAGCGAAGGCGATCGCCGCCTCTCTCTACCAGCCCACCAGCGACAAGAAGGGCGAGTTCTTTACGGAGACCCCGCAGAAGATATTTGCCCACCTGCTGACCTTTGGACCGACACCGCAGGAACTGGTGGAGTGGATGTCGAACCCTGCCGAGATCGATCAGCGCGTGCAGGGAACGGAGCTGGCTGCCATCCTTGAGAAGGGCGCGCAACAGCAGCGCGCCGGCGTCCTTGCCTCTCTCGGTCTCATTGCGGACAGCCTCCGCATGCTCCCCACGAAGGAGCAGGCGAAGAACCGGACCTGGAGCGCAACCGCATGGGCAGAAAAGCGCGAGGGCTGGATCTTCATCACCTCCAAAGCCACCGAGCGGGAGGCGCTTCGACCGCTCCATTCGCTCTGGATCGACCTCCTCGTTCTTCGTCTCCTGAACGCACCGACTGCGGCGCAGCGGCCTGTGTGGTTCGTGCTCGACGAGCTCGCCAGCCTGCAGCGTCTTCCCCAGTTGCACACCGCCATCACCGAGAACCGGAAGAGCAAGAATCCGCTCATCCTTGGGTTCCAGGGAAAGGCTCAGCTGGAGACCATCTACGGCCACTATGCCGAGGTCATGCTCTCGCAGCCGGCGACGAAGATCTTCCTCCGGACCACGGAACCGAAAGCCGCGGAGTGGGTTTCCAAAGCGATCGGCAACATCGAAGTCGAGCGCATGCGTGAGACCCACGTGCACGGCAGCCGGGAAGGGAAGAGCCTCTCTGTCGATCGCCAGACAGAGCCGCTCGTCATGGACTCCGAGATCGCCGGTCTGCCTGACAAACATGCGTTCCTGAAGCTGGGAAACCACGTCGCGCGCTTCGCCTTCACCTACTGCGAGATGCCCTCGATCGCCGTCGATTTCAAGCCCCGGAACGTCGAGGATGATGAGCTGGGCTTCGACCCGCTGACCCTCGAAAAGGCGTCTTCCGCTACCCGCGAAACATCCATTCCGCTGATTGAGCTGGTGACGTTCCCGGCTGACCCCGAAGAGGATCCAGAGGACGACGATGAGCCCGCAGAGGAGCCGCAGGCAGTGGCACCATCGCCTGCAGCGCAGCCCGCTACTATTCCGGCTCCACCGACTCACGAAGCGACCCAAGGGGACGCCGTTGCAGAGCTGACCGATCCGGAAAGCACCGAGGTTCCAGCTCAGGATGCCATCGCTGCGGCATCACCCGAGCAGCAGGAAGCCCAAGAAGACCAGATCACCCCAGAGGAAGAGATTTGCATGCTGAGCTCCAGCGACTTCGCTGATTCCGACACACCGCAGATAGACGACGATCCTCTTGATCGTGGGGAGATTTAAACCGCCATGCTGACCATATCCAAGGCCCTGAATGCCGGCCAGGCGCAGACCTATCACGCATAGGAGTTCACATCTCCCGACCAGAACTACTGGCAAAAAGGCGACGTCAACCTCGGGGAGTGGCAGGGCAAACTCGCCGAATCGTTGGGCCTCTCCGGAGCAGTCGACGCCACACAGTTCGGCCGTCTCGCCGAGGGGCAACATCCCGTCACCGGCGAGCAGCTGATCCGTCATCGCGAGGCGAAGGAGTACACCACAGCGGATGGCACCACGGTGAAGCCAGTGGAGCACCGGGCTGGCTGGGACGCTACCTTTTCAGCGCCGAAGTCTGTTTCGCTGACTGCTCTGGTAGGTGGTGACGAACGAGTGAGGGAAGCGCACCGCGGGGCTGTGACGATCGCACTCTCCGAGCTGGAGCGGTACACCCAGGCACGCATCGGCGGGAACAATGCGGCGGAAACGTCCGGGAAGTTCGTCGCCGCCAAGTTCGAGCACGACACCGCTCGTCCCGTCGACGGCTATGCCGCGCCGCAGCTCCATACTCACGCGGTCGTCTTCAATATGACGGAGCGTGGCGATAACGCCGGACCCCGGGCACTCCAGGAGCGCGCACTCTTCGACACCCAGCAGTTTGCAACCGCCGTATACCAGTCTGAGCTAACCTACCGGCTCCGCAATCTGGGCTACGAGCTGGAGGCGGGGCGCAGCGGCGCACCTGAGATCAAAGGCTTCACACGCGAATACTTGGAAGCCTCCAGTCCCCGTTCGCAGCAGATCCGGGAGTACCTCGAGCAGAACGGTTTCCAGGGCCCGGCCGCTGCGCAGATCGCCGCGCATGGCACCCGCGATGGGAAGGAGATCCATTCCACAAGCGAGGTCATGGCCGCTCACTATAAGGTCGCAGCCGCTCACGGCCACCAGGCAGAACGCATCGTTGCCGAGGCTCGCGTACGCGGAGAGTCACGATTGATCGACCGCGTTCCGGATGCTCCCGGCCGCGCCCAGCAGGCAGTCACCTACGCCAAGGACCGAGGCTTCGAACGGGAAGCTGTTTCCGATGAACGTCTCCTCATGCGGGATTCGCTGCGCCGCGGCATGGGCGACCTCACCTACTCGCAGGTACGGCATAGCTTCGACCAGCGAGTTCATGCCGGCGAGTTCCTCTCCGTTGCCGCTTCCAAGCACGCCACCGGCCGCCAGTTCACCACGCCTGAGACCATCGCCCTGGAGCGCTCGGCAGTGAACAGCCTCCGCACCGGTCAGGACTCCATCGAGCCAATGATGACTGCCGAAGCCGCTGCCCGTCATGCGGCAAGTAGGCCCATCCTGAACGAAGGCCAGAGCAATGCCATCGAGGAGATTCTCACGTCGCGCGACCGTGTGCACGGTCTGCAGGGTTTGGCCGGTACGGGAAAAACGACCGCACTTTCTGCCGTCCGGGAAGGCGCTGAGCAGAGCGGCTACGCCGTCGAAGGCTTCGCTCCCACGTCCAAAGCTGCGAATCAGCTGCGCGATGCCGGCATCAGCGCCACCACGCTGCAGAGCTTCCTTGCCCGCGGCGGCGGCGATCGTTCTGCAGGGGACACTGCCAGTCAGCATCTCTATCTGCTGGATGAGTCGAGCCTGGCCAGCACCCGGCAGATGCGCGACTTCCTCAACAAAATCGGACCGCAGGACCGCGTCCTGGTGATCGGGGACACCCGCCAGCACCAGGGCGTCGACGCCGGCAAGCCATTTGAACAGATGCAGGACGCCGGCATGCGAACAAGCCAACTGGACCGCATCGTGCGGCAACGTGACCCGGAGTTGCTCACTGCCGTGGAGAAGCTTTCCAGGAACGAGACTGCCGCTGGTGTCGCTATGCTGCAGCAACAAGGCCGCGTTCAGCAGATCGACGACCGGGCCGCACGCACCGCGGCGATCGCCAGGGATTACGCCGCTCAGCCGGCTAACACCCTCATCGTCTCGCCGGACAACGCCAGCCGCCGCGAACTAAACACGGCGGTTCGCATTGCCCTGCAGGAGAAAGGGCTCGTCTCTCAGGACAATCACTTCCTGCCTACCCTGATTCCACGATCCGATCTCACCGGTGCCGATCGCCAATGGGCTGCCAAGTACCAGGTCGGCGATGTCCTCCACTACAACACCGGCAGCAAAGATCTGGAGCTAAAGCGCAATTCCTACGCCACCGTCTCCGCTGTCGACCTCGACACCAACAAGGTGAGTGTCCGCCGCGAAGACGGCAAGGAAATTACCTACGACCCGAAGCGCCTGCATGGCGTCAGCGCATATCAGGAGATCGGCCGGGACTTCGCCAAGGGAGACCGGATCCAGTTCACCGCGCCGTCACGTGAGCTTGGCGTTGCCAACCGAGACCTTGCCACCATCCAGAAGATCGACGGCGACCAAGTCACGGCGCAGCTCGAAGGCAAGAACAAGGAGGTCACCTTCGACAGCCGCTACATGCGCCACTTCGATCATGGCTATGCCGTCACCTCACACAGCTCGCAGGGCGTGACCGCGGAGCGCGTCCTGGTCAACATGGACACCCGCGCCCATCCAGATCTGATCAGCACGCGTTTCGCCTACGTCTCCGTATCTCGCGCTTCACACGACGCACAGATCTACACCAATGACGCTGAAGGACTCGGTCAGCGCCTCAGCCACGATGCATCGAAAACTTCGGCCATCGACTTCCGAAACGCCCCACAACCAGCAGAGCACCAACGAAAGGAAAAGCAGATGCCAGAGGACCAGCAACAAGCGATCCGCCGCGAAAATAAGCCTCCCCGCGAGCAGGTCTTCACGCCCGCCGAACATGAGCGGCATTATGCACCGCTGAATCGGGAGCTACATGCTGAAGATGCGAAGCAATTCGGCTGGAAAGCTGAGAATGGCAGCGTGCAGAGCTACCAGCACATCGGGACTCAGCGTCACATCCACATCGATGGACCCACCGGCCAATTCTTCGACCAACAGAAGAACCCAATCACTCAATATGCCGCTCTAGATCGAGCAATAGGAGTGGGTAACCACCATGCTCCGGTAACACAACGCCCCGAAAAGACCATCGACCAAGGCATGGGACTTTGCCTCTAGCAGCTTCGCCCAGAACAGTCGGCTATTTCGGCGGAGCCTCAGACTCTCGAAGGGTTGTCAAAGTCCCAGACGGTCGCGAGCAAAGGTGCCAACTCCGATTCCGCCCGCTTCTTTATTTGCTCGACCCCCCACGTCTCTTATGTTGTGCCAACATCTTGAGCCATCTTCAACTCGGACTTCTGCTGATAGTGCTTGCGCTTAGTTTCGAAGGACTTGTTACCTGCGGTTCTGTTCAGCCGCGTGCCCAGAATCGTCAGATTACCTAAATGCCAGATATACGGCTCCAATTGCTCTGACTGCTCCTTACTCCATTCCGGCTCCTTAGCACGCTGTGGGAAGATGTGTTCGAGGTTCGCCTCATCGATGGTCAACTCTTTCGTGTCTGTCTGCAGGAAGGCTGCTAAACGACCTAACACGTACTTAGCTTCATCGTTCCCTAGAACAAGATCAGCACCGTTCCCTTTCACCACTTCATCGGTGGGAGCAGCGTTACGCAGCATGCTTTTCACAAAGGTGAGTGTTTGCTTCACGTCACCACTGTCAAGCACAATGCCCTCGCTTCGTGCGTGATTCTTTCTCTTCTCCTCTAATGCACTGACTAGGCTTCCGCGCACTTCCATGGCTAAAGAGAACATTAGTGACTCTGCTTCCGAGGGATCTTGATTCGACACGACTGATTGCCGCGTAACGAACACAAGAAGCAGGCGGATCAGCGCGTCGAGATCTTGCAAAGGGAGGTACTTATGCGCAGACAGAAGCAGCGGTAGAGCCACCTGAAAGTTGAGCTGCCGGACAAGAGATTTCAATGGCCGCGCTGTCTCTTTGAACGTGTCAGCTGATGCATCGAGCAGTGACACGTAAGAGTCGCACTCATCGGCACAGCTCCGCGCAAACTCTACCGCAGAGATGCTGTTGTTTTCGATATTTGTTTTCAATGCGGAGAAAAGGTCTTGTGACTTGAGGTCTCCGAATCGCGACACCCAGAGATGCCTTAGGAAGCGATCCATGTCTCGCTGTCCCATCTCTTGAACCATCTCATTCCAAAACTCTCGAATTTGAGACCGCTCAGCATCAATGCTGGCCGCTCCCATGAGGTAATTCAACAGCAGATCTGGTACAGACAGTCTCAGTCCTCGATCGTTCAAGGTCTCGAAGATCTGGTAGGCGTCTCTTTCAGACTTGACCGGAATGCTTGCCATAATCAGGTCACTGCGAAGCACCTGGTAAAGCTCCCGCAGGTTTTTCAGACTGGAAGTAACATCCAGTCCGAGAATTTCAGCACGTAGCGAATCCTCTAGGAGCTTTCGCGCTGCGTTGATGGTCCTATGTGAACGCAGCTTTGCTTTTGGCGTCTCCGGCGGATCCTTCTGGATAGCCTGCTCAAAAAACAACTTATGCAACTCGCCAAGCTGCAGAGCAAACGATCCATCGGCCTTGTCGATAAGCTCCCGCTGGATATCCCGTGCGAAATCTGTCGATGCTTGGGTGCCGAAGGACCTGGCGAGGTTTCTTATGGCAGCAAAGAGGATAGTGGTCGTCGCAAGCCGCTGTTGCCCGTCAAGCAGCTGTATGGCCTCTTTCGACTCTTCCCTGATCACGATCGGGCCTAGGAAATACTTTTCGGGACCATCCTTCTTTCCAGCGTCGGTCCTAAACCGCCGGAGGTCCCTCCGGAAAGCTGTGACGTGCTTCTTTTACCAACTGTAGCCTCGTTGAAAACGCGGCACAATTATTTTCGCGCGCTGGTTATTGCTAAGCAGATCTCCAATGTTTCTCGACTGTGAATCGTACAAATGAGCCTCCGTCTGGCGTTCGCCGCCCCAATGACTGCTTGTGTGGATCAGACTAGCGTCTTCACCCTGCGTGAGTACATCAACGAGATATCAGACATCAGACTTCAATTCCACTCCAAGCCAATGGCATCGTTTACGGCTTGGCTGAGCTCTTGCTCTGTGCCCAAGTATCGCTCTGTGGTCTGAATGGACGAGTGTCCTAACAACAGTTGGATCTGCTCCAGTTCGCCGCCGGCCTTTCGGCAGAGCTTCGCACACGTTCGGCGTAGATCGTGCGGTGCGAGCTTCCCCAAGAAAAGTCTTCTTGGGGTGCCTGGCAACGATTATCCACACCGTATTCTCATCTAGCTCGGCAGCTGCGCCAAGCTTGTTACAGAGTTTCTTCGATAAGCACGGAGTCAGCACGCCACAAACTGACAAAGCCGAATAGCGCCATCACGGAGTCGCATCTTCTTTTCAGCGCTGACATCTGCCAAGTTCCGTGACTCTTATAACCCCGCGGGGACCTTCTTGCCGACTACCGGTCAGATTTTGCTGCTCGGTACTGCCTCAGCACGGCACTGTGTCTCTCCTCGGTGGAGATTCGCTCTGCGTAAACATCTGCGTCGAAGCGAAGCCCGGGTGCGAAATGAACAACGCAATAGACTCGATACCACTCCGCCTCTTCAGTTAATTGGACATACTCGCCAACGCTCGGAACCCGCGATAGGTCTACGTCGATGTTAGTCGGATCCCAGCGATCGTTCGGTGTGTGATGGAAATAGACTCTGACCATTCCGCATTCTAATCATTGGCTCTAGACCACGGCACTTTAACTTAAACGTGTCCCTAGCGGAAGAAAACGGTCAAGAGACAATAGTGAGGTGGCAGACGCGACTTCCAGAGCCGAACCCGTATTCACGCCACTCGCAGAGCAGCAAAGGGCGGTTGAGTTGTTTCGGCGCAGAGAAGGCTTGCGAATCGACGCCTATGCTGGCACAGGCAAGACGACCACGCTGAGATTGCTGGCGGAAAGCACTTCCGGCCGGGGCTTGTACCTCGCGTTCAATCGAAGCATTGCGACCGAGGCGGCAAGCCGCTTCCCCAAACGTGTGCGCTGCGCGACTGCCCACTCCATCGCTTTCCGCGGTATCAGGCGCGCCCTGCGTTACCCGGAGTGGAAGCTGACAGAGGCGCTTGCACCGAGGACCGTGACGGAGGCGTTCCGCATGCCGGAGACAGTCTCCTTTGCATGTGGACTGGTATTGGATCGGCAAGCCTACGTTAGTGTTCTCCTGAAAGCGCTGGCAAGATTCCTGCAGAGCTCGGAGGACGTTCCTTCGGTCTTGAACGTTGATCGCGAAGGGCTGCTGGAGACGCTTTCCGTAGCCGCCTTTCAGAGCTTTGCGCAGCAGGCAGCCGGACACGTACAGGCGATCTGGGATGCGATGCAGCTACGCGACGGCGGCTTGCCGCTCGGTCATGATGGCTACCTGAAGCTGTGGGCACTCTCGAACCCGAAAGCGGAGACGGACTACATTCTGGTGGATGAGGCCCAGGACATGAATCCTGTACTCTTTGGAGTTCTGAAAGGGGTGCAGTGCCCGGTCGTTTATGTTGGCGATCCCTACCAGCAGATCTATGAGTGGCGTGGTGCTGTGAATGCCATGGACGAGATCGTTTCTCCTCACCACGTGCTCCTTGCGCAGTCTTTCCGGTTCGGTCCGGAGATCGCCGCCGCTGCAACCAAGGTGTTGCGGACGTTGGGCGCGTCAACCGCTTTGCGCGGCTCTGCAGCCATACGGTCGGAACTGGCACGCGTGCGGCCTGACGCCATCCTTTCGCGCAGCAATGCTGGTGTGATCGCCAACCTGCTGTACTGCCTGAAGCGTAATGTGCGTTGTGCCGTCGTCGGCGGCACGCGGACGCTGCAGCGATTGCTGGAAGATGTCTTGCATGTGCAGCAGGGGAAAGCGGCACAAACGCCCGAACTGCTTGGGTTCCAGAGCTGGAGAGAGGTGATGTCCTTCAGCCGCGACCCGGAAGGCGAACACTTGAGGGGGCTGGTGAACCTGGTGCAGGAGCATGGTGCAGAGCCGATGCTTTCCGCTATCGCCCGCTGCGAACAGAATGAAATCAATATTCAGGTTGTCTGTTCCACCGCGCATCGGGCAAAGGGCAGGGAGTGGAAGCACGTTCACCTGGATGCGGATTTCGAACAGGGCTTTCTGCGCGCAAGCAGAAATATGGGCAAACCCAGAGAGGCTGTTCAGGACGCAATCGATGCGGAAGCCCGACTGTTGTACGTTGGCATCACCAGAGCATCGCTCGCCGTGAGTCTTCCGCAGGACATTCGAAAGAGATTCGGCCTGCGACATTCAACAGATCAGACCATGGGTCCATGAGAACAGCGCGCACGCCTAACGCGAATGAAAAGAGGTTTAGGCAGAAAGAGCTGTCGAACGGATCAATGCGCCCATCCTAACGCTTAGTACAAAGAGAGATGAGGACTTATGGCAACCAAGAAAGCAACAGCAAAGAGTGCGAGCTCACCGGCAAAGGCCGCGCCTGGTAAAACGTCAGCAGAAAAGCAGCCCACCTCCACGCCCACAAAGGCTTCCGTGGCGAAGATGACCAAAACCCAGATCGTCAAAGCCATGGCGGAAAAGCTGGCCACGGAGCCGAAGCACATTCAGACGTTCTTCGACGCCCTCGCGGAGATGGCAACGGAACAGACGCGAGAAGCGGGCGAGTTTACGATCCTGGGATTAGGCAAGCTGGTCAAAGCCGAACGCAAGGAACGGATGGGACGCAATCCTGCAACTGGCGAAGAGATGAAGATCGCTGCCAAGACAACGGTGAAGTTCCGCATCGCGAAAGCTGCTACCGACGCGATCGCACCACCCAAGGCGTAGTACTAGCATCGGACGTAAGCTGTTCGTGATGAACAACTTACGTCCGATAAGCTGAATTCTGTCTCGTGGACGTGTAGACGATCGAGAGAAGCGAACATCCTTTCGCACTGAGGATTGAATCAGGAATGGTGATGACCCGCGCGGTGAAGCGGCCTTCTAAGAGCAAGCAAGGCCCTTACCGACAGGCAGGTTCGTTTAATTCGTTTTTCCCAGGTGCTTCAAAAAGTTTGGCTGTCCGTTGGACGCGCTTACGCCGCCGTCGACCGGCACGATTGCCCCGTTGACAAAGCTGGCATCGTCGCTCGCGAGAAAGGCGATGACGCTCGCAATTTCATCTGGTGAAGCCGCGCGGCCTATGGGGAGACGGGTGAAGAAGTCAGCCTTTACCCCTTCCAGCTTTTCGAGGTCGACGGTGGCTTCAGTGGAAGTAAGGCTGGGGGCAACGGCATTCACGCGGATGCCCTGCGATCCAAGTTCCAGCGCCAGAGCACGGGTGAAGTTGGTGACGGCACCCTTTGCTGCGTTGTACGCGCTCATGCCCCAGTCGCCACCCACGCCGGAAGCAGAGGACAAATTGACGATTGAGCCCTTGCTCTTCAAGAGGTGTGGCAGGGCTTCGCGCGAAGCGAAGAAAACGCTGTCGAGATCGGTGGCCATGGTCTTTCGCCAGATCTCTGTCGTTGTTTTCTCGAAGGGTGCAAAGGATGCCATGCCTGCATTGTTGACGAGCACATCCAATTGGCCGAACTTCGCAACGGCGGCTTCCACCAGGCTCTTCACATAGCTTTCGTCCGAGATGTCGCCGGGATGTACCAGCACCTTCGCCGCATCGAAGCCCTGAGCGGTCTCGTGCAGCTTGTTCTCACGGCGGCCGTTGAGCACAACAGAAGCGCCTTCCTGAAGAAAGCGACGCGCTGTTGCAGCTCCAATGCCCGAGCCTGCTCCGGTGACAATGACTACTCTTCCATCAAATCTGCTCATATGCGTGACGCTCCAGTTCCTGAAATGTGCTCGTTGTCTAAAGCATTGGGGTACTGTTCAGCCGTTCCGCATCCAGTGGAACCATCTGCGGAAAGCCCCAGTGCTCCACAAGCTTGCGGTTTTCGACGCGGTACAGGTCGATATACAGGCAAGGCTTGCCTTCGTGGGTACCGGTGGCTGCGAGAAACACGAGGTCGCCCTGCCCAATCAGAAGCTTGATCTGATCAATCGTCCGATGCTGCATCAGGTGTTCCACATCATGGAGGAAATTCCCGAGCCCGTCCTGCACACCCGGTTCGTGTCGGATCATCACATCGCCCGTGAAGAACTCATCGTTATGGGTTCGATCACCCGCGAGATGAAAAGCCTGGTAGTACTCCCTCACGAAGGTTTTGTTTGCTTCTGTGCTGTCGAGATGTTGCGGCTCAGTTGGCCCGTCCAGTTGGGTGTGTTCACTCTGATTCGGTGGTGCGGTTGGTGAGAAGAACGCCCACTGCTCGGCAATCTTCCCGTCTTCGAAACGATAGACGGCAAACCTATCCTGCGCTGCCTGCTCCGATCCAAGCTGAGCCATGACCATCTCGCCGTCTTCGAGCATTCTCACTACACGAACCTGTGGGCGCTTTGCTGCAAGAGCTACGATGTGTTGGCGGAAGTTTTCCGCACCCGCAGGCGTGAATGGATCATGGTGGACGATGTCCGGATGAAAGAAGCTGAGAGCTTGTTTTCCATCTCCTGTGTTGACTGCTTCGATCAGAGCCCTTACCCGATCTGCATTTTGAGTGGCCACAACGTTTCCTTTCCCGTGAGGAACAACCTTGGCAAAACAGGAAGTAAGCCAGCCCACATTCACAGGCTGGCTCGCCGACCGCTTAAATCGCCTTGCCTGTGGCCACTGCTTCCGCAGCCTTTGCAAGCTTTTCAACCCAGTCCTGGTGGTACTTGAATAGGCCGCCCGGATGCTTGTGTCCAAGTTGTTCCAGGAAGAAGTCACCCTGCTGGGTTTCCTCCGATAGAACATGGCATCCGTCCGCCGTCGGCGTGATAACCCAGCCATGATAAGCGCTAGAGCCTGTCTCATCGCCTTCCACGGTGGTGGACCAGGAGAGTCTGCGGTTGGGAATAAACTCGGTCACGACAGGGTGCATGCGGAAGCCGATCGTGACGCGGGTATAGGTCATGTCCAAGACGAGTTCGTCTGCGCCGTCCGGAAGTTCTACTCCGTTTTCGTCCGGGAAGTAGCTGACCCAGTTCTTCGCTTCTACCAGCAGCTTCCAAACGACCTCCGGCGGTGCTTTCACATCGATGTCATTGAGGGCGTAGATAGCGGAAATTTTCGGGTCGTATTGCTCAGGCCAGATCACGTGGTCGTACATGGTTACTCTCCTTTTTTGAACAGGTCTTTGAAGATGAGCGGAGCCCAGCTATTGCCACGCGCCTGGACTAACAAACCGCCTTCGTTAAGCCTTCCTAACGACACCGGCGCGTACCCCAACTTGCTTACCAGTCCGGCCACTTTAGCAATGGCGTCTTCTTGATCGCCCGACAGGAACAGCACGCGCCTGTCTCCATCGACTTCCGGGTCCTGCGCCAGGATCTCTGCGGGCAGGTGATTGAAAGCCTTCACCAAACCTGCTCCCTGTAGAGCCTCAGCGAGAACGGCGGACGAGGCACGGTTGCCGAACTCCTCCGGCGGAACGCCATACGCATTCGTGGCGTCAACCACAATCTTGCCCTGCCAGCTTTTCGCGGCGGCCGCCACTTCCTTGTATGTCTTGAAAGGCATAGCGAGCAGGATCACGTCCGCTTCGAGGGCGTCTGTCATCGATTTCGGAGTAACGCCGGAGCCAAGGGCCTTTGCGACCGGGGCAAGTTCTTCCGGAGAGCGCCGGCTCGCCAGCGTGACCTCGATTCCCTTGCGGACGAATGCTTTTGCGAGTGCTTTGCCGACGTTGCCGGCACCGATAATGGCGTATGTCATAGTTCCCTTTCCACAACAAATAACCTCCGACGCAGACACAGGGGCGCGCCTGATTGCGTTCTACGGGCGAGTGCCCGCACGCTCGCTGGCAACCTGGGAAAGATCGTGCAGCAGCTTTTCATGTGCCAGCCAGAAGGCATCGGGAGCCTTCTTTGCGAGCTCAATCCAGTGAGGGCCACGCATCGTTTCTTCCATCCAGATATGACAGCCTTCCGCGGTCGGAGTAAGGATCCACGCGTGGTAGGCTGTCGAATCTGTTGCAATCTTTGGATGACCTCCCCAGGCGATACGGGTCATAGGCTTAAACTCCTGCACGGAGGCAAATACGTCCTGGCCAGCGAGGTTGGTTTCGAACTCCGTGCCGGCCTGTAACAGGTCGCCGCCGCTCAGCAGATCGACATGCTGCACGCCCGGATAGAAGAGCGGCCAGACCTTCGGATCGACGATCAAAGACCAGACTGCCTCGACAGAGAATGGGACCTGCAGCTCGTTGGTAAAGTGGATGGGACAACGGCTGGGTTGCATTCCTTCCGGCCAATGTATTGCTTCGAATGCGGGGATTGATGTGTCCCCTGCTCCGCCATTCCTATTGGAAATGCCATTTATCCTCTCAATCCGTTCGTTCATGCTGATCCCCTTTTTATCTTTGCTCCACCACAACATGCGGAACACCCATTACAGATGTAGAGGATTGTGAATCGGATGCATTTATCTGGAACTCTTATTACTGAAGTGAGGGCACGCATGAAAACGGGGACCGGCAAGACGGGACGACCGATCGGGTTCGACAAAGACGCAGCCCTTGAGGCCGCTATGCTCCTCTTCTGGGAACACGGCTATGAAGGCACTTCCATGGCAGACCTCGCGCAGGCCATGGGACTCAATCCTTCCAGCATCTATGCGGCGTTCGGCGATAAGCATTCTTTGTTCTCTCTGGCGGTCCAGCGCTATCTGGATACGAGAGCGCAATACGCCACCAGAGCCATCGCCAAGCCGACCCTAAAAACAGTGATCTGTGCTCTCTTCGAAAACACCGTTACGCACTTGACCACGCCAGGACAACCGGCAACGTGCATGACCTTGGTGGGAGCCACGGGCTGCAGCACAGGTGCGGTTCCAGCACAAGATCTCCTGAAGGAAATCCGGAAGCGCAACGAAATCGCGATGAAAGAGCGCTTTGTGAAAGCCCAGAGCAAAGGAGAACTCCAGGGGAACGTTAATGTTGACGACTACACTCGGTACGTCTCGACCGTTCTTGCAGGCCTGTCCATCCAGGCAGCCAACGGTTCCAGTAAAGCTGAATTGAAGCGTACGGCGCAGATGGCCGTTGAGCACCTTGGCTTTTAAGAATGAAGGGCGGTCCGAGCCTGCCAACCATGCCCGAGCAGACGACCTTGTGACCTACAGCCCCTCACGCCTGAGGACAGCAACGAACGATCCACACGACGACGCAGCCGTTCAGCAGCGGGAGAATACGCCCTACACGAACAGCATCGGCTAGATCTCAGCAGATAGGATTTACTACATGGACAGCAATCGTGTGCTGAGTATCGCGCGTAGGCAGCTCCTCAAATCCTTGGCTTTCAGTGCCGTTGGATTTACCCCTCCTACTTCTGCCGAAGGACAATCAGTCACGATGGGAGGATCAGCAATGACAGAAGTTCGGCACGCCACGATTCAGATCGGCAGCGTCTCCGTGTTTTATCGCGAAGCTGGAAGAAAGGGGCTCCCTGTGCTCCTGCTTCTGCACGGCTTTGCGAACTCTTCACACTACTTCCGTCACCTTATGCCGATGCTTGCAGACCGATTCCACCTTATCGCGCCCGATCTCCCGTCGTTTGGTTTCACAAAGGTGAACGACGACAGATACAAGTACACCTTCGCGCAGTTGACTGAGACGTTGCAGGGTTTTGTGGACGCTCTTAAGCTCAAGCGTTTTGCCATGTACGTCTTCGATTATGGTGCTCCGATCGGTTTCAACCTTGCAGTAGCTGCGCCAACGCGTATCACCGGGATCATCTCGCAGAATGGAAACGTCTACGAAGACGGTTTGGGCGAGGAGCCTTGGGCTCCCCTTCGCGCTTACTGGAAGAAACCCTCTCAGGCCATTCGCGATGGCATAAAGCAACGCATGTCTTTAGAAGGTGTTCGCGCTACTTACTTCCACGGTGTTCCCGATCCCTTGATCATCGAGCCCGAGTCGTACTGGCTAGATGCCGCATTGCTGGGACAACCGGGCATGATGGATCTCCAGGTAGACCTCAAGCTTGACTACAACGCAAACCTAGCGAGATACCC
>JBPBPZ010000036.1:0-30989 GCA_050954525.1 Janthinobacterium lividum
AGCGCTGCACTTGATTCCGGCGTTTCTACCCAGGCCATTACGCTTTTCCAGCTGCTTTCCACGCGTCACGACATCGACACGCGCATCGGCGAAACCGACGCCCTGCGCCAGCAGGCCGACGA
Organism: Janthinobacterium lividum; assembly: GCA_050954525.1. Classification (GTDB taxonomy): domain Bacteria; phylum Acidobacteriota; class Terriglobia; order Terriglobales; family Acidobacteriaceae; genus Terriglobus. The sequence goes on from JBPBPZ010000036.1 coordinate 123, forward strand.
CATGCGCACGCCCATGGTCAAGCTGCTGCGCGCGACCATTCAGCAGGGCAACGCCGCCATGCAGGGCGCGCCTGACCCCAAGGCGACCAATGCCGACATTCTGGCAGCCACGCGCAAGCACTACGACACTCTGGCAGCTACCTTTCGTGTGCTGTCCACGGCCATGCTGCCGCTCAGCCAGGAAGTGGTCATGCTCGAGGGCAGTCGCGCTAACCTTGTAAGCTGGCGCGCGGCCGTGGATGCGGAGTACAGCACGGTGCTACGGCACCTGCTAGTGCGTGTGCTGCTGATTGCGCTTGCCCTGGGCGCGCTGCTCATTGTCAGCCAGGTGTGGCAGCGGCTTACCGTGAAGTATGTTCACGATCTGCGGCGCAGGCGGCAGTTGCTTGTGGTGCGCCGTCTGGTCGTCGGGTTCCTGAGCGGAATCGTCGTCATCTTCGGCTTTGTGACGCAGTTCAACTCGCTGGCCACGTTCGCGGGTTTCATCACCGCGGGTATCGCGGTCGGCCTGCAGACCATCCTTCTGTCGGTAGCGGCGTACTTCTTCATTGTGGGTCGCTACGGCGTGCGTGTGGGCGACCGCATCACCGTGGCCGGCGTCACGGGCGACGTGGTGGATGTAGGCCTGGTCCGCTTCTACATGATGGAGCTGACCGGCACGGGAACCGAGTTGCATCCGACGGGACGCGTGGCGGTTTTCGCAAACTCCGTCCTGTTCCAGGCGGGTACGCCGCTGTACAAGCAGATGCCCGGCACCGAGTACGCCTGGCACGAACTTACGGTGAAGCTGAAGCCCGAAACGGATTACCACGCATCGACCGACGCCATCCTGAAGTCTGTCACGGGCGTTTACGACACCTACCGCGCGCAGATCGAGCAGCAGCACCGCAAAGTCGAAGACTGGATGGAAACCGCGCTGGACACGCCGCAGATCGAGCCTCGCCTCCAGCTTGCCGAAGGCGGCCTGCAGTACGCCGTGCTATTCCCCGTACAGATCAAGGACGCGGCAGTGACAGACGAGCAGATCGTGCACCGCCTGCTGGACGACATGGCCGCAAACGATGACATGAGGAACTCCATCGCCGCGCCACCCATCGTGAAGGCTGTGATCAAGGGGTAGCCGGGGAGGACGTCTACTCAGGGCTTTTCCCATCGGCTGATTTAGACGATTCTTCCGGCAAACCGCTTCGGAGAACACCCTACCGCCCTGGTGAACGATGTGCTGAAGGCGCTCGACGACTGAAAACCTACAGCCAGCGCAATCTCGCCGATGCTTCGCGTTCCTCGTCGCAGCTCATCCTTTGCCACGGCCATGCGCCAACGCATCAGGTATTCGATCGGGCCTACGCCCAGCACGTCTCTGAAGCGCGTTGCAAAACCTGATCGTGACACACCGCACAGACGTGCCAGCTCCGCCACGCTCCACTCGCGCGCAATCTCGCCGTGCATGGCCAGCAGCGCGCCTGCAAGGCTTGGATCAAGCAATCCGGCAATCAAGCCGGTCGGCCTGACATCTGCCTTCGGTGTCTCGCGCCGCAGCATTTCCACCAGGATGAGCTCCATCAATCGCGCAATCAAGAACTCGCTGCCCGGCCCCGGCTCGAGCGTCTCCATCTCGTTCAACTTCAGCAACGACCGCACGCGCCATGAAGATGTATCGTCTGCCACAACGTGCAGCAGCGACGGCAACAGCTCCCACAGCAAAGCTTCATTCGCCGTATCGAAAACAAAACGCCCGCCGCGTAGGACTACCGACGATTCTGTACCTTCGCCAAGCCGCAGAGAGACACTCTTCGCTGCTGCCACCAGGTCTTCGCTGTCTTTCGGCTTCACCTCTGGGTCTGAAGCAAGCGAAAACGGCGTTGAAGTACGGATCAGCACAAAGTCATCCGGTCGCAGCAGCACGGGCGCAAGGTCAGGCCGCAGCAGGTAGCATTCGCCCTGCTCCACGCGGCAAAACAGCAAGTCGTCACGTTTTCGAAACCCTAACCCCCACTGACCAAAGCCTTCGATTTTTGAGAACAGCGTGGCCCGTGGTCGAAGCAGTTGCACAACGTCGACGAATGGATCCATGCATTTAGGATGCCGCTTCTTTGGGCTTTCGGTAAAGAAATCTGGCGTTTCAGCTATCGACCGTACACAGCTCCAGACCTACCTTAAGTGAAGAAGGAGAACCATCATGACCACACAACAAGCGCTGGAGATCTACCAGAAGTACGTAGAGGCCTGGAAGCCGATTGCTGATGCGCAGCGGAAGAGCATCCTCTCAGAAGTCTTCGACGAGAACGTGGAATACCTCGTACCGGAGTACGTGGGAGGGGAAAGTGAGGCAATCCAAGACATGGAGCGCTTTCAGAAGCAGTATCCCGGTGCCCACTTCGCCGTCGAAAACGTCTCCACCCATCACGAAGTTGCGCTGTTCAAGTGGGTGCTTGTACTGCCGGACGGTAAGGTCACGGTAAAAGGCCACGACTGCGTTCGCTTCTCACCAGCCGGCCAAATCACGAGCGTGCTCACGTTTGGTCCAGCATCCCCGAAGTCGTAACCCGGCAAGCCCGTAGCGAAGCTGCTACGGGCTTACGTCGTAATCGTGGCCGTCATCAGTAGCATTCACGTCCTGGATCGCTAACCCAGATCAATGGGCGCAGAGCCACTTTGCAGCCTGCAGAGCCTTCGCTGTCGTAGAGTAGCGAGCATGCGTTTGCGAGCCTCTGCCCTCCTGTTGTGTCTTCTTGTTGTCCTCGGCGTGCCGGGGCTTTCCCATGCTGCCAACCCGCCGCGTGCGCGATGGACCGAGGCGGAGGCCAGCGCCTACTGGGCAAAGCAGCCGTATGCCGTGGGCGGAAACTTCCTGCCGCAGGATGCGATTAACCAGTTAGAGATGTTCCAGGCCGAGACCTACGACCCGGCGGAGATCGACCGCGAACTGGGATGGGCGCAGGCCGCGGGCATGACCACCATGCGCGTCTTTCTGCATGACCTGCTGTGGCAGCAAGACAGCAAGGGGTTCACAAAGCGGCTCGACAGCTTCCTCGGCATCGCATCGAAGCACGGCATCAAGCCGGTGTTGGTGTTGTTCGATTCCTGCTGGGACCCGCAGCCGAAACTCGGACCGCAGCACCCGCCCATCCCCGGCGTGCATAACAGCGGATGGGTGCAGAGCCCCGGCCTGGCGCTGGAAGATCCAACCCAGCAGGCCCGCCTCGAGGCCTATGTGAAGGGCGTGATCGGCGCATTTGCCCACGACAACCGCATCCTGCTGTGGGACCTGTGGAACGAGCCGGACAACATCGGCGGTGGCAGCTACGCCGTAAAGTTCCCGGACAAGGTTGCGCTGATGGACCCCATGCTGCCGCAGGTGTTCGCCTGGGCGCGCTCGGTCGGTCCAAAGCAGCCGCTGTCGTCCGGCGTGTGGAACCACGACCACTGGGACCAGGAATCCACCTGGAACCGCACGGAACGCACCCAGTTGACGGAAAGCGACGTCATCACCTTCCATGACTATTCCTGGCCGGAGAAGTTTGAGGCGCGCATCGTGCAGCTTGAGCGCCTGCACCGGCCCATCCTGTGTACGGAGTACATGGCGCGCGGCGCGGGTTCCACATTTGACAACAGCCTGCCTATCGCCGCCCGGCACAACGTGGGCGCCATCAACTGGGGCCTGGTCAAGGGCCGCTCCCAGACCTTTCTGCCGTGGGATAGCTGGAAGCTGCCCTACAACGATCGCGAGCCTACCGTCTGGTTCCACGACGTGTTCTACGAAGATGGGCGACCCTACCGACAGGCTGAGATTGACCTGATCAAGCGCATCTCCACGGAGAAGAACGCTCACCAGTAGCTCACCCTTGGTAGATGCGTCATCTTGAGCGACCCGTAGCGGAGTCGAAGCACCTGCTGTATTCCTGGAGCCGCCATGCAGCGGGAAGAAGAGCAGGTCCTTTGACCCCGCACCACGTGCTTCGCTCAAGAGGACGACACTTTTCAGATTTAAGAATTATGTGAGCGTGATGCACTCACATAACTTGCAACTTTTGTGCTACTCTCTCCATCAGATGTAGTGAGCCGGTAAGGATGCCGGCAGGCGAAAGCCAATCTTCTGTAGGAGAGAACCCATGACCATCACACGTTTCAACCCACTTCACGACGTTGCGGTTCTGCAGAATCGCCTCAATTCGATCTTTTCCGACTACAACCGGCCCCAGTCCACGGACTCCGAGGCACTGAGTGCTGGTGCGTTTGTCCCGGCGGTCGATATCTACGAGGACGCGCAAAAGCTGCAGTTGACCTTTGAAGTACCCGGCATTAAGCCGGAGGATGTGGACGTTCGGGTGGAAAACAATACCCTGACCGTCAAGGGCGAGCGCACCGTTTCCAATGAGCAGAAGGAAGAGAACTTCCGCCGCGTGGAGCGCCGCTTTGGATCGTTCGTACGTAGCTTCTCGCTGCCGCAGACGGTGGACACGGAGCAGGTTTCCGCGCACTCTGAGCATGGCTTGCTGACGATCGAGTTGCCCAAGAAGGCCGCCGCACAGCCCAAGCAGATCAAGGTAAACGTCACCGGCACGGCAAACCAGCCGAAGCAGGTGGAAGGCGCGGCTTCAACAGAGCAGAAAGCAGCATAAAGAGGTACGTTGTAGCGCTCCGCGAGTCAATCTCGCGTCTGTTTGAGCGCAGAAGGGCTGCCGGGGAAACTGGCAGCCCTTCTTGTACGAGAAGCAGGCGGCCGGTAGTCTGAACGGCTTGCCGCAGTCCAGGAGGACAAAGTTTATGGCAATCAAATGGGACAAGATGACGGTGAAGTCGCAGGAAGCGGTGCAGGCTGCGGCTACCATGGCGGCGGAGCACGGCAATCCTGAGGTGATGCCGCTGCACCTGCTGGCCGCGCTGCTGGAGGACCGCGAGGGCATCGTTCTGCCTGTGCTGGAGAAGTCCGGTGTGCCCGCGCAGCAGTTGCTGGCGAACGTGAATGGCGCCATTCAGAAGCTGCCTAAGATCCAGGGCGCGCAGCAGCAGCCCGGCGCTGGCGCGGCGCTGAACCGCGTGCTGGAACAGGCCTTCAAGGAAGCTGACAATTTCAAGGACGAGTACGTCTCGACCGAGCACCTGCTGCTGGCGTTGGCACAGGGCCGGAACGAGCCGACGCAGCTTGCACTTGCCGCAATGGGCGCGACGCATGACGCAATTCTGAAGGCGCTGACCGGCGTTCGCGGCACGCAGCGCGTGACCGACCAGAACCCCGAGGGCAAGTTCCAGGCGCTGGAAAAGTACGCCAAGGATGTTACCAAGCAGGCGCGCGAAGGCCGTCTGGACCCAGTGATCGGCCGCGATGAAGAGATTCGCCGCGTCGTCCAGGTGCTGAGCCGCCGCACCAAGAACAACCCGGTGCTGATCGGCGAACCGGGCGTGGGCAAGACGGCTATTGTTGAGGGTCTCGCAAACCGCATCGTGCGCGGCGACGTGCCGGAAAGCCTGCGCGAGAAGCGTGTGGTCTCGCTCGATCTGGCATCGATGCTGGCCGGTGCGAAGTTCCGCGGTGAATTTGAAGAGCGGCTGAAGGCGATCCTCAAGGAAATCGAAGACTCCCATGGGCAGATCATCCTGTTCATCGACGAGCTGCATACGCTGGTCGGAGCGGGCGCCGCAGAAGGTGCCATCGACGCCAGCAACATGCTGAAGCCGGCGCTGGCTCGCGGTGAACTGCGTGCCATTGGCGCGACCACGCTGAACGAGTTCCGCAAGTACATCGAGAAGGATGCCGCGCTGGAACGCCGCTTCCAGCAGGTGTACGTGGGCGAGCCCAACGTCGAGGACACGATTGCCATCCTGCGTGGCCTGAAGGAGAAGTACGAGGCGCACCACAACGTCCGCATCAAGGACGCGGCCATCATCGCGGCGGCAGAGATTTCGCACCGCTACATCAGCGACCGCTTCCTGCCGGACAAGGCCATCGACCTGATGGACGAGGCGGCGGCCTCGCTGGCCATCCAGATCGGATCGGTGCCGGAGGAGATCGACGCCATTGATCGGCGTGTGACTTCGTTGCAGATTGAGAAGACGGCGCTGACGCGTGAGACGGATCCCAACTCCATCGACCGGCGCGAAGCCGTTGAGCGCGAGCTGGCCGAACTGCAGGAGCAGAGCAGCGGTCTACGTGCCAAGTGGCAGCATGAGCGCGATGCCATTGGCCGCATCACCGAGCTGAAGAAGCAGGTGGAAAGCCTGCGCTTCGAGGCCGAAGACCAGACGCGCCGCGGCAACCTAGAGCGTGCAGCGGCGATCAGCTATGGCGACCTGCCGCGTGCGGAAGCGGAACTGCGCAGCCTTGAAGCCGAGCAGGACAGCATCAAGAACGGCGAAACGAATCGCATGCTGAAGGAAGAGGTCGACGAGGAGGACATCGCCGAAATCGTTTCGCGCTGGACCGGCATTCCCGTCAGCAAGATGCTTGAAGGCGAAGTGCAGAAGCTGGTGCAAATGGAGAAGCGCCTGCAGGACCGCGTCGTTGGGCAGGACGAGGCGCTCGTCGCCGTGGCAAACGCCATCCGGCGTTCGCGCGCGGGTCTCAGCGATCCCAAGCGGCCCATCGGCAGCTTCATCTTCCTTGGACCGACGGGCGTCGGCAAGACGGAAACGGCGCGTGCGCTGGCGGAGTTCCTGTTCGACGACGAAAACGCCATGGTCCGCATTGACATGTCCGAGTACATGGAGAAGCACGCGGTGGCGCGGCTGATCGGTGCGCCTCCGGGCTACGTTGGCTTCGATGAGGGTGGTCAACTGACCGAGGCGGTGCGTCGCAGGCCGTACGCGGTGATCCTGTTCGATGAAATCGAAAAGGCTCACCCGGACGTGTTCAACGTGTTGCTGCAGGTGCTGGATGACGGCCGACTGACCGACTCAAAGGGCCGCACGGTCAGCTTCAAAAACACCGTGCTCATCATGACCAGCAACATTGGTGGAGCGCAGTTGACCACGGCCTGGGCGTCCGGCGGTGAAGGCTTTGAGGACGCAAAGCTGCGCGTGATGGACGACCTGAAGAAGCACTTCCGGCCAGAGTTCCTGAATCGTGTGGACGACATCGTGGTGTTCCATGCGCTCGGTGAAGACAAGCTGGCTCACATCATCGATCTCCGCCTGGCCGATCTGCAGAAGCTGCTGCTCGATCGCAAGATCACGATCGAGCTGACACCGGAGGCTCGTCACCTGATCTTTGCCACCGGCTACGACCGGGCCTACGGAGCGCGTCCGCTGAAGCGGGCCATCCAGCGGCTGGTGCAGGATCCGCTGGCCATGCGCATCCTGAACGGCGAGGTGAGGCACGGCGATCACGTGCGGGTAGAAGCGGCGGGCGAGCATCTCGCCTTCCGCGTCACCGCTCATGATGCGGCTGCGCCAACCGTTGAACCAGTCGATGCTGTGGGTGTGTAACAGGCAATTTGGCTGCTGTTCGCTATGAGAGAATGCAGGCTGTGGCGGGCTTTCGGGCGCGCCCCTCCTGCCTTTCCCTGAACTCATGCGCAAGATCCAGCTGGACTTTCTCGATGGACTGCGCGCCCTTCTGGCGCTCTACATCGTTGCGCACCACGCGGTGCAATTTCTAGGGGTCGTGCCTGGGGCTCTGCGCGTGTTTGGCTATGGGCAGGCGGTCGTCGCTGTCTTTCTGACAGTTTCGGGCTTTTGCCTTGCGCTGCCGCAGGCCTCTTCCGGGCAGTGGACGGTAGATGCCCGCATTTTTTTTCAACGTCGTGCGCGCCGCATTCTTCCACCGTATTACGCCGCGTTGGCCCTCGCGATTGGGGTGAGCATTGGCTTTCAGCTGCTGGGGCCATTCCGTGATCCGGTGGGAGAGTTCTCCGCGGCGTCGGTCTGGTCCCACCTGCTTTTGGTGCAGAACTGGAGCGCCCGGCAGATGTATACGTTGGATGGCCCGCTGTGGTCCATTGCGGTGGAATGCCAGATTTACCTGCTCTACCCCGTGCTTGTGCTGTTGCGACGGCGGTGGGGTACGGTTGGCATGCTTGCCGTGGCGGCTTCCATTTCGTTCCTGGGCTTTCGGATATTTCATGCCGCCGGGCAAATGCATTTCCTACTGTTCTTTACGTTTGGCGTGGTCTCCGCCGAGCTTGCGTTTGCAAAGAAACGGCAGTGGATCCCCCTCGGGATGATCGCGACGGGCGTTTTGGCATGGGTCCTGCTCCCGCACGCATCCACGCCACAGCAGGAGGCGTTTGCCAGTTTGGGCAGTGCCGGCTTGATTGCTTACCTGTGCAGCAATCCCGCCAGCCCCCTGCGCCGCGCCCTGCAGTGGAAGCCGCTGGCGTGGGTGGGCACATTTTCGTACAGCATCTACCTGCTGCACGACCTGTTTCTGGCGGCTGCCTGGTACTGGATCCGAGACCGCCGACCTGACTTTGCACAGCGGTTTAGTTTGCTGTTTGCCCTGATCATGGGAGCAACATGCGTGGCGGCTGTGGTGGGCAGTTACGGCTTTCACGTCCTGTTTGAGCGACCCTTTATGAGCAGGAAGCGCCAGCGTGCCGAGCAGCGGCTTGCGGCAGCATAGCGTGCGCGTCGCAGCAGGGCAAGCCGCAGTTGCGCCGCTCGCGTCCGGGCAGGCGGGCCTGCCACAGGCCGAAAACAGGCTGTACTACCCCGCGCTGGACGGCCTGCGCGCACTCGCGGTTTTGCTGGTGTTCGCCAGCCACTTTATCGAGCTGCCAGAAGCGTTGAGCTGGGGCTTTACCGGTGTCGATCTTTTCTTCGTGCTGTCGGGATTTCTAATCACCGGCATCCTGTATGACTCGCAGAGCAAGCCGGATCGCTACCGCGTGTTCTACATGCGGCGCGTGCTGCGCATCTTCCCGCTGTACTACGCAGTGCTGTTGCTGCCCGTGCTGCTGTACCCGGTGTTTCGCTGGCAACTGCATCCCGCGCAGTGGATGTGGCCGGTGTACCTGGGCAACTATGCGCGCTTTCTGTGGCCTGCGGATGTGGTGCGGAACACTTCAATCTTCGAAGACATCCAGTCCACAACCTATCCGGCCTTCACCTACCAGATCCCGCACTTGTGGAGCCTGTGCGTGGAAGAGCAGTTCTACCTGGTGTGGCCGTGCGTTGTGTTCGCCGTTCGAGATCGTGTGCGGCTGCGTAATCTTTGCCTGTGGATGGTTGCCGCCATTCCATTCTGCCGCATGCTGGCACTGCACCTGGCGTCGGCAGAGGCGTTGCGCAACGGCCTACTGTACCGCGCCACACCGTTTCGTGCCGATGCGCTGCTGCTGGGCGGCGCTCTGGCTATGTGCCTGCGCGGACCGGAAGGCAGACGTTTGATTGAGTGGGCAGGGCGCCTGCTCGCGTTGTTGTCGGTAGTCTTCACGGTGCTGGAATTGTCTGCCTGGCTGCGGTTCGGACACCCGCTCCAGCCAGACAACTTGAAGCTTTACAGCGCATGGATTTACACGCTGCTGGCGCTGGCTGCTGCGGCGATCATCCTGCTGGCGCTGAATGGGCGCACGAAGCTGTACCGGGTGTGCCTGCATCCGGCGCTGCGCTGGCTCGGCATTCGCAGTTACGGGTTCTACGTGTACCACCTGCTGCTGGGCAGGGTATGGATGCTTGCATCCATTGCACTTTGCTTTGGACACCGAGGCCTGGCAGCCAGGCTGCTGCCCGGCGTGGCCCTTGCTGGTACGGTGTTGGTTTCGTGGCTCAGCTTCAAGTATCTTGAGTCCCCGATGCTTCGGCTTAAGAAGCACTTCGCCTAGTGAACTACTCTCCGCACACGGTGTGCTTCGCGCCGGTCCACGTGGCTGCCTGTACCAGGTAGTCGCCCTGCTGAAAACCGGGGTAGTTCCTCTGCCAAAACACGTTCATCTGCCGATCGATTGCCGCGCGAAAAGGAGAGTCTTTCCGCAGGGCGATGCCGTAGTTGGCTGCGCCGGCATAGATGTCGTATTCCCGCAGCAGCGCCGGGTCAGAGTACATGACGCCACGCTGGTAGGTGTACTCCGTGTTGGGCATCCAGATGATGTCGGGCTTGCGCGCCAGCAGCGCATCCATGCGGAATCCGTGCAGCGCGATGTCCGTATCGTTCAGGCCGGCGAGGTCGATGATGTGGATCGCCGCCGCACGTTGGCCCAGGTAGCCGACCTCTGTTGCGGCGACTGTCGTGCCCGGGGGCAGCGGTGCAATCAGGTCGTCCGTTATCGATTGCATGGTTTCCTGCCACGTGTGCGGGGGCAGTGGTTGCGTCGCAGACATCCGTAGATCTGCGCTGTCATACGCGTCGCGGCAACGGTGCTCTGCCTGCCGAACTGTGCCTTGCACGGCTTCAGAAGACAGAAGCAGGAGGCACAAGATCAGCGCTGCTACCAAGCCGCTGCGAAGGTACAGGGAGCGGCGCGTAAAGCTATTCCACGCGCGATCCGTCAGGTGTCGATCCAGCAGCAGCAGTGCAGGCACAATCACCAGCGGCAGGTAGGGTGCGTAGTAACGCGCGTTGAAGCCCATGATCTGCGTGACCGCTTGCAGGTACACGAAGACCGCCGCCGCGGGTATCAGGCAGCACAGCAGCAGCCGATAGTCACGTCGCCGCGCAAGCAGCAGGAGCGCTGCAAGAAAAACCTGGCAGGACCGCAGAAAGACCGTAAGCAGCAGTTCCGGGTGCCATACACCGGCGTAGCCGCGGTAGGCGTGCCCACCTTTCAGGAACACGCTGAGTGGCACGGGCGTGCCGAAGTACCACTGGCACAGCAACAGTTCCAGCGCCGCTGCGCCAAGAAAGACGCCGTACAAGGTGGCGAGTTCTCTCACCGGCGGACGTGGACCCTCCATGCACCACCACAGCAAGGCAGGCAGCAGCAGGCCAACGATTGCAGACTCCGGCCGGGCCAGCAGCAACAGCATCGCTGCCAGGCCTACGGCTACAGGCAAAGCCCGACCCGCACGCCAGCGGAGCGCAACTCCCGTGAAGATGCCGCACAAGGCCATGGCCAGCATGGTTTCCATGCCCGTGAACTGGTTGCCCTCGAACGCCGCTGTGCCGGCAAGCGGCAGTGCGACCAGCGGCAGCACGCGCCACGTACTGCGCAGCCACGCGCGTCGAGCGTTTGTGGCGACTGCCCAGGCGATGGCGATCAGCGCGGCCACGGAGCAGAGCCATGACCCGGTAATTAACTGCGTCCATGCACCCGCAGGCAGGTAGCTCAGCAGCAGGGTAGCCGCGCTCCACAGCAGCGAGGTTGGGCCATAAGTATGCACGCCGTCCGGGTTCCACGCGTAGCCCAGGCCATGCCTCAGGTTCTCAGCGTAGCGCAGAAACATGTAGGCATCGTCGAACAGCAAAGGTGTGCGCCGCGCGGCCATGAACTGGCTGATGGAGGTTGCCGCAAGGCCCGCCAGCAGAACAGCGGCAGCCATGTCGTAGAGCCGGCGCTTGCCAGTAATCTCCGACGCGCGATTGGGAACAAGTTCTACCGTCTGTCGTCTGTCTTCCTTCACGGCGCCTGCTCCTGTCGTGCGGGAAAGTGGACCAGGACAAGCTCGCCACCGAGCGCAGAGCCCAACTCAACCGGGTTCGCGTGATCCCGCGACAAAGCCCGGCCTACCCACTCCCACCCATCCGGATGCAGCAGCAGCAGGTGATCGCCGGGCTGCTGCTGCAGGTCTTCGTAGCTCGCGGTGGGAACAGAGGTAAAGTGCTGCATGTGCATCGCCGTTAGCGCAGCGGTGTCATGGTGCAGCCAGCTGATTTCTTCCTCGCGCGAATACAGCAGGACCATGCGACTCCGAACTTCGTCCGGAACGTAGGGCGAGATCTCATCAAAAAAACCGAGGTTCTGCACATACAAGCGCGCCGCAGGAGAAGCCAGCAGACGCGCTTGAAGCTGCGGCGTTACGACGAGCGATGCGAGCAGACTGGCTTGCTTCATGCGTTGGTCCCGGACGCGTTCCACACCCGCTGCTGCAATGGCAAGCAGCAGTAAAGCGAGAACCGCAGCATACCTGCGAGAGGAACGGAGCCATGGCTCAGCACTGAGCGCAACCAGAATCGCAATGGCAACAATGGCAGGCAAAACATACCGGACTTCGATGGAGTGCGTCACGAAGCGCGCCAGTAGAAATCCGAAAAATGGCAACGCCGCAAGCACGACCAGAAACACGCGCTCTGCTGCGGGCACGTGCGTGGGGCTGCGAAACTGCTTCCAAACGCACCACATCAACAGCAAGGCCAGCAACAGCAGTACCGCCCCTAGTGCACGTTGCACGCCCATGCTGTAGGTCGTGTAGTTAACCAATAAAGCTCGGTACGACTGCGTTACCGCATGCAGGCTGACGCCGCCCGCGTTGTAGTAGTGCTTCCGAAACTCTCCCGCTGCCTTCTGGAAAGGCAACGCAAACACCACGCCCGCACTGCCGCATGCAATCGCAAGCAGCATGGCACGATCCATGTGCAGGCGGACTTTCGCACCATCTACGGAAACGCTCCGAAACAGTTCCGCCGTGTAAAGCGGGATGAGCAGCAGCACCGCAAAGTAGTGCGTGTTGAGCGCCAGCGCCAGTGCCAGTGCAAGCGTGATCAGGGCAGGTGCGCGGTGCCCCTTCTGATGGAGCAGGGCGTTCTGCCAACTCAACAGGATCAGTGCGGAGAGCCCCAGCAGAACGCCGTAGGGGCGCGCTTCCACGCCGTAGAACAGCGTCGCCGTCAGCGCGGGCACAGCCGCTGCAATTACTCCCGCACGCGCACTCGCAAGCCTGCTTGCAGTGCTGAAAAGGCAAACCTGCATGAGCAGGTAGCCCAGCAGCGATGGCAGCCGCACAGCAAACGCGCACGCTCCAAACAGGTTCACCGATGCATGCCCAAGCAAGTGGTAAAACAGCGGGTCCAGCGAGATAGGTGTGTGTCTCTGCACATCGATCAGAGCGCGCAAACTAGGCACACTGTCGGTCTGCAGAACGAATACTTCATCCTGGTCCAGTGGCTTGAAATGCCCCCACGCCAGCAGGATGGTCGCGGTCAGCAGAAGCGTTGCGAGAAGCACCGGAATCGTATCTCGCCCGGGCTTTTGCTGCATGTGCGCATCGGGTGAAACGTGGCGTGTCATGCGCGCCTGGTGTCCTGTAGTTCCAGCGTCCAGGGCATGTGTGCATCGCGCCTGGAGACAGTCGGGCGCGACCCGACGGGCAACGGCGCGGCTGTCGGAGCAGGTGGAAGGGTCGGCGTGAAGAACTGTTCAAACCGCGGCATGCGGACGAACAGCAGCAGCCCCATCACCAGTGCGGTCGCAAGGAACGATGCCATCAGCAGCGGCTCGCGGTACAGCTTTTCCGGGTTTTGTACAGCGCTTTGCGGCTTGAAGGCAATGCTTAGATAGACCGCCATGGTGAGTGCCACCAAGGGGAAACCAAAGAAGAGCTCAAAGCGATACCGGATGCTGAACGCGCCCAAAAACAACATGGCCGTGGAGGCATAGAACATGACAGACACCAGCAGGCGTTCCGGCGTGTACCACTTGAACGAGGCGCGATAGCTGCCGGCAACGGCGCGGTCGTCAATCTCGTTCAACTCGCTGTAGCGCTTCAGCGCCATGAAGTAGCAGCCGATCATCCAGTAAGCCACCAGCAACGACACCGGCGGAACCAGAACGCTGCTGACGGCATACCAGCCCAGCAACATGCGCAGCGGATTGTTGATCGACTCCGTCAACACATCCAGGTAGGCAACGTCCTTGGTGCGCACCGGGGGAAAGTTATACGCACAGCCCATGATCCACAGTGCCAGGGCTGCCAGTGTGAACAGCTTCCCAATGAACAGAAGGCCGATGGCAAGGCCCAGCAGCATCATCGCGATCCACTGCATGTAGGCGGCGCCGGTGTGTACCAGGCCGCGTGCGGCGGGCCGGTTCTTCTTGATGGGATGCAGCCGGTCGAACGGCGCATCCAGCACCTCATTGATAACGTAGTTGCTGCAAGCGACCAGCGTGATGGCAAGAAACGCCCACACGAGTTTGACCAGCAGGTGCCGCGTCATCAGCGAGGGAAAGGAGCTGAGCGGAACGATTATGCCGGGTAGAACAAACAGGTTCTTGATGGAATGGTCCAGCCGCGCAATGGCAAGGTGTGCACGGAATCGTTCTCCCAAGGAAACGTTGGGTGCCACTGGCTCCTTTGACAAAACTCCAGCTCCATTGCGTACTAGCCGCGCGAGGATTAAGCCTACCATCCAAGGGTAAGCTTTCCGTAACGAGTCATGCCATACCAGAGCCACTACACTGCAAGCATGCAATCGCTGTCGGCAAGCCGCTATGTAGTGCCCTTGCGCGAAGGTGGATCGCTGCCCGCTGTGATCGAGACGGATGGCGGAGGCATGTACGTTGTGAAGTTCCGCGGCGCAGGCCAGGGGCCGCTGGCGCTGGTAGCAGAGGTGTTGGCAGGCGAGCTTGCGCGGGCGCTGGCGCTGAATGTGCCGGAGCTTGCAGCCGTGTCGCTTGACGCAGCCTTTGGCCGCAGCGAGCCAGACCCGGAAATCCGTTACCTGTTGCAGGCAAGCATGGGTTTGAACCTTGGCATGAAGTTTCTACCGGAATCGACCACGTTCGACAGTGCGGCAGGTGACACGATCTCGCCGGCAACTGCATCCACCATCGTGTGGCTGGACGCCTTTGTGCAAAACGTCGACCGTACCGCACGCAATCCCAACCTGCTGTTGCACAGGCGGCAGCCATGGGTCATCGACCACGGCGCGGCGTTTTACTTCCAGCATGGATCGGCTGATTTCACCGACAAGGCGAAGTCGCCGTTTGCGATGATCCGCGACCATGTCCTGCTGCGTTCTGCGACGGAGCTGGACCTGGCGGCAGAGCTGGCGCATGCCGTGCTGACACCGCAGGTATTGCAGGGGATTGTTGCTCAGGTTCCTGACGATTGGCTTATACCTCCGGGCAGCACGGAGACGGCAGAGCACCGCCGCAGCGCGTACCTGTCCTACTTCATGCATCGGTTGGAGTGTGCCACCATCTTCCAGGCGGAGGCGCAGCGTGCACACGATGCTCAGCTTTGATTACGCGGTGCTGCGCGTGGTTCCACGCGTGGAACGCGAGGAGTTCCTGAACGCCGGCGTTGTCCTGTTCTGCCTGCAGCGGCGGTATCTCCGCTGCGCCGTGCATCTGGATGCCGACCGTTTGCGCAGCCTGTGGCCCGGTGCAGACGCTGCTGTGGCGGCGAACCACCTGCGTGCCGTGGAGCGTATCTGCGTGGGCGAGGTGGCAGCCGGGCCCATTGCAAAGCTGTCGCAGCGGGAGCGCTTCCACTGGATGACTGCACCGCGCAGCACAGTGCTGCAAAGTTCACCTGTGCGCACCGGCGTCTGCACGGAAGACACGGACCTGGACAGGCGTTTGTCGCAGCTGGTCAGCGATCTGCTCCTCGTGCCTGCGAAGATCTGAGCGTCAGACGAACGCCGCCTGGTGCCCGGACGATTCGGACGCGCAGAAATCGATGCCAATCGGCTGATGTCTATTTCAGAATGGCAGTCAGAGGCTTGCCGTCCATGCCTGCTTGCGACAGACCGAGAATCTGGGCAATAGTTGCCGCGACGTCGAGGTTTGGAAAACTGGGCTGTTCGCCCACCCGCTTGATGGCGGCACCGCTTGCGATAAAGATGGACTGCATCAGCGGACGCGTGTTGGGATAGCCGTGTGCGCCGGTCTGTGCTTCGGGCTGCTGCTTCGATACGCCTTCGTCGAACTTCCAGTCCTCTTTGGCGTAGACCAGAACATCCGGCGCAGTCTTGTTCGTCTGCGGCATGGGCCAGCCCTGTGCCGCTGCTTCCGACGGTGTTGGTACGGAGCTGGTCGCGGGGCTTGCCGCAAATGCCGCACGGATTTTCGCGTCCAGCGCGGGGTTGATATGTGCCTCGTAGATGTATGCGGCACCGCCCTCAGCCAGCGCAGTCGCCTGATCGGGTGTGATGCCCGCGGCAGTCAGAATCGCGTTCGGATCGGCACTGTGGTGCACGCTCGACTGGCCGTGGTCACTCACAATCAGGAACGTCGTGCGATCGGCGTCGCCTGCCTCGCGCACGGCGTCGACCACTTCCTTCACGCGGTCGTCCAGAAAGGCTGCGGTCACTGCGCCTGCGGGCGTGCCGTAGCCGTAGGTGTGTTCGTTGCCGTCCAGTGCCAGCAGGTGCAGCAGCACCAGGTTGGGGTGGTGGTGCTTGATGGCGTACGTTGCGCCCAGCGTGTAGAAGCGGTCGCGATACGGTTGCGACGGGCCGTGGTTGAAGTTATGCAGATCCTCCTGCGTCAGGCTGCCGTCGGCCAGCATTTCCTTCAGCAGCGGGCTGGTTGCAACGGGCTGCTCGAAGAAACTCCAGTCGATGCTCTTTGCGTGTTCGACGGCCACCCAGTCCATCTCGGCTGTGACCAGGCCTGCCTCGTGCGCTTCATCATAGACCGTAGGAACGCGCACCAGCTCCGTCTTGTCCGCATGAAACTCCACGTGCGGCAACTTGCCATTGCGAACGTCAGTAATCAGCCCGTTTGCGATCAGGCCGTGCTTGCCCGGGGTCACGCCGGTGACCATGGCGGTGTGGTTCGGCCACGTTACGGTGGGGTTCACCGGCTGCATAGACGTGGCGTACGCTCCGCTCTTCATCAGCGCGTGCAGCGTGGGCACGGGCAGCTTCGGGTCGTGCAGTAGTGACGCGCCAAAGGCATCCAGGCTAATGACGACTACCATCGGTTTGCGCTGTTCTGCCGTCTGTGCGATGGCTCCATTGCACAAGGTAGTTATTGCCAGCAACGCCGCCGCGCACGCAGTTCTCATCATGGAAGCACCCCGCAGATCAGCTTACGACGGATGTGTCGCGGGTAGATCAACCGGGCATGCTGCTGCGTCATGGGACCTTAACGTCGTCATCCTGAGTGAAGCGCAGCGTAGCCGAAGGCGCCGCTGTCTTCATGTAGCAGCAGTGCAGCTCGACAGGAAAGCGGGCTCTTCGACTACGCACTGCGTGCTTCACTCAGGATGACCACATTTGTGAGGGTCGGGCGATTACTCCACAGGTTTACTGACTCAATACGAGTACGGGGCACCCGCCGATCACCGCCCTACGCGGGCCCACCTGCCAGCGGGTCCGTCATGATGGTGCGCCGCGTGGAAGCAAACCCGTAGAACGCGATGAAGATGTAGCAGACAGCCGGGATGATGAAGGCACGCTGGTAGCCGATTTGGTCCGCAAATTTGCCGTACAGATATGGCAGGATCGCTCCGCCCACGATGGCCTGCACCATCAGCCCCGAACCCTTGCTGGTCAGGTCGCCCAGGCCGGTCAGGCCAAGCGCAAAGATGCTGGGAAACATGATGCTGTTGAAAAATCCCACGGCCAGAATGGTGTACATGGCCACCGTTCCATGGGTCAGCATGCTGGCAACGACCAACAAAAAGGCAACCGCTGCGGCAAACCCGAGAAGGATACCGGTACGCACCTTTTGCAGCACCACGGAGCCGACAAACCTGCCGATCATGGCGCCGCCCCAGTAGTAAGGCACAAAGCCAGCCGCGGCAACGGCGCTCAGGCCGCCAATGTCAGGGCGTTCAAAGTAATTGATCAGAAAGCTGCCGATGGACACCTCTGCACCCACGTACACAAAGATGCCGATGGCACCCAGCACCAGCCACTTCTGGTTCCACACGCTGCCACCGAACCCGGCAATGGGGCGCAGGTCGACCGTCACGTGTTCACTGTTGTCGAGCCTTACCATGGCCAGCAATGCCGCCAGCAGCACAAGGATTCCGGTGATAACCAGG
The DNA here is from genome assembly GCA_050954525.1 of Janthinobacterium lividum. Taxonomy (GTDB): domain Bacteria; phylum Acidobacteriota; class Terriglobia; order Terriglobales; family Acidobacteriaceae; genus Terriglobus. Next base: position 17,931 of record JBPBPZ010000036.1, read on the forward strand.
TAAGGCATGGTCACAGTCGAAGCCTCGTGAGCGCGGTAAGCGTCGAGCTGCGTTGTGGATAGCCGATGTACTTCCGCCGCCGTCAGCGCCGTGGCTCCGGCCAGGATGGTGGCGCGGCCGATGTAGGGGGCAATGGTTGTGCCCAGCGAGTTGAAGGCCTGGGAGAGATTCAGGCGACTGGATGAGGTGTCTGCCGGACCGACACTTGCGACAAACGGATTGGCAGCCACCTGCAACCCGGTAATGCCCGCAGCCAGAACGACCTGCGCGGCCAGAAACAGCGGGTACGACGCCAGATGCGCGGCAGGGATAAACAGCACGGCACCCGCAGCGGCCACCAGCAGGCCTACCACCATGGTCTGTTTGTAGCCTCGATACTCCACCAGCTTGCCTGCCGGAATGGCGAACAGGAAGTACGAGCCGAAGAAGGCCGTCTGGATCAAGGCCGCTTCCGCAATGCTCAATTCGAAGATCGACTTCAAATGCGGAATCAGGATGTCGTTCATGCAGGTCAGAAAGCCCCACATAAAAAACAAGGTGGTCGCAATCGACATGGCCCGGCGGTCGGTATGGGTGCGGTTGTTAAAACCGAAATTGGTGGGCGAAGAAGAGATAGCCATGAACGTCTTTCCCGGCAAGGGAAATCCCAGGCCGCTATTGAGCAGGTTAGCGCGCCGCGACCCGCCGCGTCACGTAAACAGGCCGAAGAACACAGCTTGCACCGCCCCGCCTGCCAGGTGGAGTGAGACGCAGCAGGAATCGGGACTGCGGGCATTGTGCCCGCACATCCTCTGCTATACAGAACAGCTTTCCCTGCATCTCAAGGGAGACATGAAGCAGATCCAGGTTCGACCATGAGCAACAAGACAGCGGATCCAACGCCGCCCCGTGTACGAGAGTTTCGCTGGCTAAATGCGGCAGCATTCTGTCTTTTCCTGCTGGGAACCCTTGCAGGCGCGGCTTCGATTGCTGTGGTCGCGCACAGCCGCAAGGAGATGGCTGAGCAGAACGGCATCCTGGTTGCCGCAGAGCGGCTGCTGTCGAGCATGAAAGACCTTGAGACGGGCTACCGCGGCTATGCCCTGACCGGAGAAGACGAATATCTGGAGCCCTACCGGCTGGCAGAGCGTACGGTACCGGGTGAGCTTGCGGCTCTGCACACCAGCCCGCAGGACCTGCAACAACTCAACGCATTGATCCAGTCAAAACACAGTTTCGCGGAAGGCATCATCGCCGCCCGCCAAGGTGCAGGGCGCGAGGGTGCCAGCACGCTGATCTTTACCGGCGAAGGCAAACGAACCATGGACGGCGTCCGCACCGAAATCGGTAAGGTGCAGGACGCTGCCAGGCGCGAGATCGACCGCATCGACCATCTTGAGTCGTTCTGGCTGCCCATTCTCGAGTTGGTTTCCGGCATTACCCTGCCGCTGTCGTTCCTTGCGGTGTTCATCGTTTCGCTCATTCGCCGCAGGCGAGAGCGGGCCAGCGCCGCCCTGCTGGAACGTGTGCTGGACCATGCCCCCATCGGTTTTGGGCTGGTGGATCAGAACGCGCGCATCCGGCACGTCAACCAGGCATTCGTTGCCATGTCCAGTGCGGCTACGCCCGCTGCGGGATATGAAATGCTCTGGGACCTGCTACCCAGCGTTCGTCCGCAACTGGAACCTGTTGTCAGGCAGGTACTGCTCAGTGGAAAGGCGTCCACGGTAGATATTGTGCTGCCAGCTGCCGCGGGTGAAGAAGAGGACCGGGATCTGCGCTTTGGTGTCTTTCCCCTGCCGGATGAGCGCATCCCCGGTAAAAACACGGGTGCCGGCCTTGTGGTGGATGACGTTACCGTCGAGCGCCAGGCGCAAAACCGCCTGCAGATCAGCGAAGAACGGTACCGCCGCCTGATTGAAAGCAGCGCATCCATCATCTGGACGACCACCCCAGAGGGAGAGCTCCGTGGCGATCAACCCAGTTGGACCCGGTTCACCGGCCAGTCTCCATCGCAGTTCGAGCACTATGGCTGGCTTGATGCCGTCCACCCCGACGATCGGGATGCATCGGCAAAGGCTTGGACCTATGCCGTGGCTCACAACACCCTCTACTCCGTAGAGATGCGCCTCTTGCGCGCCGATGGCGAGTGGCGAACCATGGCTGCCCGCGCTGTGCCTTTGCTGGCGCGGGGAAACGCGCGTGAGTGGGTTGGAACCCACACCGACATTACGGAACAAAAGCAGGCGCAGCTGGAGCTAAGCGCGGCCAAGGATGCAGCAGAATCGGCAAACCGTGCGAAGAGCCAGTTCTTGGCAAACATGAGTCATGAACTGCGAACACCTCTGTCTGCCGTCATCGGCTATAGCGAACTGCTGGAAGAGGAGATGGAGGACAAGGGCGAAGCAGCGACCCTGGCCGACGTACGCAAGATTCAGGCAAACGCGCGGCACCTGCTTTCGCTGATCAACGACGTGCTCGACCTGTCCAAGATCGAAGCGGATCGTATGACGACCTATGCGGAGGAGTTCTCTGCAGCGGACCTGTTGCAGGATGTTGGCAACACCATGAAGGGGCTGGTGGAGCAGAAGGGCAACGAGCTTGTGCTCGATTTCCCGGATAACCTTGGCTCCATGAATACCGACCAGGTAAAGCTTCGGCAATGCCTTTTCAACCTGGTCAGTAACGCAGCCAAGTTCACGGAACACGGTCGGATCACGGTTCACGGCGAACGCGACGGCGATCACATGACCTTCCGCGTTTCCGACACCGGCATTGGCATGACGCCGGAGCAAACCGCCAAGTTGTTCGAGCGATTCGCACAAGCCGACGTGTCCACCACTCGGAAGTACGGTGGCACCGGCCTTGGTCTGGCCATCACGCGTGCCTTCTGCCGCCTGCTGGGTGGCGACATCGAGGTGCAAAGCGCCGCGGGCGAGGGGTCAAGTTTCATCATCAAGATTCCTGCTGTTCTGCCGGAATCGCAAAGGCAGGAAGAAGAGGATAAAAGCAGCATCGATAAAAGCAAGCACCTGGTCCTGGTGATTGATGACGATGCGGCGCAGCGTGAGCTTTTGCGGCGCTTCCTGGAACGCGAAGGCTTTGCGGTACGCCTTGCGACAGATGGGCGCGCCGGTCTGGAGATGGCTCGCGAACTATTGCCACGCGCCATCCTGCTGGACGTAATGATGCCGCAGATGGACGGCTGGAGCGTGCTTGCGGCGCTGAAGAAAGAGCCTGCCCTCGAACGCATTCCGGTTGTCATGGTGACGTTTGTCAACGAGCCGGGCCTGAGCAACTTCCTCGGTGCCGCAGACACCGTCCTGAAGCCCGTGGAATGGGATCGCCTGAAGACCGTCATGGAACAGTTCCGTGGCGATCCTGGTGACATTCTGGTGGTCGACGACGATGCCGACACACGGACCCGCCTCCGTGCGATCTTTGAGCGGCAGGGTTGGACCGTCTCTGAGGCAAGCAATGGACAGGACGCGTTGAACATCGTGGCACATGCACCGCCGCAGGTCATCCTTCTGGATCTGACCATGCCCGTAATGGATGGCTTTACATTCCTGCACATGCTGCGCGAACGCCCGGGCTGTGAAGATATCCCGGTCATTGTGCTGACGGGCCGACTGCTGGACGAGAAGGAACGGCAGCAACTGGAGAGCGCGGATCGCGTACTGACCAAGGGAGAGACCAATCTGCGCCAGCTCGCCGGCGAGTTGCGTGCTCTTACTCCTGGCTTGAACGATCCACACACAATGGCCGGAGATGTTCGCATCCAACCAAACGAAGACCCGTCGAACCAGGCCCTGGAGAAGTAGCATGCAGCTGTTGTTGGTGGAAGACCACGAAGAACTTTGGGATTTTCTCTCTCGCCGCCTTACGCGACGCGGCTTTGAAGTAACTGTCGCAACGGATGGACAGCAGGGACTGGACAAGGCGCGTGAATTACAGCCTGCAATCATGTTGCTGGACATGAACCTGCCGATTCTGGACGGTTGGACAGTTGCGCGGACACTTAGAAATGATCCCTCTACCGCAGCCATTCCGATCATTGCGTTAACGGCACATGCCATGTCCGGCGACCGCCAGAAAGCTCTGGATGCAGGCTGCAGTGACTACCATCCCAAACCGGTTGATTTCGCCCAATTACTCACCCAGATCGACGCGCTGATCAGTGCACAGAAGCAGTGATGCCCACGGATGAATCCGCAGGTCTACCAGATGCTGCGGCCACACATAGCCTGATGGAGTTCGCGGGCGACGCCTCCGCAACGGTCGGCACTGCGCCCTACGACCGAGCAGACGTATCGGCAGCGGCGCTTGGCCGGGACGTAGACGGCCGGATGGGATGGGATGGGAGCTTGGGCGGCATCCTTCTCAAAGGTCGAACGCTGGCAGGTGCCAGCCTTCGGCGCTGCAACCTGTCGCATGGAAACCTTGCAGGAGCTGACCTTTCGGATGTGAAAGGAAGCGGTCTGAACCTTTCCGGGGCAAGCCTTGAGGGCGCGAAGCTGCTGCGTGCAGACCTGATTGGCGCAACATTTACCGGTGCTGACGGCGGCGAAGCAGACTTCACCGGTGCCCTTCTGGAAGACGCAAAGTTCACTGCCTGCAGCCTGCGCTTTGCCAACTTTACCGATGCCATTATGGATGGCGCCGACCTCTCCTCTGCCGATCTGTGGGGCGCTCGGCTTGATGGTGCAACGGCGGAGCGTGCCAACCTGGAAGCCGCGCGCCTGGATGAATCTTCCATGGCGGCTGTGGAACTGGTCGGCGCAAACCTGGGTGGAGCCACGCTGCGACGCGCAAATCTGCAGAAGGCCGTTCTGCGCGACACGAACCTGCGCAATGCCGTGCTGGATGGTGCCGACCTGTCGTATGCGGACCTTCGCCGGGCCACGCTGCCAAATGTGTCGCTGGCAACGTGCCAGTTGACCCACGCACGCTTCGCGGGTGCATGGCTCGACCGAACCCGCATGCAGGCAACTTCGCTGGGCGGCATGGTGGGTGAAGAGGCACATGGCGATCTGGACGGAGCGATCGACAGCTACCTGATTCTGGAACAGAACTTCCGATCGCTGGGCAAACACGACGACGAAAGCTGGTGCTACCGCAGGCGTCGACGTGTGCAGAAACGGCTTTACCGAAAACGCTCTGGCGAGCTGGCAAGGAAGCGCGCCTTTATGCCTGCACTTGGCATGGGCATGCGCTACCTGGGCGACGTAGTTGCTGAGTGGCTCTGTGATTACGGCGACAGTGTGGTTCGTGTGCTGCGTGCCTTTTTCACAACGCTTGCGGTGTTTGCCCTAGTGTATTGGCTTACCGGGAGCCTGCGTCCGCGTGAGGGGTTTGCGGCGTCGCATGCCTTTCAGTGGGTTAACTACCTCCTGTTCAGCCTCGATTCCATGACCACCGTTGGCACCTCCGAGGTCGCTCTGCGCCCGTCCGGCGAACTTGGCATGCTGCTGTCTAGCCTGCAAACAGTCATTGGAACCACGCTTCTGGGGCTGTTTGGATTTGTGCTCGGCGGCCGCATCCGCAGTTAGAGCTGACCGTAAAGCATTCCACGTCCCTGAAGAAACCCCTTCCGAGATAAAAGCGAAACACCAGGCAGGTTCCACCTGAAAGGGTGTACGCTTCTCCCGGTTGTGCGCTGTCATTCGTCCGGTCGTTGCGATATTGACCTTCCCGCAACAATACGACGGGTAGTGGCAGGGATAATTGGGCTATTCACTGTTTTTCAGGAGTTTCTCGTTGCGTCTTTCCCGTGTCTTACAAGTTTCCCTGGCCGCATCCGCTGTCATGGTGTTGCAACTTCCAAGTCAGGCCCAGTTTGAATCCGCTTCCGTCATCGGTTTTGTTCGTGACGCAGGTGGGGCTGCCGTTCCCAATGCGACCGTGACGCTGACCAACGTGGAAACAGGCACGCACTTCGACACCAAAGCAGACGGTGAAGGCAAGTTTGAATTCACCAGCATCAAGATCGGTGATTACAAGGTCACGGCAGGCGCACAGGGCTTTTCCGGCTTCAGCAGCGAGAATTTTCCGCTCACAGTCAATGCCCGGCAGCGTGTCGATGTCACCCTGAAGACCGGCAGCGTCAACGAAACCGTAACGGTCACCAGCGCGGCATCGCTGCTGGAGACTGAGAACAGCTCGCACAGCCAGCTGGTGGGCACGCGCGAGGTGGAAAACCTGCCGTTGAATGGCCGTTCGTACGCCGATCTCACGCTGCTGTCCACGGGCGTCCGCAGATCTGCCCTGGAGAACAACGGAACCACGCAGAGCCGCGAAGGCTCGTTTAACGTGAATGGCCTCCGCTCGGCCTTCAACAACTTCCTGCTGGACGGCCTGGATAACAATAACTACGGCACATCGAACCAGGGCTTTGCCAACGAGAACATTGCGCCCTCTCCAGACGCTGTGGATGAGTTTCGCGTTGAGACGAACAACTACTCCGCGGAGTTTGGCCGCAACATCGGCGCGGTAATAAATGCCGCCGTGCGGCGTGGCACCAACGGCTTTCACGGTCGGGCCTGGGACTACGCACGCAACACGGTCCTGAACGCCAGCGGTCCGTTTCTTGCCCCCGGAACCAGCAAGCCAAAGTTCATCCGCAACCAGTTTGGTGGCACGCTGGGTGGTCCCATCTGGAAGGACCACACCTTCTTCTTCGGCGACTATGAGGCGGTTCGGCAGATCTTCAACAATCCGTCTGTGACCTCCATCGTGCCGACTGCAAACCAGCGCAACGGCCTGTTCTACCTGAACGACGACACGTCAAACCCGAACAACGCCATTCCGCTGCGCGACCCGATCTCAGGCCGCACCTTCGTTGGCAGCATTCCTCAGGCGCAGTGGACCACCCTGGCGCGGAACGTATTTGCGGCGCTACCGGCACCCACGGCATCGGGTGCTCAGGCCCTGTCCGGCAACCTGTCGATCGCACCGCGCGGCATCATCAACGACGACAAGGGCGATTTTCGCCTGGATCACACGTTTACGCAGCGCACCTCCATTTTTGCGCGCTACAGCCAGCATCGCGGCTACATCTTTGACCCGCCGGGCATTACCGGCATCGCAGGCGGCAACAGCAACGGCAACGTGACCCTCCGCAACAAGAACATCGCGGGCGGCGTCACGTGGGCCATTACACCCACGCAGTTACTTGACGCGCGTTTTGGCTGGTCGCGCAATATTGGTCAGAAATTCCCCGTGGGTGTAGGCCAGCCCTCGCTGCTGGTACAGAGCGGCATTACCGACGGCCTGCCGACTGACCCGCGCATCGTTCGTTCGTTGAACGCGCAAAACGTCACGGGTTACACGCAGTTCGGCGCACAGTCGTCGAATCCGCAATTTCAGAACCCCATGATCTTCAACCCCAAGGTGAACTACACGCTCATCAAGGGGCGGCATAGCGTGAAGCTTGGCTACGAGTTCCAGGAAGTTCATACCGAGCTGAACGACTTCAATCCCAGCTACGGCCAGGACAACTACGCGGGTAACTACGCGGCCAACGGAAATCCTGTAAATACCACGGTGGCCGCCGGCGCACCGACACTTGCCGCGCAGTTGCAGCAGTCTCGCAACCTTGCCGACTTCCTCTTCGGCAACCGCTCGGCGTACCAACTCACAACTTACGCCATTGTGAATCTGCGCCAGCGTTACAACTTCATGTACGTGCAGGACGACATCAAGGTAACGCCCAATCTCACGATCAACGCCGGTCTGCGGTATGAGATCGTCACGCCACAGTGGGAGCGTGACAACAAGTTGGCGAACTTTGACCCGGCCACCAAGACCCTGGTGCAGGCGCGCAACGGCAGCATTGCTGATCGTGCACAGGTCAACACGCCCACCAACAATGTGGGTCCGCGCCTAGGCTTTGCCTACCAGATGTCGCCCAAGACGGTGATGCGGGGCGGTTACGGCATCGGCTACACCCAGTGGAACCGCGCCGGTGGCGAAAACAATTTGACCTACAACGGCCCCAACGTGGTGAACGCGAACATCTCGCAGGTGGCACCGACCTCCGCTGCCCTATGCACCAACGACACGCAATTGCAGTCCGCGTGTTTCCGTCAGACGCAGCAGGGTTACAGCAATGTGCTGACCAGTGCCGCGTACTTCAACCCTGCCAACGTCACCTCGCGCTACATCCCGAAGAACTTCAAAACGGGCTACCTGCAGAGCTACTTCTACGGCTTTCAGCAGGACCTGGGCGGCGGCTGGCTGGCAGACCTGAGCTACGTCGGCAACAAGGGCACGCACCTGCAAACGCTGGCTGACTACAACCAGGCCGCGCCCTGCGTCGTTGGAGTCACTGCCGCCACCTGCGGATCGCTCGCGTCAAGGCGTCCGGTCACCGGCTTTGGGTCCATCGAGATTGCCTACGGCGGCGGATCCACCAACTACAACTCGCTGCAGTTCAAGGTGGAAAAGCGCACAAGGCAAGGCCTGTACCTGCTGAACTCGTTCACCTGGAGCCGCGACTTCGACATCGCGGGTGGTCACCTGGAAACCTCCAATGGCGACAACAGCCGCGTGAACTACGCCAACCCCAGTGCGGATTACGGCCCATCCGGCTACGACCAGCCGCTGGCTGATACGCTCTCCATCGTGTACGACCTGCCTTACGGCCACGATCGCCGCTATGGCTCTGGCAGCAACAACTTCGTCAACGAGGTGCTTGGCGGCTGGCAGCTCACGCTGATCAACAACATGACCAGCGGTGCTCCGATCAACATCAACTACTCGCTGCCAAACAGTTCTGCACTTTACGTGACGGACCTCGTCACCTATCGCCCGAACCGCAATGTTGGGGTGCCGCTTTACAGCACACGCACCAAGACGTCGACCACCGTGAACGGCATCTTCAACAACGCTGCATTCTCGCTGCCCACCACCTACCCTTGGGGCAACGCTTCGCGAAACCTGGGTCGCAGCGACGCCTTCTACCAGGCTGATCTGGGACTGCACAAGGCATTCGCGCTGTGGAGCGACTCGTCATTCTTCGACTTCCGCGCGGAAGCATTCAACGTGTTGAACAAGGTGAATTACGGCGCCGCCAACAGTACTTTTGGTAGCTCCAGCTTTGGGCAGATCACGTCGGCCTACCCGGCGCGCCAAATGCAGCTGGCCGGCAAGATCATCTTCTAAACCACCCCACGGCTGCAGAAACAGAAATGGGACCCGGCTTGCCGGGTCCCATTTTCATGCACAGCCAGCGTTTATGCGACGCCCTTGCCGCCGGTCGCTCCGAATACTTCACCGGTCAGGTAGCTGCCTTCCTGCGACGCCAGCAGAACGTACAGCGGAGCAATTTCCACGGGCTGGCCGGGACGCTTGAACGGCACGCCGGAGCCAAGCTTCTCCACGCTTTCAGGCGGCTGGCCGGTGGGCTGGATCGGTGTCCAGAATGGCCCGGGAGCAACCGCGTTGATACGCACACCCTGCTCCATTAACTGCGGCACCATGCCCTTGGTGAAAGCAACAATGGCCGCCTTCGTCATGGCGTAATCCACAATGTTCTTGCTGGGTTCAAACGCCTGGATCGACGCTGTATTGATGATGGACGCACCCGGCTGCAGCAACGGCATGGCCGCCTTTGTAATCCAGACCAGGGCATAGACGTTAGTCTTCATCAGGTGGTCGAACTCGTCCGTGGATACTTCCGCCAGGCTGGTGTGCGACGACATGGTTCCGGCGTTGTTCACCAGCACGTCCAAGCCTCCAAGCTGCTTCGCGGCATCTGCCACCAGTTGCTTGCAAAAGGCCTCGTCCGAAATGTCGCCGGGCAGCGCAATCGCCTTGCGACCTTCCTTTGTAATCAGGTCGATGACTTCTTTCGCATCCGCTTCTTCATTGGGCAGGTAGCCGATTGCAACGTCGGCGCCTTCACGTGCAAACGCAATGGCTACGGCACGGCCAATGCCGCTGTCGCCGCCGGTCACCAGTGCCTTGCGGCCCTGCAGCTTGCCGCTGCCGACATAGCTGGTTTCGCCGTTGTCTGGCTTTGGATCCATCTGCTTCGCCAGCCCGGGTTGCGCCTGGTGCTGCTGCTGGAAAGGTGGCTGGGGATACTGGGTACGCGGGTCCTGCATTTTTAAACGCTGATCAGACATGGGAAACATACACTCCACTGCATGGGATGCATTTACCGTCCCATTGAGAGAACCTCTCACCTCCATGCGTAAGATGTATCGGGTTCGCACCGCAAGTCTCTGCGTTGCGATACCTCATGCATGCGGGCAGGCATAGGGAACCATCCGGTGCTTACCGTGCCGTGCCGGCGTCTACCCTTGCGCACTGCTGTAAATGGGCATGCAGAACCTGGCTTCGCATGGCGGCCATAATGGCCGACACACACTCCTCAGGGCTTTGAAGGACTTGTGGCTTGACACTGCCCGCCTTGGGTTTTGTCCCCAGCAGTTTCGCAAGGCTGTAGTCGCTGATCTGTTCATAGATCAACCAGTCAGCCCGGGTCTTGGCTTTATGTTGCAGTCCAGCCATTGCAGCGTCGGCCGCTCCCACACCTGCCAGGCTTCCATCGCTGTCCTGCTTCTGACGTGTGACGGGTAGCAGAACGCCCCAGGCTTCTTGAAGGAACTCCGGCGAAATAGCGTCTTCATCCGGTTGTGGTTCAATCGCATGTTTAGAAGCCTGCTGCGACGGCTGCCGGCTCACTTTTCGCCATGCGGAACGAAGCGGCGACGCCTGCGGCAAAAAAGCCAGGACCAGCGCAACGATCAGAACCACGAAGGCGACGACCTTTTTCATGCACAACATCCTTGCTTCGCGCTTGCACAGGTCAAGCTCTGATGAAGAACTCGCGGAGCCATGAAGCTGGTAACGTTCCCCTGCACAAAATAAGCCCACCTTCTCCGGTGGGCTTATTCACTGATTATTTGGAGCACCGGGTGGGATCGAACCCACGAATACTGGTTTTGCAGACTGCTCCAACAGCCCTGCCTCGGTTTGTTGCGCCTTGCATTCTCTAGCAATTATCTATCGTTCTGCGGTGCTTCGACAAGCGAAAACAAGCGCCTACAAGCCAACACTCCCTACGCTTTTCCCTACAGGTTTCTCGGCGACCTCCGTTCAGCACGCTTGTCGGCGGGCCCTCTCTGGCAGACCCGCCTCTGCTGCTTCTCTGCTGATCTGAGCGGCAATGTGGGCCTCCAAGCGCTCCATCGCGGACGTCTGATGTACCTGGGTTGGGTGGGCATACCGGAGGACCATTTGAATGCGCGAATGGCCCAACATCGCCGCGAGGGTCACGGGATAAATGCCAGCCTCGGCTGCTCGCGTGGCAAGGTGTGCCGCAGATCATACAGGCGAAAGGGTGTGACCTTGCTGTCCTTAAGCGCTCGGTGGTGCGCTCCATGCACGTTAGGCATCGGTCGTGTTGGATCGCCCGCGAGCGGAAAGAGGTAGGGTGAACTGCTTGAGGAGACCATGCGGGCGCGCAAGACGGCTGTGACGGCTCGTGTGAGTGCGATACATCGCTTAGCAGCCGGAGTCTTGCCCCGCTGCACGGTCAAGTAACCCTCTTGTAGGTTCACGTCTGTCACTTGAAGGGTAAAGACCTCCTCCGGACGGCATTCCAGTACCAACGATGAGAGTTGCGACATCCCGAAGTGTAGCCGTCGCAGCCTCAAAGTAAACGCGCTCCTCTGCATGAGAGACGACACGGCTCTGCTCGTTCTGTTCAGGCAGGAACTTCACGCGGCTGACCGGATTGCGTAGATTAGCGTCAGCTTTTATCGCATGGTTGAAGAGAGCCTTGAGGCAGGCGAGCTCTCGATTCACAGTCGCAGGTCGAAGACGGCGCTTCGTGTGCGCGCCCGGCTGAGCAGCGCGAGAAGACTTGAAGCGTTCTACATCATCAGCGCTGATTTTATCCAAGTTGGTTTCTCGGAAGTAGCGCAGCAGGGCAAGGCTGCTCTGCCTGTAGCGCTCAGCGGTACTCGGGTGGGCCTGGTGCTCCTGTTGAGACCAAGCCAAGAAATTAGCCATTGCTTTCGAGAACGGGGGGCTGGGCTTTCGCTCCACAATGCCAACCTCACCTTTAGCAAGGCCGCTGTAGAAGGTCGCAGCGATGGACTTGGCGTCGCGTTGTGACTTGACGCGGGTTGAGCGTTGATAACGCTGACCGTTGAACACGCACTCAAACCAGTAAACGGAACCACGCTTGAAGAGATGCACTTCAACCTGCCTTCTGAGTTGCCTTTGCCTTGGCTTGCTTGGACGCAGCCCTGTTCCGCCGAACAGATTCAAGATGCGCACAATATTGGTCGCAATACCTCTTCCCGTGATTCGATTCGACGGTAAAGATGTTGTCGCAATCCGGTCGTGCGCAGATGCTGCTTTTCACCTTTCGCAGGTGGTCCAGCGTGATGGTTGCTTCTATCGCTTGAGAACATGCGCGGGATGTAATGCCGAGGTAAGGGAACTCAGACCTTTGGTGCGTCACACCCAGACTTGCTTTCGCTGAAAGCCAAGAGGCCGGGCTGCCGAGGAGTGCAGCGCGGTATTCTTCTCTCGTGCGCCAAAGCGCTTGCGGTATTAAGAAGCTTGGCGCTTTCTCGCCCATCACCAGCCTGAGAACTTCGGTGCCAGTGTAGGTTCTATGAAATTGAGCAATCGGCCATCCCCAATGGCCCCATCTGTTCAAGAATCGAGCAAGTGATCGAGGAGATTCTTCGACCTTGAAGAAGTCGTCTCGCATGGTCCAAGCGTCCGAACGCCTTGTTGAATCGCGACCGTTATCGCCCCCCGTGACAAGCAGTTGAGTCATCTCCTTCGGTATAGCTCTCCCTTTGAGCGCCAGGGTTGCGAGTGACTCCACGAACGCACTTTCTTCCGGGCCAACTGCCGTGTAAAGCCGTTCCGGACTCAGCAAAGGAATGATCGTGGCTGAATCGATCCGAATTACCACTTGGTTTCGTTGTTCTTCCACCGGCTTACCGATGGCCGGTATGGGGATGTCAGTACCGGGGAATGTGGCTGGTGCAGGCTTGAAGTCCTGTTCCCTGCCGACGATTTCGAAATCAACAACGTGCCACTTCAGGT